>JBMDXU010000289.1:0-3382 GCA_048594485.1 Pseudactinotalea sp. | reverse complement strand
CGTGAGCGGGGCGGAGATCGCGCTGGTCGTTATCGGCGTCCTCGGCGTCGTGGGCGTCGTGCTCGTCCACCTCGCCCAACGTGTCGACCGGCTGCATCGGCGGGTGGTGCGCTCGCGCGCGGTGCTGGAGGCGCAGCTCGTGCGGCGGGCCGAGTCGGCGGCCGAGCTGGCGGCGTCGGGGCACCTCGATCCCGCGAGCTCGCTCATCGTGGGTGAGCAGGCGTGGGAGGCCGCGGTGCACGCGCCGCGCCTGGTGGGGCGGGAGCCCGACGACCGCGACGAGCTGGCCGAGACCGGCTCCGAGCGCGGCCAGGTCGAGTCCGAGCTGACCATGGCGCTCCGGGCCGCTCTCGGCACCGACGCGGACCGGGCAGCGCTGCGCGAGGACCCCGTCGTGGCGAGCTCGCTGGACGCGCTCGAGCACGCCTGCTATCGGGCCCAGCTCGCCCGCCGTTTCCACAACGACGCCGTGGTGGCGACGCAACAGCTCCGGGCGAACCCGGTGGTGCGCACCTTCCGTCTCGCGGGCCGCGCGGCGATGCCCGTGACGTTCGAGATGGACGACGAGGTCGTCCCCGGGACGCCGACCAGCCCCAGCCCCTGAGCGGCGAGGAGTCCCATTAGAGTGTGGGCCATGTCGAGCCCCTACCCCGGCGCACCCGGACCCGCTCAGTCCGGCCCCCAGGACGCCCCGGTCGCGACGACGCAGGGGTCCCGGCCGACCTACCCGCAGGCCTACCGCCCGGGCGGGTTCGCGCCGTCGCCTGCCGAGTGGGGCACGTACAACGCGGCATCCGCTCCGCCGCCGAACGCCGGCGGCGGGATCGAGCAGGTCTGGTCGCAGCCGGACAAGATCAGCAACCGGCCGATCTTCTACCTGCTCGGGATCGGCGTGTTCGCGGTCGCGATGATCGCCGTCATCATCTTCGTCCTCTCCCAGACCGGAGTCGGCCCGACCCTGGCGGCGTTCGTGCTCGCCCTCGTCCCGCTGACGATCGTGCTCGCGGGCGTGCTCTGGCTCGACCGCTGGGAGCCCGAGCCCAAGCTGCTGCTGCTGTTCGCGCTGCTCTGGGGCGCGGGTGTGTCGACGCTGTCGTCGTTGTTCCTCAACACGGCGATCACCCAGTGGATGTACGAGAGCACGGGCGACGCCAGGAGCGCGACCACCCTCGGTGCCGTGGTGGTGGCCCCGATCGTCGAGGAGACCACCAAGGGCCTGGGCGTCCTGCTGCTGTTCCTGCTGCGACGTCAGCACTTCGACGGACCCGTCGACGGCGTCGTGTACGCCGCGACGGTCGCCGCCGGGTTCGCGTTCACCGAGAACATCCTCTACTTCGCGCGCAGCGCCGAGTTCGTCTGGGTCGTGTTCGTGATGCGCGGCCTGTTCTCGCCGTTCGCCCACCTGATCTTCACCGCCTGCATCGGCATCGCGATCGGGCTGGCCGCGCGATCGCGGCGGACGACGACGGTGTTCCTCGCCTTCCCCGTCGGCCTCGTGGGGGCGATGGGCCTGCACGCGCTCTGGAACGGCTCGGCCAGCCTCGGCAACAACTTCCTCCTGCTGTACGCGGTCGTCCAGATTCCCCTCTTCATCGCCGTCGTCGCCCTGATGTTCTGGCTGCGCCGCCAGGAGGCCGAGGTCATCCGCGCCCGCCTCGGGGAGTATGGCCAGGCCGGATGGTTCGCCCCGCAGGAGGTGCAGATGCTCTCCTCGATGCGGATGCGCAGCCAGGCCCGCACCTGGGCGGCGACCTACGGCGAGCGCGCCAAGCAGGCGATGAAGGAGTTCCAGCGCGACGCGACCGCCCTCGCCTACCTCCGCCAGCGCCAGCTCACCGGGCGGGCCGATCTCCGCACCTCCCAGAGCGAGCACGAGCTCCTCAACGAGCTCACCAAGGACCGCCACACCTTCACCGTGTCCGCGCAGGGTCAGCTGAGATAACCGAATTCGTTGACGAATCGGCCCCCGGGCGAGCGACGCGCGGGACCGAGGTGCCTCATCCGGACGGCGGGGACACCGGGGAGCGGTAGCGAGGGCCCGGTCGTAGACTTGCGCCGGTTCGTTTCCCACCCAGCGCAGGTCGAGGTCGCATCGTGTCCGAGGAGCTCAGCACGCCGCAGGTCGGCACCGCACGCGTGAAGCGCGGCATGGCCGAGATGCTCAAGGGCGGCGTCATCATGGACGTCGTCACCCCCGACCAGGCGAAGATCGCCGAGGACGCCGGTGCGGTCGCCGTCATGGCGCTCGAGCGGGTGCCCGCCGACATCCGCGCGCAGGGCGGGGTGTCCCGGATGAGCGACCCGGACATGATCGACGGCATCATCGCCGCCGTCTCCATCCCGGTCATGGCCAAGGCGCGCATCGGCCACTTCGTCGAGGCGCAGGTGCTGCAGTCCCTCGGGGTCGACTACGTCGACGAGTCCGAGGTCCTCACCCCGGCCGACTACGCCAACCACATCGACAAGTGGGCGTTCACGGTGCCGTTCGTGTGCGGCGCCACCAACCTGGGCGAGGCGCTGCGTCGCATCACCGAGGGAGCGGCCATGATCCGCTCCAAGGGCGAGGCGGGCACCGGCGACGTCTCCAACGCCACCACGCACATGCGGCAGATCCGCGGCGAGATCAAGCGGCTCACGTCGCTGCCCGAGGACGAGCTCTACGTGGCCGCGAAGGAGCTGCAGGCCCCGTACGACCTGGTCGTCGAGGTCGCCCGCGCGGGCAAGCTCCCCGTCGTGCTCTTCACCGCGGGCGGCATCGCGACCCCCGCCGACGCGGCCATGATGATGCAGCTCGGCGCCGAGGGCGTCTTCGTCGGGTCCGGCATCTTCAAGTCGGGCAACCCGGCCGAGCGTGCGAGCGCGATCGTCCAGGCCACGACGTTCTACGACGACCCGGACGTCGTCGCGAAGGTGTCCCGCGGGCTCGGGGAGGCGATGGTCGGCATCAACGTCGACGACATCCCGGTCCCTCACCGGCTCGCCGAGCGCGGCTGGTGAGCTCGGAGCCGTCAGCCCGCGGATCACTCGGACCCGACTGGGTGACCGGCGCCGACGGCGTCCCGTTCCGTCGCGCGGCTCGTGTGCTCCTGCTCGACTCCGACGACCGTGTGCTTCTGGTCCGCGGTCACGACGTCGACGAGCCCAGCCGGTCCTGGTGGTTCACGATCGGCGGCGGCATCGACCCGGGGGAGAGTGCCGAGCAGGCCGCGGTCCGCGAGCTCGCCGAGGAGACCGGTCTGCAGATCGCCGAGAGCGATCTCGTCGGGCCTGTGCTCACGCGCTCGGCGATCTTCGACTTCTTCCACCAGGACGTCCGCCAGGACGAGGTGTTCTACCTCGCCCGGATCCAGGACCCGGGTGAGGTCGACAGGTCGGGCTGGAC
>JBMDXU010000288.1:0-4157 GCA_048594485.1 Pseudactinotalea sp. | reverse complement strand
GCGATCTGTCCGCCGCCCAGGGCGCCGCACGCCGCGACGGTGGTGACGAGTCCCACGCCGGCCAGCGCGGCGAACGTGGTCGAGATGAGGCGCTTCTTCACGGGTGCTCCCAGGTCTGGTGTCTGACGGACGCCGCCGAGTCTAGGGGTACGCCCGGGGCTCGGCCGGGTGCGGTCGATGGGGAGCGGTGCCCGACGCCGAGACGGCTGCGCCGGTCACAGGAACAGCGACAGCACCAGGTAGACGAGCGCCGCGACGGCGGCCGCGGCCGGGATGGTGAGCACCCACGCCGTCGCGATGCTCCGCGCGACCCCCCAGCGCACCGCCGACAGCCTCTTCGTCGCGCCGACGCCCATGATCGCGGACGTGATCGTGTGGGTCGTCGAGATGGGCGCGTGGAACACGAACGCCGTCGTGTAGAGCACCGACGCGGCCACGGACTCGGCGACGAATCCGCGGGCCGGGTCGAGCTCGATCACCTTGCGGCCGAGGGTCCGCATGATGCGCCAGCCGCCGGCGTACGTGCCGGCCGAGATCGCGAGCGCGGCGGAGAGCTTGACCCAGAGGGGGATCTCGGTGGTCGTCTGGAACCCGCCGGCGACGAGAGCCCGCACGATGACACCCATCGTCTTCTGGGCGTCCTGGAGCCCGTGGCCGAGCGCCATCGCGCCCGCCGAGATCGTCTGGGCGATCCGGAACCGGCGGAACGTCCGGCCCGGGGCGGCGCTCCGGAAGATCCACAGCACCGCGACCATGAGCAGGTAGGCGAGGGTGAAGCCGACCAGCGGCGACACGATCATGGGCAGCACGACCTTGGCGCCGATCACATCCCAGTGGACGTTCGTGAGCGAGGCGAGCCCCGCCCCCATCAGTCCCCCGATGAGGGCGTGGGACGACGACGACGGCAGACCCTTCCACCAGGTGATGAGGTTCCACGCGATCGCGCCGAGCAGCCCGGCGAGCACGACGACGAGCCCGTGCGTCCCGACGGGCGCGTCGATGATCCCGCTGCCGATGGTCTCGGCGACACCGGTGCCCAGGAGCGCGCCGATGAGGTTCATGACGGCGGCCAGCAGCAGGGCGGCGCGCGGCGTCAGCGCGCGCGTCGAGACCGAGGTGGCGATCGCGTTCGCGGCGTCGTGGAAGCCGTTCGTGTAGTCGAACACCAGGGCGATGACGACGACGAGCGCGACCAGCAGGAACAGGACGTCCACGCGGAGCTCAGGATTCCTTGAGGCAGATCGTCTCGACGGTGTTCGCGACGTGCTCGAAGCTGTCCGCGGCCGCCTCCAGGGCATCGATGACGCCCTTGAGCTTCATCATCTCGATCACGCCGACCGGCGACTGCTGGTACTTGGGGTTGCTGAACAGGTCGGCGTTGAGCTCGCGGTAGGCGCGGTCCGCGGCGTTCTCGAGCCTGTTGATCTCGATCCAGTACTCCTCGAGCTGATCGAGGCCACGCAGCCGCGGCATGGCACCCGCCGTCAGCTCGGCCGACCGCTGCAGCGTCGAGATCTGCTCGCTGACCTTCGGGGGGAACTCGTCGATCGCGTAGAGCACGGTCATCTCGCCCGCCGCCTCCATGAAGTCCATGCAGTCGTCGAGGTTGGCGGCGAGGACGTAGATGTCGTCGCGGTCGAACGGCGTGACGAAGGTCTGGTTCAGCCGTCGCATGATCGTGTGCGCCGCGTCGTCGCAGGCGTGCTCCATGTCGCGCAGCGACTCCGCGAGCGCCGGTCGCTCGGCGGGCGGCGCGCCGACGATCTGCGCCAGCAGATCCGCGCCGGTGACCAGGTGCGCCGCGAGGGTCGCGAACAGATCGAAGAACGTGGTGTCGCGCGGTGTCATGCGCAGACGCATGGGACGTCTCCGTCGTCGTAGAAGCTTCAGGACCGGTGCACACGCTAGCGGCACGGGTCCGAAGTTCCTCATCCTTCGGCGCGCCCGCTCCCCGACCGGGCCCGTCGCGTCAGGCTGTGCTGTGCCGGTGCTCGGACGGGACGGCGTCGCCGTCGTCCGTCCCGCGTGCCGGCTCCCGGGCCTCACGACCCTCACGGCGGTCGCGCTGGGACTCGAAGCGGTAGCCGACGTTGCGCACGGTTCCGATCATCTGGTCGTGCTCCGGCCCGAGCTTGGCCCGCAGGCGCCGGACGTGGACATCGACGGTCCGAGTGCCGCCGAAGTAGTCGTACCCCCAGACCTCCTGGAGCAGCTGGGCCCGCGTGAACACACGCCCGGGGTGCTGCGACAGGTACTTGAGGAGCTCGAACTCCTTGTAGGTGAGGTCGAGCATCTCGCCACGCAGCCGTGCGGTGTACCCGCCGGAGTCGATGCGGAGCTCGCCCGCCTCGATCTCCTCGAGGGGGTCGTCGGCAGGAGCCATGCGGCCCCGGTCCGACACCAGTCGCAACCGGGCGTCGAGCTCGGCCGGTCCGGCGTCGGCGAGGACGACGTCGTCCATGCCCCAGTCCATGCCGACGACCGGCAGCCCGCCCTCGGTGAGCACGAGCAGCATCGGCACCTCGATGCCGGTGCTGCGCATCAGCTGGCAGGTCGACCGTGCCCGGGCGAGATCGCGGCGTCCGTCGATGAGGACGACATCGGCGTCGGGCGCGTCGAGCAGTGCGGACGGCTCGAGCGGGACCACCCGCACCCGGTGGCTGAGGAGCGCGAGAGCGCCGAGGACCTGCGCGGAGCCGCCGGGCTCTGAGGTCAGCATGAGCAGATCAGCCACGTGCGCACCTCCCGTTCGATCGCTGAAGTCTAGTGGCACGTGCCCGACAGGTACGGTCCGCGCCGGACAGGTACGGTGGGCGCAGATCGGCGGCCGTGCGTGACGTCCGCCACGGCCGGCATGGGGTGGTCACGATGATGAGCGGTGCGTTCCGCGCCGTCGTGACCGCGTCGGCCGCTGCCGGCGTCGCTCTCACGGCGTTCGGCGAGCGACCGCTCCTCGTCGGCACGGTGCTGGGCATCTGCGTGCTCTTCTCGATCGGCTGGCCCAGCCTGCTGGGGCTCCCGGCCCGCCGTGGCGCCTCGACCGTCCTGCTGCTGACCTCGGTGGCGGCGGTCGCCGCGGTCGAGCTCACCGACGAGCCCGCCTGGGCCGCGTCGGTGCTCGCGGGGTCGGTGCTCGGGGCGTTCGTCCACGAGCTCGCGCGCCGTGACGGGCGCCCGCGCCTGGTCGAGTCGGTCTCGGGCATCGTCGCCGGCAGCACCATCGTGGTGTCCGGGATCGGCTGGCTCGCGATGGGTACCGGCGGCGCCCAGGTCGGGCTGGTGCTCACCGGCAGCGTGGCGCTGGCGGTCGCCTCCGCCGTCACGGCGGCGCCGTTGCCGCAGCCGTACTCGGCGGTCGTGACCATCGTGCTGACGTCGCTGATCGGGCTGCTGGTCGGGATGCTGCTCGCGGAGGCGGTGGGCATGACGACCGGTCTTCTCGTCGGGCTCGCGGCGGGGCTGCTGATCGCGGCGGTCCACCACCTGTTCGGCCAGTTCCCGGCCTCGGGGCGGCTGTGGCCGGCGATCTCGGCGGCGATGCTGCCCGTCGCGGTCAGTGGGCTCCCGGTCTACGTGCTCGGACGTGTGCTGCCCGCGCTGCAGTGAGCGCCGGGGAGTGAGCACGGCGGCGTGAGCACGGGGTCGCGGACCCGCGTCCCGGCGCCGCGTAGGCTGACGGCGTGACGTTCTCGTTCCCCGAGGGCCTGGCGCCCGAGGTCTACCCGCTCGCCTGGCTCGTCGGCCGCTGGCGGGGCCCCGGCTTCCTCGGCTACCCCGACATCCCGAAGCGGCCCGTGGTCACCGAGGTCACGTTCGACCACGACGGCGGTCCGTACCTGCACTACGTCTCCACCACCTGGCTGCTCGACGGCGAGCTCGCCAGCCTGGAGGAGCGTGTCGACGTCGACAGCCTCGTGGCCGGACAGCATTGGGGCACCGAGACGGGTTACTGGCGGGTGACGCCCCGGCCGCCGGACGACGCCAGCTCGTTGACCGAGCAGCCGGCCGCCCCTGGTTCGGTCGCGCACGACGTCGAGGTGCTCGTGGCCGACCCGAGCGGATACGTCTCCGTCTTCGTCGGGCGCGCGCAGGGACCACGGATCGAGCTCGCGACCGACGTCGTGGCGCGCACCAACATGGGCGCGGAGGTGACGGCG
>JBMDXU010000287.1:0-6795 GCA_048594485.1 Pseudactinotalea sp. | reverse complement strand
ATCTCGTAGATCCAGATCTACGAGATCGCCGCGGAACGACGATCTCGCCGGGGTCAGGTGGGGGGCGGTTGGGGTCAGGCGGGGGCTGGTCAGCTCACTCGGGGGAGGGGCATGCCCAGGAGGGTCTTCGCCTCCTGGCGGGCGCCGTCCTCTGCGGCCTCGGCGAGGTGCTCCAGGCCTTCGGGCAGCGGCCTGCCGAGCTTGGCCATCGACTGCGCGTACAACCTGCCGGCGCGGTAGGAGGAGCGCACCAGCGGACCCGACATCACACCGAGGAACCCGATCTCCTCGGCGCGGTCGGACCAGTGGACGAACTCGGCGGGCTTGATCCAGCGCGCCACCGGGTGGTGCAGCTTCGACGGCCGCAGGTACTGGGTGATCGTGATGATGTCGCAGCCGGCGTCGCGGAGGTCGACGAGCGCCCGATCGATCTCGTGGTCCTCCTCGCCCATGCCGAGGATGAGGTTCGACTTGGTGACCAGCCCGTCCTCCTTGGCCATGGTGAGGACGCGGAGCGAGTTGTCGTAGGTGAACGCGGGGCGGATCTGCTTGAAGATCCGCGGCACGGTCTCGAGGTTGTGCGCGAACACCTCCGGCCGTGCCTCGAAGACACGTCCCACGTGCTCGGGGACGGCGTTGAAGTCCGGCGGAAGGATCTCGACGCCGGTCCCCGGGTTGGGGGCGTGGATCTGCCGGACGGTCTCGCCGAACAGCCAGGCGGCACCGTCGGGCTGGTCGTCGCGCGCGACGCCGGTGATGGTCGCGTATCGCAGCCCCATCTCGGCGACGGACTCCGCGACACGGCGGGGCTCGTCGTGGTCGAGCGGGCGCGGCTTGCCGGTGGCGATGTCGCAGAAGTCGCACCGACGTGTGCAGATGTCGCCGCCGATGAGGAAGGTCGCCTCGCGATCCTCCCAGCACTCGTAGATGTTGGGGCAGCCCGCCTCCTGGCAGACCGTGTGCAGGCCGGCGCCCTTCACCCGCTGCTGCATGCCCGTGTACTCCGGGCCCATCGTCGCCTTGGTGCGGATCCACTCGGGTTTGCGCTCGATCGGCGTCTGCGCGTTGCGCGCCTCGATGCCGCGCACGCGCTTGCCGTCGACGGTCGTGGTGGCGGGCGAAGGCGATCGCGGCATGCCCAGAGGTGTCGGTCCGGTTGTGTCGGCCACTCCTCCAGCCTAGGGCGTGTCTCCCACCCTGAGTCAGCCGGCGACCACGGCGGGCAGATGCGCCTCGACGAGGGGAAGGAGCTCGGCGACGGTGACATGACGACCGAGCTCCGTCGTCAGGCTCGTGGCGGTGGCGTCCTCGAGGCCGCAGGGGACGATGACGCTCGCCCAGGCCAGGTCGCAGTCCGCGTTGAAGGCGAAGCCGTGCATGGTCACGCCCTTGCTCACGCGCACCCCGATGGCGCCGACCTTCCGGTCCGGCCGGACGCCGTCGCCGAGCACCCAGACGCCGGAGCGGCCGTCGACACGATGTGTTGTGAGGCCGAGCTCGGCGGAGACGTCGATCATCAGCTGTTCCAGCCGCCGCACGTGCGCGACGACGTCGACGGGGTCCGGCAGCCGCACGATCGGGTAGCCGACCAGCTGCCCCGGTCCGTGCCCGGTGATCTTGCCGCCGCGGTCGACCTTGATGACCTCGGACCCGTCGATCGGGCGCTCGCTGGGGCGTGTCCGTGCGCCCGCCGTGAAGACCGACGCGTGCTCGCACAGCAGCACGGTGTCCGGTCGCTCGCCCGCGACGACCGCAGCGTGGACCTCGCGCTGCCGATCCCACGCCTTCCGGTAGTCCACCAGGTCAGGCGCGAACCCCAGCCGCTCGAGCTGCATGGCGCCCTCCCTCGCCGGTGACGATCGTCGCAATCAGGCCAGCCGCGACCAGAGGAACGAGTACGCCAGCGCCTGCATGTGCGCAGCCTGGTCGTTGGTCGCCGCGCCGCCGTGGCCGCCCTCGATGTTCTCGTAGTACGTGACGTCCTTGCCCGCAGCCAGCATCGTCGCGGCGAGCTTGCGGGCGTGGCCGGGGTGCACGCGGTCGTCGCGCGTCGACGTCGTGAACAGCACCGGCGGGTACGTGCGATCGGCGTCGAACAGGTGGTACGGGGAGAAGGTCCGGATGAACTCCCACTGCGCCGGGTCGTCCGGGTCGCCGTACTCGTCCATCCACGAGGCTCCGGCGAGCAGGTGGCTGTACCGCTTCATGTCCAGCAGCGGCACCTGGATGACGACCGCGCCGAACAGCTCGGGGTACTGCGTGAGCATGTTGCCGGTCAGCAGCCCGCCGTTCGACCCGCCCTGCACACCCAGATGATCGGGCGAGGTCACGCCACGCTCCACCAGATCGCGCGCCACGGCGGCCATGTCCTCGTACGCGCGGTGACGGTTCTCCTTGAGCGCGGCCTGGTGCCAGCGCGGCCCGTACTCGCCGCCGCCCCGGATGTTGGCGAGCGCGTAGACGCCGCCCTTCGTCAGCCAGGACGAGCCCAGACCGCCCGAGTAGGTCGGCGTCAGCGAGATCTCGAAGCCGCCGTAGCCGTAGAGCAGCGTCGGTGCGGTGCCGTCGAGGGTCAGGTCCGCGCGGTGCACGAGGAAGTACGGGACGCGGGTGCCGTCGTCCGACGTCACGAAGTGCTGCTCCGCGACCAGCCCGTCGGCGTCGAAGAAGGCCGGCATCGACTTGAGCGGTTCGGGATCGCCCATGACGCCGTCGGGCGAGATCGACGCGAGCGAGAGCGTCGTCGGGGTGAGGAAGTCGGTGACGTAGAGCCAGACGTCGTTGCTCTCGACGGCGTCGACCGCGGCGACGGCGACGGTGCCGACGCTCGGGACCCCGTCGACGGCGGAGCGTGCGAACGAGCCGTCCGGCTGCGGCGTCAGCACCTCGAGCCGGTTGGTGACGTCGTCGAGGACGTTGAGCACGACGTGGTCGCGGGTCCACGTGAAGCTCGCGAGCGAGCTGGTCTCGGTGGGCGCGTAGAGCACGCGGTAGTCGGTGGAGCCGGCGAGGACGTCGTCGAGCCTCGCCGCGAGGAGGGCTCCGGCCGGGTAGGTGACGTCGGCGGGCGTCCAGTCCTCGCGCAGCTCGACCGTGAGCCACTCGCGGTGCACGTCCTCCTCGGCGGACGCGGGCACCGGGATCAGGGTGAGCTCGTCGTCGGGGCCCACGAGGTACAGCTCGCCGCTCCAGAACGTGATCCTGCGCATGACGTAGGTGCGCTCGAACCCCGGGGTGGAGTCGTGACCGCCGCCGATGTACATGTCGTCGGGCTGGCCCTCGAAGAGGGTCTGGGCGTCGGCGAGCGGTGTGCCGCGCCGCCAGCGCTTGACGATCCGCGGGTAGCCCGACGGCGTCATCGTCCCCTCGCCGAAGTCGGTGTAGACGATGACGCTGTCGAGCGACTCCCACGACATCCCGCCCTTGGACTCCGGGCGCACGTACCCGTCGTCGACGAACGACTTCGTCACGAGGTCGAACTCGCGTGTCACGTCGGCGTCCGAGCCGCCGCGCGAGAGGCTGACGAGCGCGTACCGCCAGGGGTCCTCGCCCTCGGCGCCGCGCCGCACGGTCGCGCCGTGCCAGACCCAGTTCTCGCCCTCGGCCTCGTTGAGGGCGTCGAGGTCGATGATGGTCTCCCACTCAGGGGAGTCGGTGCGGTACGACTCCAGCGTCGTCCGCCGCCACAGGCCGCGCTCGTGCTCGGCGTCCTTCCAGAAGTTGTACAGGTGGTCGCCGCGGCGGGTGACGTCCGGGATCTTGGCGTCCGAGTCGAGGATCGCGCGGATGGTCTGCTTCGTCTGCGCGAACGACGGCGTCGCGGCCAGCTCGGCCGCCTTCTCGCCGTTGCGTTCGCGCACCCAGGCGAGCGCCTCGTCGCCGTCGACGTCTTCGAGCCAGGAGTACGGGTCGTCGGTCACCCCGGCAGCCTACGTCGCGGTCCCGCGCCCTCGTGCCCATGCCGAGGCGAGCGACGGTGCGGCAGAAATGACCCGTTGCGCCCGCCACCGCGACCGGCGAGCATGAGCACGGCTGCCGACGACGGCGGCCACGACCGAAGGGGAGTCACATGGCCAGCACCGTCGCCCGCGTCACCACGATCACCGCACGATCCGACGTCAGCTTCGAGGACGCCATCAAGGCCGGCGTCGCCCGCGCCTCCGAGACGCTGCGCAACGTCTCCGGCGCGTGGGTCAAGGATCAGAAGGTCGAGATCTCCGACGGCACCATCACGGCGTACCAGGTGGCGCTCGAGGTCACGTTCGTCCTCGACGACTGAGCGCTCGCCGGCTCACCCGCGTCTTACTCGACCGGGCCGAGATCGAGGTCCTCGACGAGCGTGACGACGGCCTCGTCGGGGCGTGCGTCCAGCTCGAGCACGACGATCTCGTTGGCACCCGCCCGGATCACCGGGGCGGGCACGTAGAGGGTGCGCTGCGGCCCGGCGCTCCAGTAGCGGCCGAGGTTGAAGCCGTTGACCCACACGTAGCCCTTGCCCCAGTCGGCCGTGCTGACGAAGGTGTCGGCCGGCCCGTCGGCCTCGAAGGTGCCGCGGTAGAAGGCGGCACCGTCGACGTCGGTCGGTGGGACCGTCGCCCCGAGGTCGGGCAGGTCCGCCAGCGGCAGCGCCGTCGTCTCCCACCCGTGGATCGACTGCTGACCATGGCTGACACCGCCGACCAGGCCCTTGCGCTCCCCGAGCCACGGCCCGTAGTTCACGCGGCCCATCGACTCGACGAGGATCTCGACGTCGACGCCCTCGGCCGGCACCTCGACCGTGAACGTCTGGGCCTCGGTGCGGTCGACCACGCCGAGGAGCTCGCCGCCCACCCGGACGTGCGCGCGGTCCGCCAGCCCCGGGAGGCTGAGCTCGTACGCCTGCCGCGGGCCGGGGATGCGACCGCGGTAGCGCGCCACGCCGTGCTCGATGCCGAGCTCCTCGAACGTCGGGGGGCGACCGGTCTCGAGGGCGGGGATCGGCGAGGCGTCGAGCGCGGCCGTCAACGGCGTCGCCTCGGTCAGCACGACCCGCCGGGTCGGCAGCACCGGGAACGGTGCGGGCACCTCGGCGGTGACCGGGCGCCGTCGACCGATCGCCTCGCGGTACGCCCAGAACTTCGGCGTGGCCCGGCCAGCCTCATCGATCGGGGCGTCGTAGTCGTACGACGTGATCGTGGGGGTGTAGCTGCCGTGGTGGTTGGCTCCCGCGGTGACGCCGAAGCTCGTGCCGCCGTGCGCCATGTAGAAGTTGACCGAGCCGCCGGCGTCGAGGATCTCCTCCAGGGCCGCCGTCGCCTCCTCGGCCGAACGCACGTGGTGCGGAGCGCCCCAGTGGTCGAACCAGCCGTTCCAGAACTCCATGCAGAAGGGTGCGTCGTCGGGGCGGTGCCGGGCGAGGGTCGCGAACGCCTCGCGGCCTCGGGAGCCGAAGTTCACGGTCGCCCACACACCCGGGATGGTGCCGCCGGTGAGCATGTGGTCCTCCGGCCCGTCAGAGGTGAAGAGTGTGACGTCGATACCGCGGGTGAGCAGCCCGTCGCGCAGGTGCTCGAGGTAGGGCAGGTCGCTGCCGTAGGAGCCGTACTCGTTCTCGACCTGCACCATCGTGACCGGCCCGCCACGGGTGACCTGGCGGTCGGCGATCACCGGGACGAGCACGTCGAACCAGCGGTCGACGGCGGCGAGGTAGCGCGCGTCGCGCGTGCGGATCGCGATGGTCGGGTCGGCGGTGAGCCACCACGGCAGCCCGCCGTTCTCCCATTCCGCGCAGATGTACGGGCCGGGGCGCACGATCGCGCGCAGCCCGAGGTCGTGCGCGATGTCCAGGAAGCCGCCCAGGTCGGTGAGCCCGTCGAAGACGTACTCGCCCGGACGCGGCTCGTGCAGGTTCCACGGCACGTACGTCTCGACGGTGTCGGCGCCCATCGCCTGCAGCATCTGCAGACGGTGTCGCCACTGGTCGGGATGGACGCGGAAGTAGTGGATCGCGCCGGAGATGATCGGGGCACCGGCGGGAGGGAGGTCGGTCACGGGGCAAGCCAACCATCTCCCGCGCAGCCGCTCGCACACGTCTCGCCGCCGCGGTGGTCGGCATCAGCTCCCGCGGGCGGGTAGCGTCGACGGAGTGACTGCCGGCGAGGTGAGAGCCGACGACGGCCTGCGCCGTCGGCGTGCGGTGTGCGCCGTCGCGGTGCTCATCGGTGCGGGGGTGCTCGCCGTCTCGCTGCGGATCGAGCCGGGCGACCCGCTGTTCTACCCCGCGACCTTCGCGCTCGCAGCGGTCTGGGTGATCGCGGCGCTCGCCTCGGGCCCCTTGCACCTGGGTCGTGTGCTCCGCGGCGACCGGCGGCGCCGACCCGTCATCATCCCGGTGCTCGTCGGTCTCGGGCTGGCGGCGGTGTTCCTCGGCGGTGGGCTGCTGGTCCGGCGGCTGCCGTTCCTCGGCGAGCAGGTGCGCAGCGTCACCGACTTCGCCGCCGAGGGTGCGCTGGTGGTGATCGTGCTCGTGACGCTCGTCAACGGGATCGCGGAGGAGATGTTCTTCCGCGGCGCGGTCTACGAGGCGGCGCCCCGGTACCCCATCGCCGTCGCCACGGTCGCGAACGCTCTGGTGGTCGCGGCGTCGGGCAACCTCATGCTGACGTTCGCCGCGGTGCTGCTGGGCCTCGTGGTCGGGCTGCAGCGGCGCGCGACCGGCGGTCTGCTGGCTCCCGTGCTCACGCACATCACGTGGTCGACCGTGATGCTGATCGCGCTCCCGCTGCTGTTCGGCTGAGCGTCAGCCCGCGCGCTCGG
>JBMDXU010000286.1:0-6206 GCA_048594485.1 Pseudactinotalea sp. | reverse complement strand
GAGGTGACGAAGTCGGGGGTGTGGTCGGGCAGGTTCTTCTGCATGAAGGGCTGCTGCCGCGGCCTCACGCGGACCACGGAGAGCGGGCGTCCGGCGAGCTCGCGCAGGATCGGGTCCGCGACCGCCTCGAGGTAGTCGACGAGGTCGCGCTTGCTCGCGTCCGCACCGTCGAACAGCGGCTGGTCGAGATTGGTCAGCTCGACGCCACGCCTGCTCTCGACCTGCTTCGCTCGCGCCATCGACCCAGCCTGCCACCCTCGGCCGCGACACGCGGGTTTCGCGGGGCGGCGCACGCGGGGCGGTTCCCAGCGACGAAGATCATGACGCACGGACGCCGCCGGACGAGTGACGGCCGAGCTGCGGACTACCGCACCATCCGACCGAGCGCGGAGCGCAGCGGCCGGACGCTCGACAGACCCGGCCACGCGGCGACGGCGCCGTCGAGGGCGCGCACACGTGGTGCGACCACGGGGTCGGCGAACAGACGCACCAGCTGGCCGCGCACGGCCGCGCGTCCGCGGTACCGCACCCCCGGCCACTCCCACCGCGACGCGGCGGACAGCGCTAGCCGCTGCGGGCCACGACCCGCCGACAGTCGCTGCCGGGCCTCGTCGGCGTAGAAGTCCATGTGACGCACCTTGACCGGGTGCATCGCCTCGTGCAGCGGCGCGAGGCGTGGCTCGAGCTCCGCGAGCCTGGCCAGCACGAGATCGGCGGCGGCTGTGCTCAACCACCCCGTGACCATGTGCCCGGCGACCAGGTCGCTGCCGAGAAGGTTGGTCCGGAACGCTCCGATGGTCGGGACGGTGCGCTCGTCGATGCTGCTGCGGATCCTCCCGAGCAGCGTCGTCCGCGGTTTCTTCGCGACCCCGCCGGCGGCCTCGACGGCGGCGGCGAGCGTCTGCGCGAGCCAGAACTGCTCGTAGGCCCAGGTGGTGAGGAACGCCGTGACGCGCGACTCCGCGTGCGTCGGGGTGACCAGCAGGTCGCGCATGAGGTCGAGCACGTCGTGCTCCACCGACCACAGCTGGAGCAGCCCGTCGCACGACGCCGCGTCGATGCCCGCCATCCCCGACAGGTCGACGTCGGCCGGCCGCACGTCCCACGGGTCGCGGACGTACGCCCGGACGTCGAAGACGCCCGCCGCGCCGTCGCTCACGCGGCGACCCCGTGCGCGTCAAGCGCGTCGGCGACGATGGTGAGACCCTCCATGCCGGGGAGCTTGGCGACGTGCCGGTCGATCGCCACAATCTCCTTGCGACCCTGGGGCCCCTCGAAGAGGTGCCGCATCACGTGGGTCACCTCGGCATCGGTCGCGATGCCGGACCCGACCGGACGCCACGCGCTCGTCAGCGCGAGCCGCGCCAGCTTCTGGGCCTTGGCGCTGCCCTCCAGCCGGTTGCGCGCCTGCGTGGCGTAGAACGCGACGTGACGGGCCTCCTGGGCCGCGATCCGCTTGAGCAGCTCGGCGAGCGCGGGGTGGCCCTCGAGCGCGCCGAGCCGCTTGTACGCGGCGGCCGCCGACCACTCGTTGACCGCACCCCAGATCATGTGGACGGCGATGAAGTCCTTGCCGACGATGTTCGACAGCAGCGACTGCTTGACCGGCGCGACACGGTCGCGCCAGCCGAGCTTGACCCGCTTCGCCTTGAGCTGGTCGTAGGACACCGTGATGCCGTGGAGCTCGAGCACGTACGCGAGCGCCTCACCGTGCCAGAACTCCTCGCGGTTCCACGTCGTCATGAAGGCGTCGACGTCCGGCTCGCGCCGGGACGGCGTGACGAGCATGTCGCGCAGATAGCAGACCGTGTGGTACTCGACGTCGCACATGTACCGCAGGGTGCGCAGCGACTCGGCTGGGAGCGGGTCGTCGCGGAAGGACTCGAGCGGGAGGTCGTCCCAGTGGACCCGCGCCGAGTCGGAGGTGAAGCGATCGATGTCGAAGGCCATGCGTCCTAGCCGGGTCGTGAGGTCGGGCGCCCTCGCATCCGTCGTCCATCGGGACGGCCGACGCGGGAGCTCACCGAGAATCTACTGGTCGCGCGAGGCGCCACGACCATTCTGTCCGCTTGATGTTCGGAGCACATCCGAACCCGGATGGGTGCGACGCGCGACGTGCGGTCAGAGCACCCGCGCGAGCACCAGCGCGGGCTCTCCCGGGCGCTCTCCCACGAGTGCTGCCGCACCCTCGGCGCGGTCGGCGTCGGTCGCGACCTCGGGCGTCCGGTGAAGGACCACATCGACGCCGTCGCCCCCCGTGCCGAACGCCGTCATCGACTTCTCGACCGGCTCCGTGGTGCCGTCGCCGAGATGGCGGACCAGGTCTGCCTCGCGTCCGCCGCCGATGATCGTGTCGCGCACGACGGCCTGGAACACCGGGTCACCGACGGCGTCGTAGACGTACCGGGTGCCGAGGACCGAGTGCTCCATGGTGCCGACGAGATGGGCGGCGCCACCCTCGAGCGGCTCGGCACGGTACGTCATCGGGGTGAGCCACAGGCGACCGTCACCGGCATCGATCAGCATCACCTCGATGCCGACCTCGCCGTCGGGGTCGTCGAGCCGGAACGTCGCGACCGGTCGGACCGCCGACACCTCGCCGTCGAACCAGTCCTGCCCAGGGAGCCACGCGGCGACGAGCTCGACCTTGGTCGGGGTGAGGGTGGCCTTGTGAAGGATCGCCATGCGACCAGCCTAGGGCCGCGCCCGGCGCGGTCGACGGGTCAGTCCCAGAGCACCTCGAGATCGGGGTCGGTCATGTCGACCGAGGGCGCCCCCAGCGACGGCGCGAAGAAGATCTCGCAGGTCCCGCTCTGACCGTCCGCGGTGCACCCGACCTCGACATCGACCGCCCCGATGTAGTCGCCGACCACGACGCTGCCGTTCAGGTAGGTGACCTCGAGATCCTCGAGTGCGCGGACGGCATCGGAGCTGAGCGTCCGCTTGACTGTGCCGTCCTTGAGCTTGGTGCCGTCGTCGAGCTTGGCGGGAAGGCTGAGCCCGCAGCCGGTCTCGAGGTCCTTCGAGGACACGCAGCCGTCGACGGCGGTCTGCACGGCGTCCTGGAAGGCCGCCAGTCCCTCGTCGGTGAGCTCGGGCTCGAGCAGGGGGATGTCGACCATGAAGGGGTCGGTGACGGTGAAAGCCGCGTCGTCGCCGAGGGTGAAGTACTCCGACGCCGTCGTGAATCGGTAGGACCCCGGGAAGAGCAGGAAGTCCTCCGTCGTCACGGGGACGCCGTTGAGCGCGACCTCGAGACCGTCGGAGCTGTCGAAGTAGTAGCCGTGACCGACGAGATCGGAGATCAGCCAGGTGCCGTCGTCGTCGAAGTCGTTGACCGTGTAGGTCTGGCCGACCTGCTCGTCGCCCAGCATGAAGCTGACGTCGACGTCGACCGAGGCGTAATACTCGTCGACGCTGGACGGCGGCGTCACGACGACCTCGGAGATGGGGGCGATCTCGTTCGAGACCGCGAGCACGTCATCGGTCAGGAACGTGGTGTCGCCGTCGGCCTCGACGAACGTCAGCGCCGTCGCCGCGTCCCCGGCCACGATCGCGTCGAAGGCACCCTGCACGGCCGCGGTCACGCCGTCGATCCTCGCTTGGCTCGCCTGCTCCTCGGCCTCCTGCTCGCGCGCCGCCGACCGACCGACGAGGATCACGGCGACGACGATGATCACCACGAGCGACGCGGCGACGGCGCCGATGACGAGGCCGACCCGAGACTTGTTCGCGGGGGGCGGTGCGCCCCAGGCACCCGGCGGCGGCTGGCCCGGCTGCCACCCCGGCTGCGCGCCGTAGGGCGACGGCGGCACAGCGCCCGGCTGCTGCGGCTGCCACGTCCCGGCGGGCTGCTGCCACTCGCTGGACGGCATCGGCTGGGTGGGCTGCCACGGTTGCGCACCCGCGGACTCAGGTGCGTCCGACTGCCCCGGCGCGCTGCCCCAGGGCTGCGACTGGTCGCCGCCCTCGGGGTCGTTGCGCATGAACGGCTGGTTGGGTGGATACGACACGGGGTCCCCTCGGCGTCGGACGATGCCCCGCATCATGCCGGTCATGAGCGGCGGGTGCCACTCGCCGACACCGGGTTCCGCGGGGAGAACGACCCACCGCTGCCGAGGTGGTGCGCGATCAGCGACGGCGCTCGGGGAGCCGCCGGTGATGCCACCGCAGGTCCTCGGGAAGTTCTTGCACCTCGCAGACGGCGGCCCACACGACACCCGGCGGCTCGCCCTCGGCGAGCGCCTGATCCGGTGTCCGATGCCCCAGCGCGGCGATGACGAGGTCAGCCGAGACCGACGACGCCCGTGACCCGAACGCCGCCTCCATCGCAGCCTGGAGCTCGGAGTGCTTCACGCGGGCAACCCTACGTGCCGGCTCGGACAACGAGGATCGGGCGGTGTCGGTGGGCGGTGGCACGATGACGGCGTGGGCAGCAGGACTGGACCGGGTGAGCCGGGCAAGCCGGGTCGACCGGATGGGCACAGCGCCGCGGAGGCGCTGAGCCGGTTCAGTGCGCCCACACGCTCGTGGTTCACCGGCGCGTTCGACGGCCCGACGTCGGCGCAGTCCGGGGCGTGGGATGCCATCGGTTCCGGCGAGCACGCGCTCGTGGTCGCCCCGACCGGCTCGGGCAAGACGCTCGCGGCGTTCCTCGCCGCCGTCGACCGCCTGCTCGCCGAGCCGACGCCGGAGGATCCTGCCCGGCGCTGTCGGGTGCTGTACGTCTCACCGCTCAAGGCTCTCGCCGCCGATGTCGAGCGCAACCTGCGGTCACCCCTGGTCGGGATCGGCGCGGCCGCGGTCGCGGCCGGGGTCCCGGTGGCGGATGTGCGTGTCGGCGTCCGCACCGGCGACACACCCGCGAACGAGCGCCGCACCTTCGCGACCAAGCCGCCCGACATCCTCATCACCACCCCGGAGTCGCTGTTCCTCGTGCTGACCTCGGCTGCGCGGGCGGGGCTGGCCGGCGTCGAGACCGTCATCGTCGACGAGATCCACGCGCTCGCGGGCACCAAGCGCGGTGCTCACCTCGCGGTGTCGCTGGAGCGGCTGGACGACATGCTCGATCGTCCGGCCCAGCGGATCGGCCTGTCGGCGACGGTCCGCCCCGTCGAGACCGTCGCGACCTTCCTGTCCGGGACCCGTGCGCTGTCCGACGGCGGCCGGACCACCCGGATCGTGCAGCCGCCGTCGAGCAAGGACCTGCGGATCGACGTCGTCGTGCCGGTCCCCGATCTCACCGACATCCCGGGTGCCCCGGCGCCCGACGACGGCCCGGACCTGACCGGTTCCGCGGCCGGGCCGCTCGTACCCAGCCAACCGGCGGCAGGCTCGATCTGGCCCCACGTCACCGACCGCGTGGTCGACCTCATCACGGCGCACCGCTCGACGATCGTGTTCACGAACTCCCGCCGCGGCGCGGAGCGCCTCACCGCGAGGATCAACGAGGTCCAGGCAGCCAGGCTCGCCGAAGCCGCCGGTGGCGACTCCGACGAGGGCGCGGAAGCCGACTCCTTCCGCGACCACGGGACGGCGTGGCCGGCCACGGTGACGGCGCAGTCGGGTGCCGGGCTGGCGGTGCCCGCCGAGGCGGTGATCGCGCGCGCGCACCACGGGTCCATGAGCCGGGAGGAGCGCACCAGCATCGAGACCGCCCTCAAGTCGGGTGTGCTCCCCTCGGTGGTAGCGACCAGCTCGTTGGAGCTCGGCATCGACATGGGCGCCGTCGACCTGGGCGTGCAGGTGGGCTCGCCGCCGTCCGTGGCGAGCGCGCTGCAGCGCATCGGACGCGCAGGCCACCAGGTGGGAGCGACGTCGCACGGTGTCGTGCTCCCCACCCATCGAGGCGACCTGCTGGCTGCGGCGACGTCGTCGGTCCGCGCGCGCGAGGGCCACATCGAGGCCGTGCGCATCCCCGCGAACCCTCTCGACGTGCTCGCCCAGCAGATCGTCGCGATGGTGGCGGTGGCCGAGTGGTCGGTCCCCGAGCTCCGAGCGCTCGTCCGGCGGGCGAGCCCGTTCGCCCAGGTGAGCGACGCTGTCGTGGACGCGGTGCTCGACATGCTCGCCGGGCGGTACCCGAGCGAGGACTTCGCCGAGCTCCGCCCGCGCATCGTGTGGGACCGCGTGGCCGACGTCATCAGCGGGCGGCCGGGAGCGCTCCGGCTCGCCGCCACCAGCGGCGGCACCATCCCCGACCGCGG
>JBMDXU010000285.1:0-17489 GCA_048594485.1 Pseudactinotalea sp. | reverse complement strand
GCGCGAGGGCGATCGCGGCTCGCACCACGTCGGTCCCCGCGATCGCGGCGGTGATCCCGGTGACGTGAAGCAGCCGCGCGGTGGCGATCGTCGCCTCCGGCAGATCGTCCCGGTGCATGGTCCGGGCGGCGCTGTCCCCGCGCAGGTACGCGACCGACACACCGGTCGCGAGGGTGTCGCGGAGCAGCAGGCCGGTCGGCCGGTCGGGGTGGGTGGTCACGGCGTCGACGTCCACACCCTCGCCCCGCAGCTCGCGCAGGATGCGGTGGCCGAGCGCGTCGTCGCCGACCCGGCTCACCAGTGCCACCGTGTGCCCGAGCCGCGCCAGCCCCACGGCGACGTTGGACTCCGCCCCGGCGTACCCGGCGTCGTAGGAGGTCGCAGCCTCGAGCGGGACGCCGTCCGGAGCGAGCATGAGCGCCATCACCTCGCCGAGGGTGACGACGTCGACGGACATGCCCCGACTATAGTCAGACTATTCGTTCCGCTGGAGGAGAATCGTGAAGATCGCCCGCATCGAGACGTTCCTCGTGCCGCCGCGCTGGCTCTTCTGCCGTGTCGAGACCGATGACGGCGTGGTCGGCTGGGGCGAGCCCGTCGCGGAGGGCAGCGCGGAGGCCGTGCGTGCCGTGGTGCACCAGCTCGGCGAGCTGCTCATCGGCGAGGACCCGCTGCGGATCGAGGATCACTGGCAGCGCATGACGCGCTCCACCTTCTACCGCGGCGGCATCATCCTGGCGAGCGCCGTCTCCGGTCTCGACCAGGCGTTGTGGGACATCGCCGGCAAGGTGCGCGGCGCACCGGTGCACGAGCTCCTCGGCGGCCCCGTGCGCGAGAAGGTCCGCATCTACGGCTGGATCGGCGGCGACGACCCGGCGGAGATCGCCGAGCAGGCGGCCGCTCAGGTCGAGGCCGGCCTCACGGCGATCAAGATGAACGCGGGCGGCATCCTCTCGCCGATCGTCACCGCGGCCGAGATCGACGAGGTGGCCGGTCGCGCGGCCGCCGCGCGCGCAGCGCTCGGGCCGGGGCGGGACTTCGCCGTCGACTTCCACGGCCGCGTCACCCGCCCCAGCGCGCCGCTGTTCATCGAGGCCCTGGAACCGCACCGGCCGCTGTTCGTCGAGGAACCGCTGGTGCCGGAGCAGTCGCACCTGCTCGCCGGGCTGGTCGAGCGCACCACGACCCCGATCGCCACGGGCGAGCGGTTGTACTCGCGCCAGGAGTTCATGCCGGTGCTCCAGCAGGGCGTCACGGTGCTGCAGCCTGACCTCTCGCACGCGGGCGGGATCTCCGAGGTGCGCCGGATCGCGGCCCTCGGCGAGACGTTCGGCGCACTGCTCGCCCCGCACTGCCCGCTCGGGCCGATCGCGCTCGCCTCGTGCCTGCAGGTCGACTTCGCGACCCCGAACTTCCTCATCCAGGAGCAGAGCCTCGGGATCCACTACAACGTCGACAACGACCTGCTCGACTACCTCGTCGACCGTTCCGTGTTCACCTTCACCGATGGGTACGTGCAGCGCCCCACAGCGCCCGGTCTCGGCATCGAGGTCGACGAGAACGCCGTCCGCGAGGCGGATCGGAAGGGTCACGCCTGGCGCTCCCCGTTGTGGCGCATGCCCGACGGCTCCCACGCGGAGTGGTGACACCACCCCTGCTGCGCGGACGGTTCGGCACGCGAGACCGGCCTGTCGGATCGAAGCGATCCGTGGAAGGGTCGACGGCGTGTTCGACAAGGTGGGCGTCGTCAACGCCAACGGTGGCTGGTGCTGGTTCCAGGACGAGCGTGCGCTCGTCGACCCGGAGACCGCCACGGCGGTGATCGGCTACGTCTCCTCCCCGCTCGGGGCGGACGGCGCGAGAAGGTCGGGTGATGTCGGCGTCACCGTGGTGGACCTCGAGGCGCCGGAGGTGAGCGGCAGCGAGGCCGTGCTCCACGCCGGGTTCGAGCACGACGACCACGACAACCCCGCGCTCTGGCGGCGTCGGGACGGCCGATGGCTCGCCGTCTACAGCCGTCACAAGTCCGACGAGGACACGTTCTGGCGGATCAGCGAGCCGGGCGACCCCACGAGCTGGGGGCCCGAGCGCTCCTACCGTTGGACGCCGCACTTCGGCAGCGAGTTCACCGGCCGCGCTCCCGGTCGCGGCGTCACGTACCAGAACGTGCACCAGCTCGACGGCCGCCTCTACTGCTTCGTCCGTGCGGTCAACGACGACCCCTGCTACCTCGTCTCCGACGACGACGGCGACAGCTGGGCCTTCGGCGGCCGGCTGCTGAGCCGGGAGAAGGTCGGGTACGTCAACGGGTACGCGCGCTACGCCTCCGGGACCCACCTCGGTGCGGCGCCACGCACCGACGACCGCATCGATCTCGTCATCACCGAGCACCACCCCCGCGACTTCCCGACGTCGATCTGGCACGGCTACCTCGCCGACGGCCACCTCCGGCGCAGCGACGGCACCGCGGTCGGTGAGCTCGGCCGCGGCCTCGACGACGCCACTCCCCGCGCCGAGGACCTCACGCGGGTGTTCGCGAACGGCACCGAGGTCGACGGGCAGGTGATGACGCACTGCTGGACCACCGACATCCGCCGCGGCGCCGACGGCCGCGTGGTCGTGCTGTTCACGGCACGCGTCGACGACACCCAGGGCCTCGACCTGCCGTTCCGCTGCTCCGACCCGCTCCCGCACGCGCTGCTGCGCGCCGAGCTCGCGCCGGGTGGCACCTGGCAGGTGCGCAGGGTCGCCGATCTCGGCCCGCAGCTGCTCGCGCACGAGACCGACTACACCGGTCTCGCGAGCATCGACCCGGACGACCTCGACGCCCTCTACGTCTCGAGCCCGGTCGACCCGCGCGACGGCTCCGATCTCGGCGTCCACGAGATCCACCACGGCGTCACGGCCGACGGCGGGACGACCTGGCGGTGGACACCGGTCACGTCGGGATCCGAGCGGCCCGCGTACCGACCCATCGCGATCCCCGGCGACCCCCGCCGCCGGTTGCTGACCTGGTACCGAGGGCTCATGGAGTCCTCGCAGCAGTACGACACCGAGATCGTGGTCGCCGTCGGGGAGCGCTGAGGACATGGACATCACCACCGGACCGACACCGGCCGCCGTCGTCGACCGGCTCGTCGCGGCACCACGACCCGCCCCCGCCCAGCTCGCGTGGCAGCGCGAGGAGATGGCGCTGTTCGTCCACCTCACCGTCAACACCTTCACCGACCGCGAGTGGGGCGACGGCAGCGAGGACCCGGCGATCTTCGACCCGGTCGACCTCGACGCCCGGCAGTGGGCGCGGACCGCTCGCGAGGGCGGGTTCGGGACGCTGATCCTCACCGCCAAGCACCACGACGGCTTCTGCCTGTGGCCGACGTCGACCACGACCCACAGCATCGCGGCCTCCGGCTGGCGGGGCGGCCGCGGCGACGTCGTCCGCGAGACCGCCGAGGCCTGCGCCGCCGAGGGCATCCGGCTCGGGCTGTACTGCTCGCCGTGGGACCGGAACTCGCCGCTCTACGGCACCGGCCGGCCCTACGACGACCAGCTGATCGCCCAGCTCACCGAGCTCCTCACCGGCTACGGCGACCTCGCCGAGGTGTGGTTCGACGGCGCCGTCGGGGTCAACGACCGGGGTGCGCAGCGCTACGACTGGGAGCGGATCTGGGGCACGGTGAGGGAGCTGCAGCCGAACGCCGTCATCTTCTCCGACGCCGGTCCCGACGTGCGCTGGGTCGGGAACGAGGACGGCGTCGCGGGGGCGACCACGTGGTCCACGGTGGACCCGGCGCGGGTGCCGGCCCCGGGCCGCTCGGACCCCTGGACCACCGACTCCCTGCAGACCGGCGACCCCGAGGGCACCGTGTGGCGCCCCACCGAGACCGACGTCTCCATCCGCCCGGGCTGGTTCTGGCACGAGCACGAGAACGATCGCGTCCGCAGCGCCACGAACCTGTTCGACCTCTACCTCACCTCGGTCGGCCGCAACAGCAAGCTGCTGCTCAACATCCCGCCCGATCCCCACGGCCTGTTCTCGTCCGCCGACGTCGCGTCGTTGCGCGGGTTCGCCGCGATCCGCGAGCGGGTGCTCGGCACGGACCTGCTGGACGGCGCCTCGGTCGCCGCCGAGGAGGGCGCGGTCGTCATCACCCCGCCGGAGCCGGTCACCGCCGATCTCGTGTCCCTGTCGGAGGACATCGAGCAGGGTCAGCAGATCGCCGCGTTCCGGGTGCACGTCGACGACGGCTCGGGCACGTGGTCGCCGCTCGCGGCGGGCACGACGATCGGGTACAAGAGGATCCTGCGTATCCCGCCGACACGGGTGGCCCGCCTGAGGGTCGCCGTCGACCTCGCGTACGGGCCGTGCCGCGTCAGCGCGGTGTCGCTGCACCACGAGGACCGTGGCCAGGCCGAGCAGCGCGCCGACAGCCACGACTGACGCGCGGCCTCCGGAACGATCGAGGGACTCAACGGCTGTGGCGGCCCGATCCGCGACCACACGAGGGTTGAGACCGTCGATCGTTCCGCGTCTGCGCCACACTGAGCCCTGATGGCGGCGCCGATCCCTCCCACACCCCGGCCGGTCCGGCACCGGCCGGCCCTGCCGCGCGAGCGCGAGCCGGCCGCGATCCCCGACGCCGAGCGCGCCTTCTTCGTCGAGGAGTTCCGCGGCATCACGATCGTGGTGTCGCTGCCGCACCTCACCGAGGAGGCCGTCGACGCCGTCGCGCGCGCCGTCGCCGGGTTCGGGCCGGGCGACACACGCATCGTCCTGGTCGTCGACGAGCAGGACGACGCGGACCGGGTGAGCGCGGCGCTGCCGCGACCGGCCGCCGTTGTCGGGTCCCCCACGGTGTGGGAGGACTCCGGGATGGCAGGGCTGTGGGTGACGGTCGCGGACCGTCATCTCGTCATCGTGGTGGCGAGCCCCGACGGCGTGGCCGAGACGGCGGGCTTCCTCGCCGCCGGGCTGCGCGCGTCGAAGGTCGTACTCACCGACCCCGGCGGTGGCTGGGGCGATCCGCCGCGCTCGTTCGCCGAGCTGGAGCTGTACCGCAGGGAGCTGCTCACCGAGCTCACCGGACGCGGCATCGGGAACCTGCTGCCGGCGGCGGAGTCGGCGCTGCGCGGCGGAGCCTTCAGCGTCAACCTCTGCCGCGCCGAGGACCTCGAGCGCGAGCTGTTCACGTTCGACGGCGCCGGCACGCTCATCACGCTCGGCGGGTACGTGGCGCTCGCCGAGCTGCGGGTCGACGACCTCCCGGCGGTCGAGGCGCTCGTCGCCCAGGGTGTCGCCGACGGCGTCCTGAAGCCGCGCGATCGCGCGGAGATCGCGCGGATGGCGGCCGGGGGGCTCGGGGCGAGGGTGGTGCGCACCGGTCATCTCGCCGGGGTGGTCGGCCTCGAGACCGAGCGCTACGCGGGCGAGGGTGTCGGCGAGGTGTCCGGACTGATCACGGTGAGCGAGTTCTCGGGGGCGGGAGCGGGCCCGCTGCTGCTCGACGGCCTGGTCGCCCGCGCCGGCGCCCTCGGGCTGCGCGCGGTGTTCGCGGTGACCGTGTCCGACGACGCCGCGCAGTTCTTCGCCCGTCGAGGGTTCCGTGAGGTCGGTCAGTCCGAGCTCCCCGCGGCCAAGTGGCGCGACTACGACCCCGAGCGTCTCGCGGCCGCCCGCTGCTTCTGGCGCGACGTCACCCCGACCTGAGCGCACGGGCCGCCCACGGGTTCGGCCGTACCGGTCGCCGCTCGCGTTCGCCGCGTCCTCGCCCAGCGTGCTGCGCTATAACTCCGCCATGGCGTACGCACCCTCGGGAGCCGAGGTTCCCCTCGACCCGGTGCGCCGTCGTCGTCTCGGTGTCGAGATCTGGATCGTGCTCGGCCTCTCGCTCGGGCGGTCGGGGGTCTACGCGGTCGTCAACATCATCGACCGGCTCACCCGCGGGCCGCTGGGCGACCAGTCGGCGTCGATCAACACGCCGCAGGCCGAGAGGCCGCTGTTCGACCTGACGTACCAGGTGCTGTCGGTCGGGTTCGCGCTCGTCCCGGTCGCACTCGCGCTCTACCTCCTGTCCGACGGCGGGAAGAACGCCCTGCGGCGCATCGGGCTCGACGGCGCGCGCCCGGTCGCGGACGTGCTCTGGGGCCTCGCGCTCGGTGCCGCGATCGGCATCCCGGGCCTGGGCGTCTACCTGCTCGGCCGCGCCGCGGGCATCACGGTCCAGGTGCAGGCGTCGAACCTCGACAGCTACTGGTGGACGGTCCCGGTCCTCATCCTCGCCGCGCTGAAGAACGGGCTGGTCGAGGAGGTGATCGTCGTCGGCTACCTCACCGCCCGGCTCGAGGAGCTGCGCTGGCGGACGTGGGCGATCGTGCTGCTCTCCTGCGTGGTCCGCGGGTCGTACCACCTCTACCAGGGCTGGGGTCCGTTCTTCGCCAACATGGCGATGGGGCTGGTGTTCATGGCGTTCTACCTCTCGCCCTGGGGTCGACGGCGGGTGATGCCGCTGGTCCTCGCGCACACCTTCATCGACGTGGCCGCGTTCGTCGGGTACGCGTACCTGCCCGAGGCGTGGCTCGAGGCGCTCGGGGTGGGCTGACGGCGACGGGCAGATCGACGGGCCGTCACCGGTTCGCGGTAGGAAGGTGACGTGCGCTTCGTCATCATCCGTCACGGCCAGTCCACCAACAACCTGCTCTGGGAGGAGACCGGCGAGTCCGTCGGCCGCCACCACGACTCCCCGCTCACCGATCTGGGTCGCACCCAGGCGGAGCGGCTCGCCGCCTTCGTCGCGGACGGCGGTCTGCCGTGGTCGATCACGCAGATCCACGCGAGCCTGATGAGCCGGGCGATCCAGACGGCGGCCCCGCTCGCCGACGCCCTGGATCTGCCGCTGCACGGGCATGTCGACGCCCACGAGCTCGGCGGCACGTTCATCGAGGCCGACGACGGCGTCCGCACCCTCCACCCGGGTGCCCCGGCCACGGAGCTCCGTGGGCTGACCACCCGACTGGTCCTCCCGCCGTCGGCCACCGACGACGGATGGTTCGCCGGGCCGGTCGACGACGGCGACACGGTGGCCGCCGAACGCGCCCGCCGCCTCGTCGCGGGGTTGCGCGAGCAGCACTCCGACGACGACGTCGTCGCCGTCGTCACCCACGGCGCGTTCTTCCAGCACCTGTTCCGTGCGCTGCTGGGCATCGGCGAGATGACCGGGTGGGTCCGCAAGAACAACACGGCGATCAGCCTCTTCGCCGACTACCCCGACCCCGCCGTCCCGCACGTGAGCGCCCACGCCATCAACTGGCTCCCCCACCTCACCCCGGCCCAGATCACCTACTGACCCCCGATGTGTTTCAGGAGGCAGACAAGTCGGCGAGGCGGGCGCGGAGGTGGGTGAGCTCGGCGTCGTGGTGGCAGCGGTCGACGGCGAGGGCCAGCTGCTCCCGTGCGGCCGCGACCTCGCCGGCGCGAGCCAGGAGCTCGCCGCGCACGGCGGGGAGTCGGTGGGAGAGCGGCAGCTGGTCGTCGAGGCCGTCGAGCAGGGCGAGACCCGCACGCGGGCCGTCGGCCTCGGCGACGGCGACCGCCCGGTTCAGCCGCACGACCGGTGACCCGCTGAGGCGTTCCAGCGCCAGGTAGTCGGAGGCGATCGCCGGCCAGTCCGTGTCGTCGACGTGCACGGCCACCGCGTGCCGAGAGGCGATCCGGGCCTGCAGCCGGAGCTCCTCGGCGCGACCGACCGTGGGCCGGAGCTGGGCGAGCAGAGCGAGCCCCTCCTCGATCTCGTCGTGGTGCCAGCGCATCCGGTCCTGGTCGGCGAGCAGCACGATCGTGCCGTCGTCGCCGGTGCGGGCGTCACGCCGGGCGTGCTGCAGGAGCATGAGCGCCAGCAGCGCCACCACACCCGCCGGCACCGGACCGCGCGTGGCCAGCAGCGTCAGCAGGAGCCGCGCGAGGCGGATCGCCTCGCCGGCCAGGTCGGCTCGCACGACGGCGTCGCCGAACCCGGGCGCGTACCCCGCGGTGAAGCACAGGTAGATGGTCTGCACCACGACGTCGACCCGGGCCTGCATCGCCTCCGGTCCCGGCATCGCGAACGGGAGCCCCGCCGTGGCGATCTTCTTCTTCGCGCGGGTGATCCGGGCCGCCATGGTCGGCTCGGGGAGCAGGAACAGCCGCGCGATCTCCGGCGTCGGCACGCCGAGCACGAGACGGAGCGCGAGCGCCGCCTGGGACTGCGGCGCCAGCGCCGGGTGGCAGGCGAGGAACAGCAGCTTCAGCTCGTCGTCACCGATGTCGTCGTCGAGCATGTCCATCACCTCCTGCGTCTGCGCCCGCTCGGTCTGGATCAGGTGGTCGACGGCGAGCAGCGGGAGCTTGCGCTGGGCGGTGTCAGCGCTGCGGATCCGGTCGAGCGCTCGCCGTCGTGCCGCCGTCATCAGCCACGCCGGTGGGTTGCTCGGGACGCCGTCGACCGGCCAGGTCCGCGCCGCCGACTCGAACGCGTCGGCGAGCGCGTCCTCGGCGAGGTCGACGTCACGGAAGCGCCCGACCAGGAGCGCCAGGAGGCGACCCCAGTGGTCCCGGTACGCCTCCTCGACGGCGACATCCGCCCGCTGCGTCATCGGCCGCGGCCCCTTCAGCCCACGGACTCGTCGACCGGACGGATCTCGATCACGTAGTCGGACAGGATCGCGAGGAGCTCGACCGCCACGTCGAGGTCCGGGGCCTCGAGGACGTAGAACCCGCCGATCGCCTCGGTGGCCTCGCTGAACGGACCGTCGGTCAGCGCGAGCTCGCCGTCGGTCTGCCGAAGAACGGTGGCGCTGTCACCGCCCGTGAGTGCCTCCCCGCCGAGGATCGCGCAGCCGTCGCGCGCCGTCACGGCCTCGCCGAACGCACCGTGCCGATGCATCTCGGCCGTCTGCTCGTCCTCGGGAAGACTCGCCCAGTCCCGCTCGGGGTCGTTGTACCCCACCAAGAGCGCCACGTACTTCATCGCTGATCCTCCTCCGGACTCGCCCTCATCTTGGCCCGCGGTGCGGTGGCCGTCACCTCGATGACGCGCGGGCACCGCGCAGATCGACAGGTCCGCCCACCCCCACCCGGACGTCCGCACCACTACCGTTTCCGCATGCGATTCGCGCGCGTCGTGCACGGCATCACGTTCGTGGTCGCCATCGCCGCCCTCGTGCTCCAGACCGTGCTGGTCGTCGACGGCAGCGCGGTGCTCGACGAGACGGACGTGCCCCCGCTCGGGCTGCGGCTGTTCCGGCTCGTCAGCTACTTCACGATCCAGTCGAACCTGCTCGTGGCGATCGTCTCGGGGATGCTCGTCGCGGACCCGGCCCGCACCGGCCGCCTCTTCAAGGTCATCCGGCTGGACGCCGTCGTCGGGATCGCCGTCACCGGGCTGGTGCACTGGTTCCTGCTGCGGCCGCTCCTCGACCTGACCGGCGCGTCCGCCGCGGCCGACACGTCGCTCCACATCGTCGTGCCGCTGCTGTGCGTGGTGGGGTGGCTCCTCGTCGGGCCGAGGCCGCGGATCGACCTTCGGACGGCGGCCCTCGCGCTCGTCTGGCCGATGCTCTGGACGATCGCGACCCTCGTCGTCGGCGAGGCGACGGGCTTCTACCCGTACCCCTGCCTCGACCCCGAACCCGGCGGGTACGGGCCGGTCCTGCTCACGTGCGCAGGGATCACGGTGCTGTTCGGGGTGCTGTTCGCCATCGCCGCCGCGGTCGACCGGTTGCTGCCACCGACACCCGGTCAGCCTGTGGGAGGAGGTCGGCGCCCCTCCGACCCTCCGAGCGGCTGACGCGTCCGCGGACGCGCGCGACCTACTATCGGGCGCATGTCGGCTGGGGAAGAGCAGGTGGCGAGGGTCGTCCCCGCTGCCGCGACGCACCCCGTGCGGATCGTCGACATCCCACTGCGCCGGGTCCGGCGACCCGCCGACCTGGTCCTCATGCTCGTCTCGATCGTCGGGATCGCCGCCGTCCTGACGCTCGGCGTCTACGCGGTCCGGACCACCACCGGTGTGATCGAGGACATCGAGGCATCACCGCTGCAGGGGGTCATCGAGCTCGTCAGCGGCATCCTGCTGCTGCCGATCAACGTGATCGAGGGGTGGCTCACGCTCATCCTCCCGGTCGTCGTCATCGTCGAGCGGCTGATCCGACGCAACCCGCGGGCGGTGATCGAGGCTCTCGCCGCCGCGGTCGTCGCCGCGCTGCTCGCACTGCTGGCGGGCTGGCTGATCTACGAGCTCGCGCCGGAGGTCCTGCGCGACTCGCTGCGGGTGTGGCAGGTCGACCTCGACGGCGTCGGCCACTGGGCCGTGACGGTCACCCCGACGGTCGCCGCGCTCTCCGGGCTGCTGACCGCCACCGGCACGCGGGACCGGAGCCGCGTCGTCACCGTGTCGTGGAACCTGCTCTGGATCGTGCTCGTCGTCGCCGTCATCACGGGCACGTCGACGATCGTCGGAGCTCTCGTCTCGGTGCTCATCGGGCGTGCGGTGGGGCTCGGGATGCGTTACCTGTCCGGCGTGCTCTCCGAGCGGGCGCACGGCGACGCCCTCGTCGCGGCGGTGCGCCGCGCCGGTGTCGACCCCGTGAGCGTCGTGCGGATGGCGGGCACCGGCGACGTCGAGCACATGCGCGTGGAGACGGTGACGACGCCGTCCTCGATCGGCTACAGCACACGGGAGCGTGTGCTCGCCGAGGCGGCGAGCGATCCCCTGCCGCCCGACGAGGCGACACCCCTGCACGGCATCGACACGATGATCGACCCCGCGGAACCGGACGGCGGCGACCCGGCCGAACCGATGACCGACACCGCGTTCCGCGGCATCGCGGCCGGCCTGCCCGAGTCGGCGACCGTCGCGATCGAGCGCGAAGGACTCAACCGCGTCTACGCCGTTCTCGACGCCGAGGGACACCGGTGGGACGCCGTCGTCCTGGACCGCGACCGGCAGGTGATCGGCCTGCTGTCCTGGCTGTGGTCGGCGATCCGGCTGCGGGGCTTCGGACGCCGCAACGCCGTCTCCCTGCGCCAGGCTGCCGATCGCGCGGTTCTCATGGCCTACGCCGCCGAGTCGGCCGGCGTGAACACGCCGCACCTGCGCGGGATCGCCCGCTCGGACGAGTCGATCCTGCTGCTGGGCGAGCACGTCGACGGCGCCCGGAACCTCGCCGACTACACGGTCGAGCACGTCACCGACGACGTCATGGACAGCGCCTGGACGCAGCTCGGTCGCGCGCACGTCGCCGGGCTGTCCCACCGCAACCTGTCGGCCGAGACGGTGCTGCTGGTGGGCGAGGGTCCGGAGGCGGGGACGGTGTACCTCAGCGGATGGGAGCAGGGCGACATCGCGTCGTCGACCATCTCGCGACGGATCGACCAGATCCAGCTCCTCATGGTGTTCGCGGTGCGTGTCGGCGCGAAGCGCGCCTGCGAGGCCGCCGCCCGCACCCTCACCGCCGAGGAGCTCGCCGCCCTCGCTCCGCTGCTCCAGTCCGTCGCGCTGCCTCCCGAGACGCAGGCCGAGGCGCGCAAGGACAAGACCGTCATGCGCGACGTCCGGAGCCTGCTGGTCGAGTACCTGCCCGAGTCCCAGGACCAGGTGCAGGCCTTTCAGCTCACCCGCTTCCAGCCGCGCACGGTCATCACGTTCGTCGTGGCGATCGGCGCCGTGTGGGTGCTGCTCACCGCCGTCAACTTCCGCGAGATCCTCGGCTACGCCGCGAACGCCTCACCCGGATGGCTGGTCCTCGCCTTCGTGTTCGGCCTGCTCACGTACGTCGGCTCGGCGCTGGGACTGGTCGCGTTCTCGCCCGAGAAGCTCGGCCTGTGGCGCACGACCCTCGTGCAGGTCGCGGCGTCGGTGGTCGGGATCGTGGCTCCGGCGGGTGTCGGGCCGGCCGCGCTCAACCTGCGGTTCATGCAGAAGCGCGGTGTGGACACACCGATGGCGGTCGCGACCGTGGCGCTGCTGCAGGTCTCGCAGTTCGTCACCACGGTGGTGCTGCTCGTCGCGATCGCCCTGCTGACCGGGAGCCAGGGCGCGCTCGCGTCGCTGCCGTCCGGGACGATCGGCGTCATCCTGCTGATCGCACTCGTGATCATCGGTGTGCTGTTCGCGATCCCCCGGCTGCGGCGGTGGGTGCTCGGCAAGGTGAAGCCGGTCATCCAGCAGGTCATGCCCCGGTTGGTCTGGGTGCTCGGTCAGCCGGGCCGGCTGCTGCTCGGCATCGCCGGCAACGTCATCATGACGGCGGGATTCCTCGCCGCGTTCGCCGCCACCCTCGCCGCGTTCGGGCAGTCGCTGCCGTTGACGACGCTCGCCGTCATCTTCCTCACCGGCACCGCGATCGGGTCGGCGGTCCCGACACCAGGCGGCATGGGTGGCGTCGAGACGGCGCTGACGACCGGGCTGCGCACGGCCGGGATCGAGACCGCCGCCGCGCTTCCCACGGTGCTGATCTACCGCGTGCTCACGCTCTACCTGCGCGTCCCGATCGGATGGGTGGCGCTGCGGTATCTCCAGAAGCAGAACGCTGTCTGAGATGGGGCCGATACGGCACTATCGTGAGTGCGGGGCCGGCAGCAGCCGTCAGGGTCCACTCGAGGTCGGAAGGCGCGTGAGATGGAGGTGACCTTCCGTTTCTCCGTGCGCACCGACCTGGGTACGGTGCGCACCAACAACGAGGACTCCGCGCTCGCCTCCCCCCGTCTGCTCGTGCTCGCCGATGGCATGGGCGGGCACGCCGCCGGTGAGGTCGCCTCGACGGTCGCCACCCGCGTGTTCGCGCAGCTCGGCGAGAACGGGGCCGGGGACGACGTCGACGACGTCCCCCATCGCCTCACGCTCGCCGGCCGGTCGACACGCTCGACGCTGCACCAGATGTCCGACGCCGATCCGATGCTGGAGTCGATGGGCACCACCCTGCTCGCCGTGGTCAGCCACGGCGAGAGCGTCACCGTGGGCCACATCGGCGACTCGCGGGTATACGCCCTGCGGGGGTCCTCGCTGTACCAGGTGACGACGGACCACACCCACGTGCAGCGCCTCGTCGACACCGGTCAGCTCACGCCGGAGAAGGCCCGGACGCACCCCTACCGCGCGATGCTGCTGCGCTCGCTCGACGACCAGCCCGGCGGCCCGGATCTCGACGTGATCTCGCTGGAGATCGAGCCGGGCGACCGGCTGCTGCTGTGCAGCGACGGCCTGTCCGACTATCTCCCGCCCGAGGAGATCGGTGAGCTGCTCGCGCTCCCCGACCGTGACGAGGCGGCCGAGTCGCTCATCGACGCCGCCCTCCGGTTCGGTACCCGGGACAACGTGACGGTCGTCGTCGCGGATGTCGTCGACGACGACGCGGCCGACACCACCTCGGATCCCGAGATGGTCGGCGCCGTCCTCGACGGCATCGACTTGTCCCCGCTGGCCACCGAGGCCTTGCACGAAAGCCTCCCCGAGCTCGCCGCCCTCATGGTCCGGCCCGCCGACGACGTCGCTGCGGAGGGTGCTCCCGAGGGCGAGCCGGGCGACGTGGCGTCGGCCGACGACGCTCCCGACACCGTGGCCGACGACGCCGTCACGGATGTCGCCGAGACCGACGCGGACGTCGCCGAGACCGACGTGGGTGTCGCCGAGACCGACACCGTCGAGACCGAGACGCGCGAGCCCGACCCGAGCGTGCCGTCCCCGGAGGACCCTGCCCCGGCGGTGCAGCAGCGGCCGCCGGTCGCGGCGCACCAGCGTGAGCCGGTGCTGCCCGGCGTGCTGGCGGGCTGCCTGATCGCCGTGCTGGCGGTCGTGATCGGGCTGCTGCTCTGAGCGCTCGTCGCCCGGATGCGTGGTCCAGTGGCGTCACGCCGCGCCGTCAGCGCGTGATCTCCTCGGCTGCGGGTTCGCGGTCGGCGGCCCTCGCGGCGGCGGTCGCCGCGTAGACACGGGCGCTGTCGCTGGACAGGGCCAGGATCACGAGGATCTCCAGAGCGGTGCCGACGAGCCCGAGAGCGACGGTCGTGCGTGCCGATCCGCCGATCCAGAGCGACGCCCACACGAGCACGCCGGTGGTGCCCAGCAGCAGTCCCGCGACCCGGGCCCAGCTGCGGCCGCGGTAGACGAACACCGACAGCACGAGGTACGCGGCCAGGTACGCGACGAGTCCGACACGCGCCGAGACGACCACGACCTCCAGCGGCAGGCCGTCGGTGATCAGCGCACGGATGGGTGCGACCCGGGCGACCCATCCGCCGTCGTCGGCGACCGCCGTCGAGATCGTGAAGGCTCCCACGACGACGCGGACAAGCATGAGCAGGACGCCGAAGGCGACGGTGATCGGGACCGGACGACGGTAGGCGGCCTCGGCGTCCTCCGCGGCGATGGCGGAGCGGATCTGCTCCGACGGGGCCGGCAGGCGGCGGAGATTCACGATGGGGAGGTCGCCGTCGGTGCTGATGCGGTCACCGCCACCGTTGCGGTGGTGGTAGCCGGAGGAGAAGTTGGTCAGCTCCTCCACCGTGATGCCGGTGTTGCCGGCCTCCGGGGCCTGCAGGGTGGCGATGATGTGGTCGCGCTCGATGTCGACGTCGGCGTCGATGCGGTGGGTGAACTGGAGCGTGAACAGCGACAGCCCGACGGCGCGGTCGAAGGTGCCGGCGGCGAGCCAGTCGACCCGCCGGCCGCCGGGGAGCAGCCAGCCCTCCGGCGTCGCCCAGAAGCGCACGTGGTGCCGCTTCGCGGGGTTGCCCTCGACCTCCTGCTGGTAGGTGAAGGACTGGCGACGGCCGAACAGGAACAGGGCGCTCACGGGCGCCTCGGCGTAGGAGCGGCGGCGCAGCGTGGCCACCACCGTGCGCCAGCCGGTGAAGATGTTGAGCTCGTCCGCGCGCCGCCACCCGGCACGCAGCATCGCGGCGTGGATCTGCTCCTGGGTACCGAGGAACGCCAGGTTCACCGGGTCGCCGAGCACACCCTCCCGGGTGCGGGTCCGGCCGATGAAGTAGTCGGGCAGGTAGATGCGCGACAGCAGCGAGTGGATCCTCGGGAGGATCAGGTAGGTGACGAGCACCCAGAAGGGGACGAATGCCCAGATGTGGCGCCAGCCCGCGGTGACGAGCTGGTAGATCAGGAGGAACGCCAGCCAGCCGGCGGCGAGCGTGCCGAAGCCGGTGAAGACCCGGTCGATCGCGCGCACGGGGACGTGCTGCAGGCTCTCGACTGCCGCCTGCGCCCGTTCCTGCAGCGATGGCGCCATGGGTGCAACGGTAATCGGCGTGTCGGACGTCGGGCACCGGGGATCACCGACGTGTCCGGTAGGGGTATCCCACGGGCGCCACCACCTGCATCGGCGGCCGGGCTCGACCCGTGCCCACCCCGGGCATGGTCCGACGCACGAGGCAGCGCCCACGACTAGCGTGACCACGGTGACGGTGCACCAGCTGTCGAAGCAAGATGCGCGGCGGATCGCCGTCGGCGCGCAGTGGCTCGGCGCCGCCAGGCCGCCGGACCTGCTGAGGTTCGTCCGACGTGCCACCCTCCTGCAGCTCGACCCCACGAACGCGATCGCGCCCAGCGCGGACCTCGTGCTCTGGAGCCGGCTCGGCGCGGCCTACCGGCGCGAGGACCTCGTCGCCGCGCTCGTCGCACGCGACCTGGTCGAGCTCGACGCGCTGCTGCGCCCGGCCGAGGACATCGCGCTCTACCGCGCCGCCATGGCGGCCTGGCCCGGCGAGGACTGGCAGGCGTCCGCCGCGGGCTGGGCGGCGGAGAACGCGTCGTTCGCCACCGACATCCTCACCCGTCTCGACGCCGACGGACCGCTCACCTCCCGCGAGCTGCCCGACACCTCCGTCGTCCCCTGGCGCTCCACGGGATGGACGAACAACCGCAACGTCACCCAGATGCTCGAGGTGCTCGTCGCACGCGGGCAGGTCGCGGTCGCGGGCCGGCGAGGCAAGGAGCGGCTGTGGGACCTCGCCGCGCGCGTCTACCCCGACGTCCCGCCGGTCCCGCTCGAGAAGGCGCGGCGAGAACGGAACGAGCGCCGCCTCCGCGCCCTCGGCCTCGCCCGTGCCAGGGCACCACGGATGCCGATGGAGCCGGTCGACGTCGGCGACGCCGGTGAGGAGGCCGTCGTCGACGGCGTCAAGGGGACCTGGCGTGTCGACCCGGAGCTCATCGGCCAGCCGCTCTCGCCGCGCGCGGCACTCCTGTCGCCCTTCGACCGCGTGCTCCACGACCGCAAGCGCCTCGCCGAGGTCTTCGAGTACGAGTACATCCTCGAGATGTACAAGCCGGCGGCGAGTCGGCGGTGGGGCTACTTCGCGCTCCCGGTGCTCTACGGCGACGCCTTCGTGGGCAAGCTCGACGCCGTCGCCGATCGCTCGCAGGGCGAGCTCCGCGTCCACGCGATCCACTGGGACGCCACGCCGAGCGCCACCGCGCGCGCCGCCGTCGACGACGAGATGGAGGCGCTGGCCGGCTGGCTCGGCCTCGATCTGCGGCGCTGATCGAGGCTCGGGCCAGCCGTCTCCGCTCGGTCAGCGCGGCCAGGCGGCGGCGATCGCCTCGAAGCTCGCGATCCGGGCGGCGCGATCGAGACCGGGTGTCACGATCACGACCTCGTCCGTCTCCCCCTGCTGCTGCAGCTCCCGGAGACGCTCGACGACGACGTCTGCCGGGCCGATCGCCATCCGGTCCGGGTCGCGCGGCGCGTCGAGGAACTCCGGTGACGCCGCGAACGCCTCAACGGCCTCCGGGCGCAGCGGCTCGCGGATGTTGCGGCGCAGGTTGAGCATGGTCAGCGCCCATCCGGCCTCGAACCGGGTCACCTCGGCCGGGTCGTCGCTGGCGAACGCGAGCACCGAGATCGCCGACCACGGCTCCTGCTCGACGCCGGGCTGGAACTGCTCGCGGTACCGCCGCAGCACCGTCGTGGCGATGTCCGGGCTCATGTGATGGGCGAACACGGCGCGCAACCCGTTGACCGCCGCGAACTGCGGCCCGTACGCGCTCGAACCCAGCATGAACACCTCGGGCCACGCGTCGACCACCGGGGCCGCCACGAGCCGGCCGTACGGGTGCCCGTCGGCGAACCCGTCGCCGAGGAACCCGAGCAGCTCGGCGACCTGCCCGGGGAAGTCAGCAGCGGCATCGGTCTGCACTCCGCGTCGCAGCACGTGCGCGGTCAGCGGGTCGGTGCCCGGCGCCCGGCCCAGGCCGAGATCGACGCGGTCTCCGCCGATCGCGAGCAACGTCCGGAACGTCTCGGCCACCTTGAACGCGCTGTGGTTGGGCAGCATGATCCCGGCCGCACCCACCCGGATCCGCTCGGTCAGCGTGAGCAGGTGCGAGATGAGGATCTCGGGAGCGCTGCACGCGAGCGAGGTCATGTTGTGGTGCTCGGACACCCAGTAGCGCCGGAACCCGGCGGCCTCGATGGCTCTCGCGATGTCGACGGCGCCCGCGATC
>JBMDXU010000284.1:0-7136 GCA_048594485.1 Pseudactinotalea sp. | reverse complement strand
GCGGCCGTGTCCGACGTGCGGTCGTGCCGCGACGTCGCGGTGACGGACAGCCTCTCGTCGTCGACGCACACCTGCGTGCCACGGCGGAGCCCGTCGACGCGCACGCACAGGCGGGCGCCGTCGTCGAGCCGGACATCGGTCTCGAACCTGTTCTCGCCACGCAGCAGCTCACGCGCCGTGACGACACCGGGCAGCCGGCGGAACGGCGACAGCGCGGCGACGCGGCCGGCGTCGGTGGTGGTGTCCGGGACCGACCTGAACGAGCCCGTGAGTCGGCCGAAGGCCCGCCCGCTCGCGGGGTCGTCGGTCACGATCCCCATGGCCGAGCCCAGCACGGGGCCGGGGATCGGACCCTCGCTCGGGCCCGCTCCGGCGTTGACCACCGGCCAGCCGTCGATCCAGTCGAGGCGGTCCACGAGCATCGGGCGCTTGTTGATCCCGCCGGGATCGTTCAGCCAGCCGTCCTCGCGGTCGATCCCGTGGTAGACGATCCAGTCCTGACCCGTCGTGTCGCTGATGACGGCGTGATGGCCGACCCCGACCCAGCGGTTGCCGTTCGACGCGAGCACCTGCGTACCGCCCGCCCGGGAGTCCGCGAGGGGGACGCCGTCGGCGTCGACGAACGGGCCGAGGGGGCTCTCCGACCGCCCGGCGAACACGCTGTACCCGCTCGCGACCGATGAGCAGCATCCGGCGGCGGAGAGCATGAGGTAGTAGAAGTCGCCGTGGCGCAGCACGTACGAGCCCTCGTACCGATCGCTGATCGCGACCTGCGTGAGGTCCCCGACCGCGTCGGTGCCGCTCGCGTCGAGGCGTGTCACGTGCGGTCCGCCCGCGAAACCGCCGACGTAGAGATAGATCGCGCCATCGTCGTCGACGAACACCGACGGGTCGATCAGACCCTGGTAGATGTCCGTGCCCGGCAGCAGCCGTGACTCGAGCACCGGGCGGCCGAGATCGGTCCACGGGCCGCCGGGGGTGGGCGCCGTCGCGACGCCGATCCCGGGGTCGGCGCCCGGCGTCGCGGCCGAGTCGGTCACCGTGTAGTAGAGCAGGTACCGGCCGTCGACGTAGCGCACGTCGGGTGCCCAGAAGAACGACCCCTCCGCGGCCCACGCGGGGCGTGTGGTCTCGTCGAAGACCGTGCCGAGGTACTCCCACTCGGCGAAGTCGCGGGTACGGGCCATGTGCATCAGCCCGAACTCGCCGTCGCCGACCAGCGGGTCCGACGTCGCGTACGCGTACCACCAGCCGTCCTTGCCACGGATGACCGCCGGGTCGGCGTAGCTGTCGGCGAAGGGTGCCGAGACCGGGTTCGTGAGGGTCGCGGGGTCGGGAGCGGGTGTGCTCCCGGCGCGATCGGCCGTCACGGCCCGGTCGTCCGTGGTGTCGACGGCGGGGTCGGACCGGCCGACGGAGCCGTCGGCATCGGCCGACGCCGGGGCAGCGACGGCGGCGCCCAGCGACAGCGCGACGACGCTCACGGCGAGCGCCAGTCGCGTGGAACGGGGTCGTACAGAGGTCGACATCGGTGATCCTTTGTCCTCCCGGCCCGCCTCGTCGCGAACCTCACGTCCGATCGAACCTACCCATACAGCGCTGTAAACGGCAAGGGTGGGTCGTGGCCGACGCCGTCGGGCGGGTGAGGTCTCGATCGCTTGGGTGTCCGCTCGTCGGCGGCGAGCTCGGGCAGCCTGCGTGGCTCGTCAGGAAACGTTTGCCTTCTCCTCACGTGGCGGACGACGCGGTGTTACCGTCACGGACGACCATCGCTGACGTCCGCGCCGACGACCCGCTGCGGAGCTCCAGCATGCGGATCGACCGGAGGGACCGATGACGGAAACCGCTCACGCGATAGCGCCCACCCCGGCGCGCCGTCGCGTCAGTGCACGAGAACGGCGCGACTGGCCATGGTTCGCGCTGTTCGTGTTCCCGAACCTGGCGCTGATCCTCGCGTTCATCTACCGGCCCGTGCTGGTCAACGCGTACTACTCGACGCTCGACTGGACGCTCGGCAGCCCGTACGCCACCCCCATCGGGCTCGGCAACTACATCGAGTACTTCACGAGCCCGACCTCCCTCGGCGTGCTGCGGACGACGGCCGTCTTCACGATCGCGACGGTCGGCGGTGCGATGGTGCTCGGCCTGGCGCTGGCGCTCGCCCTCAGCCGTCCGCTGCGCGGTACCACCTTCGCCCGGGCCACGGTCTTCGCGCCGTTCGTGCTGTCGGGGGTCGGCGTCGGGCTGGTGTGGTCGTTCATCTTCGACCCCGTGGTCGGCGTCCTCGGCGCGGTGCTCCGCATGTTCGGGGGCACGAGCCCCAACTGGTTCACGGACCCGTCGCTGTCGCTGACCATGGTCGTGATCGTGTACGTCTGGAAGAACCTCGGCTACTGCGCCGTCATCTACGTGGCGGGTCTGCAGTCGGTGCCGCAGGACATCCTGGAGGCCGCGTCGATCGACGGCGCGTCGCGGACGCGAACCTTCTGGTCGATCACGCTGCCGCTGCTGTCGCCGACCACGTTCTTCCTGCTGCTGACGTCGATCCTCAGCTCGCTGCAGGCGTTCGACCTGATCCGCATCATGACGCCCACCGGCCGTGGCACCACGACGCTCATGTTCGACGCCTACATGCAGGCGTTCGGCGCGTACAGCCGAGCCGGGTTCTCCGCGACGGTCTCGACGATCCTGTTCGTCATCCTCCTCGTGATGACCGTGGTGCAGATCCAGCTGATCGAGAGGCGGGTGCACTACTCGTGAGCGTCGCCCAGGTCCCCGGGACCGAGACCGAGGTCCCCGAGAGCCGCCACCCCGACGCGCCGAGGGTGGGGGAGCACCGCAGTCTTCTCGCGCGCTTCATGGACACCGTCGTGACCGGCTACCTCCCGCTCGTGCTCGCGACGCTGATCGTCGCGCTGCCGCTGGTCTGGATGGTCCTCGGGTCGCTGAAGGCGCCGAGCGAGATCGTCACCCAGAAGCTCATCCTGTTCCCGGAGAACCCTTCGCTGACCGCCTACGCGCAGGCAGCCGACCGCATCCCGATCTGGCGGCTCTTCCTCAACTCGACGGTCGTGACGGCGGTCGGCGCCGCCGTCAAGGTGGTGCTCGCGATCACGACGGCGTACGGCCTCGTGTTCCTGCGATTCCCCTTCAAGAAGGTCATCTTCATCGCGATCCTCGTGGCGCTGATGGTGCCGCCCCAGGTCGCCCTGGTCCCGAACTACGTGCTGATCGCCGGTCTGGGGGGCCAGAACACCTACTGGGGCATCATCCTGCCGGGGCTCGGCACCGCGTTCGGGACGTTCCTGCTGCGCCAGCACTTCCTGGCCCTGCCCAAGGAGATCACCGAGGCGGCCGAGATCGACGGCGCCGGGCACCTGCGTCGGCTCGCCGCGATCATCGTGCCGATCTCGGTGCCCACGATCGCGACCGTCGGGCTCGTGACGATCGTCAACGAGTGGAACGACTACATCTGGCCGCTGATCATCGTCGACAGGCCCTCGATGATGACGCTGCCCGTCGGCCTGACCCTGCTCAACAACTCCGAGGCGAACGCGGGGTCCTACCCCATCCTCATGGCCGGCGCGGTGCTCGTGATCGTGCCGGTGCTCATCGTCTTCGCTGCTCTGCAGCGCTTCATCGTGGCCGGCCTGACCCAGGGCGCGGTCAAGTGATCGAACGATCACACCTGCTGTCAACCTCAGCACAGTCGAAAGGACAGACCCACCATGTCGTTCCAGATTGACCGACGTCAGCTGCTCACCCTCGCCGGTCTCGGTGCCGGTGCGGCCGCGCTGAGCGCGTGCGGAGGACCGCAGACACGGCCCGACGGCGGCTCGGCCGCCCCGACCGAGGATGTCGACTGGGGCTCGATCACCCCCGCGACCGAGCTGACCTTCTGGTCCAACCACCCGGGCGGGTCCGAGCCCGTCGAGACCGAGATCATCGAGGCGTTCAACGCCTCGGACGCCGGGATCACCGTGACGATGGTGACCGCGGGGGCGAACTACGAGGAGGTCGCGCAGCGCTTCCAGACGCAGCAGGCCGCCGGTGACCTCCCCGACCTCGTCATCTTCTCCGACGTCTGGTGGTTCCGGTACTACATGCAGGGCTCGATCATGCCGCTCGACGGCATCCTCGAGGCTGCCGAGATCGACCCGTCGTCCTACGTCGAGGGTCTGTGGAGCGACTACACCTACAACGACCAGCAGTGGGCGGTGCCGTTCGCCCGCTCGACGCCGCTGTTCTACTACAACAAGGAGCACTGGGCGGCCGCCGGTCTCCCCGACCGGGCTCCGGAGACCTGGGCCGAGTTCGCGGAGTGGGCGCCCGAGCTGATGGCAGCCAACGGCACGCAGGCGGCGTACCAGCTGCCCGCGCTCGCGGACTACGCCGGATGGGTGTTCCAGAACAACCTGTGGGGCTGGGGCGGCGGCTGGTCGGCGCCCGACTCGTTCGACGTGACCACCGACTCCGAGCAGTCGGTGGCGGCGATCACGTTCCTGCAGGACGCCGTCTACAAGGACAAGTGGGCCGGGGTGGCCGCGCAGGCCGCCTCCGACGACGTCGCGGCGGGTGCGGCGAGCGCGACGATCGAGTCGACCGGTGCGCTCGTCGGCTTCCAGGAGGCCGCCCCGTTCGAGCTCGGCGTCGGCTTCCTGCCCGGGGGGCCCGAGGTCGACCAGCCGGTCTGCCCCACCGGTGGTGCGGGCCTGGGCATCCCCTCACAGATCGAGCCCGAGCGCCAGCTCGCGGCCGCGATCTTCCTGCAGTTCCTCACCAACCCGGAGAACTCGGCGAAGTTCTCGGGCGCGACGGGGTACATGCCGGTCAACACCGCTGCCGACACCGCCTCGATCATCTCCGCGAACCCCGCGGCCGAGACGGCGATCAACCAGCTCGAGCGGATCCGCCCGCAGGACTTCGCCCGCGTGTTCATCCCGGGCGCAGACCAGGAGATCGCCCAGGCCTGCGGCGACATCCTCACCCAGCAGGCCGACGTCGCCGAGCGCATGGGCACCCTCAAGACCAAGCTCGAGGAGATCTACACCCGCGACGTCGAGCCCAACATCTGACGAGCAGGTGGCGCCGCCCCGGCGGCGCCACTCCACCGGTTTCAACTGGTTTCCGGACAGGCGCGGTTTCTACTGGTTTCCGGACAGCCTGGGCGGTCGTGCTGGGGTGCGTTGTCCACAGGTACGGCCCGATGACTCGTTGTCCACAGCAGGGGTGGGTGTGACCAGCGCGACCACGGACCAACACTGTGTCATCGGCGTGTGGACCTCACCTCACTGTCTCAGCAGGTCGGCGCGACGCTCGGTGTCTTCACACTCCCGACGGCGGCGGATGCGCTCGGCACGTCGGTGCGCACCGTTCGTCGGCTCGTCACGCGCGGGGCGTTCGAGCGCGTCTGCGGCGCCGGGTTCGTGGTCGCGGGCGCCGAGATCTCAGCCGAGCAACGAGCCGCGGCGGCGTGCCTGACCTGGCCGGACGCCGTCGTCGCGTTCCGCACGGCGGCCGTGCTGCACGGGTTCGGGATCGACGACGGTGGTGAGACCGATGTGCTCGTCCCCAACTGCCGGGCGAGCGCGCGCGGCCTCATCACCCGGCACTGGAGCGTCCGGCCCGTCCAGGTCGAACGTCGCGGCGACGTCGCGATGACGGACCGGGCGACGACGGCGGCCGACTGTCTCGGACGGCTCCCGGAGGCCGAGGCGTGGTCCCTGCTGGCCTGGCTGATCACCCGAGAGCTCATCGAGATCGATGAGGTCGAGACCCAGCTGCACGAGCGGCACCACCTGTACGGCGTTGTCCGGCTACGGGCGATGGTCGCCGCCGTCCGCGACGGAGCGCTCAGCATGGGCGAGGTGAAGTTCCACGAGTGTCTGAGGGAGTGGCACGTCGTCGGCTGGTCGGGCGACCAGAAGGTCGGACGGCGGGGGCGGACCATCGCGAGGGTCGACGTCCTCCTTGACGACCTCGGGGTGGTGTTCGAGTTCGACGGCGCCGTCGCTCACGACGAGAGCAGCGCTGCCCGCGACGCCGCTCGTGACCGTGCGCTGCGCGACGAGCTCGACCTCATCGTCGTGCACGTGACGTGGGCCGACCTGTACGAGCGGCCGGTCGAGACCCGGCGCCGCCTTCGCGAGGCCATCGCCGAAGCGGAGGCGTTGGCAGCGGCCGGCCTGCGCCCTCGACCCTTCTTGCGGCGCACCGGCGGGCTGTGGCAGCCGAACTGGTGAGTCCCGACGACGTCGTGGCCGTCCCGTGTCCGGGAACCAGTTGAAACCGTGTCCGGAAACCAGTTGAAACCGAGGCTGTCAGGTGCCCTTGGGGTGCCAGACCGTCTTGGTCTCCGTGAAGGCGAGGATGGCGGAGGGGCCGGGGGTGGTGCGCCAGGTCGGCTCGGCGTCGTCGAGCTGAGGGCGGCGGACCCGCTTGACCGTGTCTGCGGCGAGAGCCTCGAGCTCTCCCCAGGTCACGCCGTCGGAGGTGGCGGCGCCGGCGAGGTCGAGAGCGTTGACGTCCATGTGCGTCGCGAGTATCGGGGCGAGCTCGGCCGTCCTGCCGGTCAGCACGTTGACGACACCTCCGGGGACGTCCGAGGTCGCGAGCACCTCGCCCAGCGTGATCGCGGGGAGCGGTCGGTCCTGGGAGGCGATGACGACGGCCGTGTTGCCCGTGACGATCACCGGAGCGAGCACGCTCACCAGGCCCAGCAGCGACGACGTCTGCGGGGCGACCACACCCACGACACCGGTCGGCTCCGGCGAGCTGAGGTTGAAGTACGGCCCGGCGACCGGGTTGGCGTTGCCCGCGACCTGGGCGATCTTGTCCGCCCACCCGGCGTACCAGACCCAGCGGTCGATCGCGGCGCTCACCGCGGCCTCGGCGCGCGCGGGCGTGAGGCCCTCGCCCGCGATGACATCGGCGACGAACTGCGCCCGCCGCCCCTCCAGCAGCTCGGCCACGCGGTAGAGCACCTTACCGCGGTGGTACGCCGTCGCCCCCGCCCAGCCGGTCTGCGCCGCGCGCGCGGCGCGGACGGCGTCGCGGGCGTCCTTGCGCGAGGCCAGCGCGGCGTTGGCTGCGAATGCGCCGCGCGACGTCGTCACCTCGTACGTGCGCCCGGACTC
>JBMDXU010000283.1:0-7749 GCA_048594485.1 Pseudactinotalea sp. | reverse complement strand
GCGCAGGAGCTGGTGGCCGTGGAACCCCAGATCGCCGACCTGCCTCACACCACCCACTTCATCGGTCACCTGCAGTCGAACAAGGTCAACCAGGTCTCCCGCTGGGTGTCGTGCGTGCAGACGGTCGACACGCTCGACCTCGCCGAACGGCTCGCGCGAGCGCGCACCCGCCTCGTCGACGACGGCGAGGCGACCGGTGCGCTCGACGTCATGATCCAGGTCAACACGTCCGGCGAGACCAGCAAGTCGGGTGTCGCTCACGACGCCGCGCTCGACCTCGCCCACGAGGTCGCTGCACTCGGCGCCCTCCGGCTCCGGGGCCTCATGACGATCGGCGCGAACGACCCCGACCCCGGCCGCGTCCGCGCCTCCTACGACCGTCTCGCGGAGATCCGCGACAGGGCCGCTGGGATGTCCGGCACGGCCTCCGCCGTCGAGCTCTCGATGGGGATGAGCAACGACCTCGAGATCGCGATCGCCGCGGGCGCGACGATCGTCCGCATCGGGTCCGCCGTCTTCGGTGCCCGCCCAGCTCCCTGACCGACGACTCTGCGGCGCACGCTCGGTCGGAATAGACGCCGTGCCGCACCGGTTGGCCTGAGCAGACCGTCGAACACCTACCTGGAGCGTCATGAGCACCGTCGACATCACCACCGAGAGCTTCCCCGGCACGATCGAGGACAACGACATCGTCCTCGTCGACTTCTGGGCCGACTGGTGCGGACCGTGCAAGCAGTTCGCCCCCGTCTACGACTCGGTCTCCGAGGCGAACCCCGACATCACGTTCGCCAAGGTGGACACCGAGGCCGAGCAGATGCTCGCCGCCCAGGCCGGGATCACCGCCATCCCCACCCTCATGGCGTTCCGCGAGGGCGTCATGGTGTTCAACCAGGCCGGTGCCCTGCCGAAGGCCCAGCTCACGCAGCTCGTCGACGCCGTCCGTGCGCTCGACATGGAGAAGGTCCACGCCGAGGTCGCCGCCCAGCGCGAGTCCGACGGCGCCGACACCCCGAAAGCCTGACCGGCCGGTCGCCCGAGCCGGGTCGGCCGACCGGTCGGCTCAGGGGACGCGGGCGAGCCACTGCGGTGTCGAGAACTTCTCGGCGACCAGCCGCTCGGCGCGCTCGTACTCCTCGATCGTGACGGCACCATCGACCGTGTCGTAGCGCCCGCGGAAGTGGTCGAGCATCCGCTCGATGATCTCCGCACGCGGCAGGCCGGTCTGGCGACGCATCGGGTCGACCCGCTTCTGCGCGGACGTCGTGCCCTTGTCCGAGAGCTTCTCCCGGCCGATCCGGAGCACCTGCATCATGGCGTCGGCGTCGATGTCGTACGCCATGGTGGCGTGGTGCAGCACCCCGCCACCGGCCAACCGCTTCTGCGCGGCGCCGCCGATCTTGCCCTGCGGTGAGGCGATGTCGTTGAGGGGGACGTAGGTCGCGTCGATGCCGACGTCGCGCAGCGCGCCGAGCACCCAGTCGTCGAGGAAGGCGTACGAGCGCTGGAAAGAGAGCCCGTCCACGAGCGACCCGGGCACGTAGAGCGAGTAGGTGATCGTGTTGCCGGGCTCGACGAACATCGCCCCGCCCCCGGAGATCCGGCGCACCACCTCGATGCCGCGTGCGTCGGCCGCCTCGAGGTCGACCTCGTTCCGCAGCGACTGGAAGCTCCCGATGATGACGGCAGGCCCGGCCCACTCCCAGATCCGCAGCGTCGGCGGGCGACGGCCGGCGTCGACCTCCTCCAGCATCACCTGGTCGAGCGCGAGATGCGTCAACGGTGACAGCGGCCCCGGGTGAACGATCTCGAAGACGTGGTCGGACCAGCCGGAGGCCTTGCCGAGCGCCCTCCGCACCGCGGTCGCGACCGCCTCGGGCGTGAACCCGATCATCTCGGCGTCGCCGACGGCGTCCCTCACGGTGGCGCTGAGCGTCGCCATGTCGGCATCCTCGGGCAGACCCGTGAGCGCCCCGTCGATGCGCTCGAGCGCGTCGTCCGGCTCGAGGAAGAAGTCACCGCTGATGCGGACGGAACGCATCGTGCCGCCGTCGACCTCGAGATCGGCGGCGACGAGCTTGCCCCCTGGCACCTTGAACTCCCCGTGCACGGGACCACTCTATGTCGCGCCGCCCGTATCACCGGGCGGCCGGCGCGCTCCTGGGGCGTGACGGGGGACTCCCAGGAAAGGACTCATCGATGTCACAGCTCAGACGGACGATGGGCACGGCGGGCGCCGCGGCGCTGCTGGTGCTCGCCGCGTTCAGCGCCGGATCGGCGGCGGCGCCGGCCCCCGCGCCCGCGCCCGCGCCCGTCAGCGTGGCCGGGCCGGTACCTCACGAACCGCCCGACCCCGACGACCGAGACTCGATCGACGATGCCGGCGGGGGCGTGTCGGTCAACGCGGTGCCCGGCCCGGGATCCGCCGAGCTGCTGTACGTGCCCGTGGCCCCGTGCCGGGTGATCGACACCCGCAACGGCTCCGGCAGCGGTGGCACCCCTCTCGGGAGCAACACCAGCCGCAGCTACTACGTCGCCGGGACGAACGGCTTCACCGCGCAGGGCGGCAAGCCCGGCGGGTGCGGCGTCCCCGAGGCCGCACAGGCGGTCGCCGCCACCGTCCTGGCCTACGACCCCTCCGCGGCGGGGCGTCTGCGCACCTGGCCCACCGGCACGACCGAACCCGGCGTCGTCACCCTCTACTACGGCTCGTCGTCCGCGACCACGGGCACCACGATCAATCTCGCCACGGGTGCGGGTCGCGACGCCTCGTTCCGCAACAACAACGCGACGACGGACCTCATCGTCGACGTCACCGGCTACTACGTGCCCGCGATGTACGCCTACGTCTCCTCGTCGGGGTCTGTCATCGACCACTCGGGTCGACTGGTCTCCTCCTCGCGGACGACGACGGGCCTCTACACCCTCGTGTGGGATCGCGACATCAGCTCCTGCGCCGGTACGGCCAGCAGCGACGTCACCGGCTACATCGTCAGCGTGTACACGACGGGATCGACCTCGTACGTCTACGTGTACAACAACGCCGGAGCGGCCACCGACTACTGGTTCAACGTCGTGATCACCTGCTGAGCGGACTGCTTCTGCCACGCCAGCCGGGTCGACCAGGGTGTCGGCCCGGCTCGCGTGCGTGGTCAGCCGAGCGTGATGACCGCGTGCGCAGCGGCGTGGTCGCTGGGCCGGCGGTCGTCGTCGCCGGCGAGGTCGATGGCCGCCGCCCGCACCCGGACCTCCGGGCTCACCAGCACCCAGTCGATCCGGTCGCCGCCCGGTTCGGGAGTGCCGTAGTCGTGGAAGCTCGCCACGGCCTCGGTGAGCTGCTCGTCAGCGACGAGCCAGCTGTCACGCAGCCCGGCTCCGTCGACGAGCGTGCGGTAGGCGTCCGACCGTTCCGCCGCCGCGTTGGCGTCGGCGGTGAAGAGGACCCCGTCGACATCCCCCCGGTGCGCCGCGATCAGCTCGACGACGGTCTGCGCGCTGCGGTCGCGCGCCTCCTCGGAGGCATGGTCGAAGTGCGAGTTCACGTGCAGGAGCGAGCGCCCCGTGACCCGGTCCCGCAGCCGCGCCCAGACCACGATCCGCGGCAGCGTCGCCCCCCACCCGACGGAACCGACCACGTCCGGCTCGTCCGACAGCCACGACTGCCCGTGCTCGAGGAGCTCGAGACGCTCGGTGTCGTAGAAGATCGAGCTGTGCTCGCCGCGCGAGCCGCCCTCGCGCCCCTCGCCCACCACCCGGTAGCGCTCGCCGAGCGCGTCGGCGATGGCCTCCATCTGGTGCGCCAGCGGTTCCTGCACGCCGAGCAGCGACGGCTGCTCGCGCCGCAGCAGCCCGCGCAGCAGCGGCTCACGATCGGGCCAGTGGTCCGGGTGGCCGGGCGGCGACGCCGCGTCGACCCGGACGTTGAAGGACATCACGTGCAGCTCGGGCGCCTGCACCGCGCCCACCACCACGTCGGTGCGCTCCGCCGTCATGGGTTCAGACCCTACGCGGACCGAGCGGTCGCCGCGTCGTGGTGGAGCAGTCCGTAGGTGACCGATTCCACGAGCGCCTCCCACGACGCCTCGAGGATGTTCGGACCCACACCGACGGTGTTCCACGAGGTCTCGCCGTCGGTCATCTCGATGAGGACGCGCGTGATCGCGTCGGTGCCATGAGAGCTGTCGAGCAGCCGCACCTTGTAGTCGATGAGCGCGAACTCCTCGATCTGCGGGTATCCCGCGATCACCGCCTGCCGCAGTGCGTGGTCGAGCGCGTTGACCGGCCCGTTCCCCTCACCGGTGCTGACCACCCGCTCGTCCCCGATGCGGAGCTTGACGGTCGCCTCGGCGACCGCGTCACCCGGCCGGGCCGCGTGCTCGACGATCGCGCGCCAGGACTCGACCTCGAAGAACGCCGGCCGTCGGCCGTCCATCTCCTCGCGCAGCAGCAGCTCGAAGCTCGCGTCGGCGGCGTCGTAGGTGTACCCGTTCGCCTCGGCGTCCTTGACCCGGTTCGTCACACGCGCGAGCAGGTCCCCACGCCCGGACAGGTCGAACCCGAGCTCGCGACCCTTGAGCTCGATCGATGCCCGCCCGGCCATGTCGGAGACGAGCATCCGCATGTCGTTGCCCACCGCACGCGGGTCGACGTGCTGGTACAGGTCGGGGTCGATCCGGATCGCGGAGGCGTGCAGTCCCGCCTTGTGCGCGAACGCGCTCGCCCCGATGTAGGGCTGCCGCGCGAACGGCGCGATGTTGGTGTGGTCGCTGATCGCGTGGGCGATCCGCGTGATCTCCTCCAACCCCTCACCGGGCAGCAGTCGTCGGCCCGTCTTCAGCTCGAGGTTCGCGACGACGGCGAGCAGGTCGGCGTTGCCCGTGCGCTCCCCGTACCCGTTGACGCAGCCCTGCACGTGCCGCGCGCCGGCCTCGACGGCGGCGATCGAGTTCGCGATCGCGCACCCGGAGTCGTTGTGGGCGTGGATCCCGAGCCTGCCGTCCGTCTCGGCCCGCACCTTCTCGACGATCTCGTGCACCCAGCTCGGCAGCATGCCGCCGTTGGTGTCGCACAGCGCCACCACCTCGGCACCGGCCTCGAACGCCGTCGTGACGGCGCGCAGCGCGTAGCCGGGATCGAACCGGTAGCCGTCGAAGAAGTGCTCGGTGTCGACGAAGACCCGCCGGCCCGCGTCGGTGAGGTAGCGCACCGTGTCGTCGATCATGGCGAGGTTCTCCTCGCCGGTGGTGCGCAGCGCACGCTCGACGTGCCGGATGTCGCTCTTGGCGACGAGCGTGATCACGGGCGCGCCGGAGTCGAGCAGCGCCCGGACCTGCGGGTCGTCGTGGGGTCGCACACCGACCTTGCGGGTGGCGCCGAACGCGGCGAGCTGGGCGTTCTTGAGCTCGACCTCCTTCTCGACGCGCTGGAAGAACTCCGTGTCCTTGGGGACCGCGCCGGGCCACCCGCCCTCGATGAAGCCGACGCCGAGCTCGTCGAGGAGACCCGCGATCGCGATCTTGTCGCCGACGGAAAGGTTCATGCCCTCCTGCTGGGCGCCGTCGCGCAGCGTGGTGTCGTAGACGTGGACGTCGAGATCGGCGTCCTCCACGGGAACCGGGGTGGTGCTCATCGTTGCCTTCATTCCGGGCGACGGCGTCGCTCGTCTGTCGCGGTCCTGCTCGGTCGGATCTCCGCGGGATCGGGGTGTGCTCCCGCGTCCATCATCCGCTCGTCACCGGGAGAGGGTGGCCCCGGCAACAAAAAGACCTCCCGGGTGGGGGAGGTCTGCGCGCTCGGGGTGTCCCGTGCGCGCTAGGAGATAATGAGCTGCGTGTGCCAGTGGTGTGCCACGGCGCCATCATGCCACAGGGTCGTCCTCGATCGGCCGGTCCGTGGGCGGACCATCCTGTCGCGACGGCTCGACCGTGCCCGGCGCGTGCGCGGACAGCGGCGTCGCGTAGGCGCCCAGCACACCGGCCAACCGCGCCGACGGGCTCGTGTAGGTCCGCTCGGTGCCGTCGACGAGGACGACGTGCGCTCGGTACTCGCTCCCGGCCTTGTCGACGACGACGGAGCGGACCTGGTCCGCGGTCGTCAGCCTCGCCCCGTCCAGCCAGGACGCCAGCTCGCGAGCCGTTGACGCGCGACGGAACGACGGCGCCCCCGGCCGGTGCGCGACCCGCGGTGGTCTGGGCCGGGTCCGACCCCATCGGGTGACCCGCTCACCGGTCCACCGGTAGCGCGTCATGATCGCGACCACCAGCCACGCGAGCAGCCCGAGAGCGAGGACCACCGACGCCACCGACCTCAGCCACGACGGCAGGTCGAGCGTGCTCAGACCGAACCCGAACGCGACGAGCGCAGCGAAGGCGAGCAGCAACCGCCCGGCCTCCAGGCCGTTCCGTCGCGTCTGCGCGAGATCGACGCCGGGCACCGGGGTGTCCACCCAGCCATCGGGATAGGCCGTGATCGTCCACCAGCCGTCGGTGACGCCGACCTCGCTCGCCGCGACAGTGTGCGGACGCACCACCGCTCCCCCTCGTGACGCCCTCGGGTCCCGGTCGGGGCCCGTTCGACCGCCCAGCCTACGAGGCGTCCTGCAGGAGCTCGTTGACCTGCTCGTTGACCTCGGTGAGGGTCGAGGGGTCGCGGCTGCCGATGTAGATCTCGTCCATCATCGGCGTCAGCAGCGCGCTGACCGCGGCCTGCGCGTTGGTGACCGGGAAGAAGAACGTGTTGCCGTCGTCGACCAGGTCCGTGAACGGGGCGACGTCGACCCCCTGCTCGGCGAACGCCGTCACCGCGGCGTCCGTGCCCGCAGGGATCGCCGGGAACACCACGCCGGCCTCTCCCACGATCACCTGGCACTCCTCGGACCCGAGGAACGCGACGAGTCTGGCCGCCTCCTCCGGGTGCTCGGTCTGCGCGCTGATCGAGTCGGCCAGACCGTTGTACATCGACGACGGGTGGCCGATCGGGCCGTCCGGGAGCGGGGCGACACCCAGCTCGATCCCCTCGAGCCCGGCGTAGGTGCGGATCATCCACGAGCCGTTCGAGGACAGCACCGCTCGCCCGGAGCCCAGCGCCTGCGTCGGGTTCGGGTTGGTCCCGGCCTCTTCGTACGGGGCCATGAACCCCTTGTCCACCAGGCCGAAGTACCAGCTCAGAGTCTCCTGCAGACGCGGGTCGTCGTAGTGGTACTCGGTCCCCCAGATCGGCTGGTCCGTGAACGTCCACCCGGTCGACGCCGCGAGCCAGGACCACTGCGTCTGACCCTCGGCGCCGCCCGAGCCGTTCGACGCGAACCCGTAGATTTCCACGTTCTCGGGGTCGAACCCCTCCTCGTCGCCCCGCACGCCGTTCGCGTCGACGGTGAGATGGGCGATGACGTCCTCGAAGGTGCCGCCGTCGTCGGGGTTCCAGTCCAGCCCGACGAGATCGTCCGGCGTCAGACCGGCCTCGCTCAGCGCGCCCAGGTCGTAGAACAGCGCGATCGTGTCGAAGTCCTTGGGCAACCCGTACCGGGCGCCGTCGGGGGTCACCCACAGGTCCGCGAGGCCGGGCTGGTACTGATCGAGATCGACGGCGGATGTCGCCTCGAGCGTGTCGAGATCGAGCAGCAGGTCGCGCGAGGCGTAGTCCGGGAACCGCGTCAGGTGGTCGGTGAACACGTCCGGCCCGGCCCCGGCCACGAACCCGGCGGTGATCTTCTGCCAGTAGTCGTCCCACCCGTACTGGCTCACGCGGACCTGG
>JBMDXU010000282.1:0-6152 GCA_048594485.1 Pseudactinotalea sp. | reverse complement strand
GCTCGACGCCAAGCTGCTGCGCATCCTGCGGCTCAAGTCGCGGCGCGGCATCCTCCGCCACCCGCGCGTCGATCCGCGCGACGTCGACGACGTCGTCGGCATCCCGACGCACCTGGCCGCCGCCGACGGCATCACCGACCGGACCACCACCGTGGTCCTCAACGACGCCGGCGTGCTGCCGCTGGCCGTCGCCGGTGCCTCCGTCCTCGTCACGGGGTACGGCGAGACGACGACGTCGACCCTCGCCACCGCTCTCACCGAACGGGACGCGGACGTCACCCGTGTCGTGACCGGCACCGCGCCCACCGAGGCGTCGATCGCCGCGGCGACGGCCGCCGCCGCCGACGTCGACGTGGTGGTCGTGCTGACGATGAAGGCCTGGGACACCACCACGACCGATCCCGGCGGTGGTCAGCAGCGGCTGGTCGCCGAGCTGGTCGCCTCCGGCACCCCGGTGGTCGTGGTCGCGGTGCGCGACCCCTACGACATCGCCCACCTCGACGACGTCTCGACCTATGTGGCGACGTACTCCTACTCGCCGGTGGCGATCACCTCGGCCGTGCGCGTGCTCGTCGGCGAGGTCGGCCCCACCGGCACGCTCCCGGTCGACGTCCCGGCCGCGAACGACCCCGACACGATCCTGTTCCCGATCGGGCACGGGCTGACATGGTGAGGCGGACACGCATGAGCAAGCACAGCGAGACGGACAACACGCTCAAGCGCCGCGCGCTGCTGACGGCGGGCCTGACCACCGCCGGGATCGGTGCGACGGCGGCGCTCGCCGGTCCCGCGGCGGCCGGAGGCAACCACGGTGGCGGGCGGCTGCGCACCGGCGCCGAGTCGGCCGCGGCCGACCGCTGGCGCGTCCTGCAGGGTCAGCGGGTCGGCGTCATCACCAACCCGACCGGCGTGCTGCGCTCGCTGCGGAGCATCGTCGACGAGATGCACGACTCCGGTGCCGTGGACCTCGTCGCGGTGTTCGGCCCCGAGCACGGCTTCCGCGGCTCGGCACAGGCGGGCGAGGCCGAGCCGACGTTCGTCGACCCCCGGACCGGCGTGACCGTCTACGACGCCTACGGCGCGACGGCGGACACGCTCACCGCGATGATCACCGAGGCCGGCATCGAGACGTTGGTCTTCGACATCCAGGACGTCGGCGCACGGTTCTACACCTACATCTGGACCATGTACACCGCGATGCGGGCCGCCGTGCGGACCGGCGTCAGGTTCGTCGTGCTCGATCGACCGAACCCGATCGGCGGCACCGCGCTGGGGCCGATGATGACGACCGAGTTCACCTCCGGCGTCGGCGCGAAGGAGATCGTGCAGGCCCACGGGATGACCGTCGGCGAGCTCGCCCGCTTCTTCGACGGCGAGTTCCTCCCCGACGAGGAGGGCTCGGGCGTCAGCGACCTCGAGGTGGTCCAGGTCCGGGGCTGGAGCCGGCGCACCCGGTTCGCCGACACCGGCCTGCCCTGGGTGATGCCGAGCCCGAACATGCCGACGCCGGACACCGCGCTCGCCTACCCGGGCACCTGTCTGTTCGAGGGGACGAACCTGTCGGAGGGCCGTGGCACCACCCGGCCGTTCGAGCTGATCGGCGCCCCGTGGGCCGACCACACCTGGACCGAGGCCCTCGCCGACCTCGGTCTGCGCGGGGTGCAGTTCCGCGAGGCGTACTTCGTGCCGTCGTTCAGCAAGTTCGTGGGCGAGGTCTGCGCGGGTGTGCAGGTGCACGTGACCGATCGCGACGCCCTGGACCCCGTGCGCCTCGGCGTGGCGATGCTCGTCACGGCGCACCGGCTCTACGACGACTTCGCCTGGCGCGAGGACTCGTGGGACACCGAGCGCCCGTTCTGGATCGACAAGCTCACCGGCACATCCCGACTGCGTCAGCAGATCGACGACGGCGCCGATGTCGACGAGGTCGTCGCCGCCTGGCGGAGCGAGCTCAAGGCGTTCGACCGACGTCGCCGTCCGTACCTGCTGTACCGCTGACGGACGCACGACCGACGAGCAGGGCGGCGATCGCCGTCGTCGCTGGGATGGCGAGCACGAGGCCGATCGAGGAGACGAGCGTGCGCACGACCTCCTCCACGATCTCGCCGGACATGAAGAACTCGACGAGGCTGCGGTCGTAGATCGCGCCGACCATGAGCAGCGGGAGCGACGTACCCACGTAGGCGAACGCGAGGGTGTAGACCGTCGAGGCGATGTGGTCGCGGCCGATCCGCATGGCGCGGGCGAAGATGCGGGCCCGGCCGGCGGACGGGTCGGTCGCGTGCAGCTCCCAGACCGCCGAGGCCTGCGTGATCGTGACGTCGTTGAGCGCACCGAGACCGGCGATGACGATGCCGCACAGCAGCAGCGCGCTGAGGCTGACGCCGGGGAACGTCGTGTAGACCATGTAGGCCTCTTCGGACCCGTTGCCGACGAGGTTGCCGGCGTCGATCGACCACCATCCCAGCACCGTGGTGATCGCCAGGCCCGCGAACGTGCCCAGCAGGGCCGTGGTGGTGCGGATCGAGACCCCGTGCGCGAAGTAGACCGCGCCGAACATCATCGCGCTCGATCCCACCAGCGCCACGAGCAGCGGCGACGTGCCGATCGTGAGCGCCGGGATGACGAACAGGCCGACGACCACGAGCGAGGCGCCCAGGCCGAGCACGGCCGCGAGCCCGCGCCATCGCGCCACGAGCGCGACGACCAGCAGGTACAGCACGAGCAGCACGATCACCGGGATGTCGCGCACGAAGTCGACGAACACGAAGGGCGACCCCGTGGCCGCTGCCGACTCCAGGTACAGCATGCGGATCTCGTCGCCGACCTCGACACCCTCGTCGATCACCTCGGGCGGCGCCTGCACGCTCACCTCACGGCCGGCGTACTCCCCCGTCTCGACACGCACCACGACCTCGGCGCCGTCGGTTCCCGGGACGTCGGTGACGACGCCGCGCTCGAACGTGGCGCCGTCGGCCGTGAGCGGCACCGAGCCGATCGTCGTCTCGCCGCGGGGCCACAGCGCGACCAGCCCCACGATCGTGGCGAGCAGGAGCGGCACCACCATCGCCGCGAGCACGGCACGCACCCGACGCGCCTCGGCGGCCGGGATCACCACCGGGCCGTGCCCATGACTGTGCGCGCCGACCTCACGCACGGGCTCGGCCGGCGGGCGCAGACGACGACGGTCCCGCCGTCGCCGGCCGCCCGGCCGCTCGTCCTGCGGGGTTGTCATCTCAGGCCCCGGCGAGGCGCTCCGCCAGGTACCCGGAGACCTTGTCGAGCGCGATCCGCTGCTGCTGCATGCTGTCGCGCTCGCGCACCGTCACAGCGTGGTCCGTCGCGGTCTCGAAGTCGACCGTCACGCAGAACGGGGTGCCGATCTCGTCCTGGCGACGGTAGCGCTTGCCGATCGCCTGGGCGTCGTCGAAGTCGACGTTCCAGGTCCGGCGCAGCTCGGCCGCGAGGTCGCGCGCCACCGGGGAGAGCTCCTCGTTGCGCGAGAGCGGCAGCACCGCGGCCTTGACCGGCGCCAGCCGGGGGTCGAGGTGCAGCACGGTGCGGGTGTCCGTCCCGCCCTTGGCGTTCGGGACCTGCTCCTCGTCGTAGGCGTCCACGAGGAAGGCCATGAGCGAGCGGGTCAGCCCGGCGGCGGGCTCGATGACGTACGGCACCCAGCGCTCACCGGTGGCCTGGTCGAAGTACGACAGGTCCTGTCCGGAGTGCTCCGAGTGCGTCGACAGGTCGAAGTCCGTGCGGTTCGCGATGCCCTCGAGCTCACCCCACTCCGACCCGGTGAAGCCGAACCGGTACTCGATGTCGACGGTCCGCTTGGAGTAGTGCGAGCGCTTCTGCTGGGGGTGCTCGTAGAGCGGGAGGTTCTCGCGCGCGATGCCGAGGTCGACGTACCAGTCGGTACGGGCGTCGATCCAGTACTGGTGCCACTCCTCGTCGGTGCCGGGCTGGACGAAGAACTCCATCTCCATCTGCTCGAACTCGCGGGTGCGGAAGATGAAGTTCCCCGGCGTGATCTCGTTGCGGAACGACTTGCCGATCTGGCCGATGCCGAAGGGCGGCTTCTTGCGCGAGGCGCGCATGACGTTGGCGAAGTTGACGAAGATGCCCTGCGCCGTCTCCGGTCGCAGGTAGTGCATGCCCGACTCGTCCTCGACCGGGCCGAGGAACGTCTTGAGCATCATCTGGAAGTCGCGCGGCTCGGTCCACTGCCCGACGGTGCCGCAGTTCGGGCAGGGCACACCGGCGAGCCCACCCTCCGGCTCCCTGCCCTTGCGCTCGGTGAACTCCTCGATCAGCTGGTCCTCGCGGAACCGGCGGTGACAGTGCAGGCACTCGGTGAGGGGATCGGTGAACACGGCCTCGTGACCGGACGCGCGCCACACCTGCCTCGGGAGGATGACGGCGGAGTCGATCCCGACGATGTCGTCGCGTCCGCGGACCGTGGACTGCCACCACTGGCGCTTGATGTTCTCCTTGAGCTCGGTGCCGATCGGCCCGTAGTCCCACGCCGACCTGGTACCGCCGTAGATCTCACCCGACTGGAACACGAAACCACGTCGCTTCGCGAGGCTGATGACCTGGTCGAGACGAGTCTGGGACACGACGGTGCACTTCCTTCCGATGGGCCCGACCTGGCTGGCCGGGCGTCCGAGCCAGGGTAGTGCGCGCGGGCGAGCCGATTCGGACGGTGGTCGGCGTCACGCCGTCCGAAGTTGACGATGGTTCTCGATAGCGTTGAGAATGAGTGTCGTGAACAAGCGTGCGCTCGCCTCTCTCGTCATCCCGGTCGCGGCCCTCGCGACCGCCGCGTGCGGCGGGTCACCCACCGCCGACGGCGAGATCGAGATCGTCGTGACGGCGTACCCGTTCCAGTACATCGCCGAGGCCGTCGCCGGTGACGCCGCGACCGTGACCAGCGTCGCGCCGGCCGGGACCGAGCCGCACGACCTTGAGTTGTCGCCCTCGGGTGTCGCCACCCTGAGCAGCGCCGACGTGGTGCTCATGCTCTCGGGCTTCCAGGCCGCCGTCGACGACGCTCTCGGCGAGGTCGGCGACGGCACGGTCGTCGTCGACGCGGCCGATGACGCGAACCTGCTCACCTCCGAGGAGGAGCACGAGGACCACGCCGAGGGCGAGGAGCACGGGGAGGACGATCACGGCGAGGACGATCACGGCGAGGAGGAGGGGCACGACCACGACCACGGTGGCGTCGACCCGCACTTCTGGCTCGACCCGATGCGGGTGGCCGACGTCGCGGACGGCCTGGCGAGCGCGCTCGGCGAGACCGACCCCGACAACGCGGCGACCTACACCGAGAACGCCGCGGCCCTGCGCGCCGAGCTGCAGACCCTCGATGGCGAGCTGACCGATGGGCTCGCGAGCTGCGAGGAGCGCAGCTTCGTCACCAGCCACGAGGCGTTCGGCTACCTGGCGAACGCGTTCGACCTCGAGCAGATCGGCATCAGCGGTCTCGACCCCGAGGCCGAGCCGTCGCCCGCGCGCATCGCCGAGGTGCTGCAGGAGGCGCGCGACGCCGGCGTGACCACCGTCTACAACGAGCCCGGTGGCGTCGTCGCGGGGGCCGAGAACGTCGCCGCCGAGCTGGGTGTGACCCTCGCGGTGCTCAACCCCGTCGAGCTGCAGCCCGACGAGTCCCTCGGGTCGGACTACCTTGGGGCGATGCGGATGAACCTCGCCGCGCTGCAAGAAGGACTCGCGTGCCAGTAGCACCAGCCCCGATCTCCGACGGTGCGGACCCGATCCTCCTGGACCGGGTCCGCGTCGCCGTCGCCGGCCGGCCCATCCTCGAGGGTGTCGACCTGCGTGTCGCGACCGGCGAGGCCGTCGCGATCCTCGGTGCGAACGGCTCGGGCAAGTCGACGCTGGTGCGCGGCGTCCTCGGCCAGGCCCCGGTGGTCGACGGCGACGCCCGCCTCTTCGGTGTGTCGAGCGCCCGCGATCGCGACCGGGTGCCGTGGCCGCGCGTCGGGTACGTGCCGCAGCGGATCAGCGCGTCCTCCGGCGTGCCTGCGACGTCGCTCGAGGTCGTCTCCACCGGCCTGCTCGGCGCCCGCCGGTGGTGGCTGAGCCGCGCCGATCGCGAGCGCGCGCTCGCCGCGATGGACTCGCTCGGC
>JBMDXU010000281.1:0-10482 GCA_048594485.1 Pseudactinotalea sp. | reverse complement strand
GAGCCGCGACGAGGCCGTCGCGATCCTCGACACCGCGGCCACGATGGCCACGACGCAGCAGCGCGAGAACAAGAAGCTGCCGGCGCTGCGCGGGAAGACCGTCGTCAACCTGTTCTTCGAGGACTCGACCCGCACCCGGATCTCGTTCGAGGCAGCGGCCAAGCGGCTGTCGGCGGACGTCATCAACTTCTCCGCCAAGGGATCGAGCGTCTCCAAGGGCGAGTCCCTCAAGGACACGGCGCAGACGTTGCAGGCGATGGGTGCCGACGCCGTCGTCATCCGGCACGCGGCCTCCGGGGCACCGCACCGGCTCGCGACGTCGGGGTGGATCGACGCGCCCGTCATCAACGCGGGCGACGGCAAGCACCAGCACCCCACGCAGGCGCTGCTGGACGCGTACACGATGCGGCGGCACCTGCGCGGACCGGGCGACGACCTCGCCGGCGCGCGGGTGCTGATCGTCGGTGACGTCCTGCACTCGCGCGTGGCGCGCTCGAACGTCGACCTGCTGCACACGCTCGGCGCCCACGTCACCCTCGTCAGCCCGCCCACGCTGCTGCCCGTCGGCGTCGGGACCTGGCCGTGCCGGGTGTCCTACGACCTGGACGGAGCGATCGCCGGAGGTGCCGACGCGATCATGATGCTCCGTGTGCAGCGCGAACGGATGAGCGCCTCCGGGGGCGGGTTCTTCCCCTCGCCCGCCGAGTACTCCCGCCAGTACGGGCTCGACGGCCGCCGCCTCGCGGCGCTCGGTCCGGACGCGCTCGTCCTGCACCCCGGCCCGATGAACCGCGGCCTGGAGATCTCCGCCGAGGCGGCCGACTCCGCGCAGGCGGTCATCCTCGAGCAGGTGACCAACGGCGTCGCCGTCCGGATGGCGGTGCTCTACCTCCTCCTCGCCGGCACCGACGGTGCCGCGCCCGGCGGCGACCACCAGAACCAGAACGAGCTCAAGGACGTCACGGCGTGAGCACCTACCTGATCCGCGGCGCGGCCCCCCTTGGTGGCGAGCCGACCGACCTGCTGATCGCCGACGGCGTCATCGCCGCGATCGGCCCCGACGCCGCCGCGCAGGCGAACGAGAGCGCCGTCGTCGTCGAGGCCGCCGGACTGGTCGCGCTGCCCGGGCTCGTCGACCTGCACACCCATCTGCGCGAACCGGGGCGGGAGGACGCCGAGACGGTGCGCTCGGGCACACGCGCCGCCGCCGCGGGAGGCTTCACGTGCGTCCACGCGATGGCCAACACCGACCCGGTGGCCGACACCGCCGGGGTCGTGGAGCAGGTCTGGCGGCTCGGCCGGGACGCCGGCTGGGTGGACGTGCGCCCGGTCGGCGCGGTCACGGTCGGCCTCGGCGGGCAGCGTCTGGCCGAGCTGGGTGCGATGGCCGACTCGGCCGCCCGGGTGCGGGTGTTCTCCGACGACGGCAAGTGCGTCGACGACCCGGTGCTGATGCGGCGGGCGCTCGAGTACGTGAAGGCCTTCGACGGGGTCGTGGCCCAGCACGCGCAGGAGCCGCGCCTGACGGAGGGCGCGGTGATGAACGAGGGTGTCGTGTCGGCCGAGCTCGGGCTCACCGGGTGGCCGGCCGTCGCCGAGGAGTCGATCATCGCGCGCGACGTGCTGCTCGCCGAGCACGTGGGCTCGCGAGTGCACATCTGCCACCTCTCGACCGCCGGCTCGGTCGACATCGTGCGCTGGGCGAAGTCACGCGGCATCGCCGTCACGGCCGAGGTCACCCCGCACCACCTGCTGCTGACCGACGAGATCGTGCGCGGGTACGACCCGCAGTTCAAGGTGAACCCGCCGCTGCGGACCGCCGCGGACGTCGAGGCCGTGCGCCGCGGGCTCGCGGACGGCACCATCGACATCGTTGCCACCGATCACGCCCCGCACCCCAGCGAGGACAAGGACTGCGAGTTCGACGCCGCGGCGTTCGGCATGACCGGGCTGGAGACCGCGCTGTCGGTCGTCATCGAGTCGATGGTGCTCGCCGACGACGTCGACTTCGGATGGGCGGACGTCGCCCGCACCATGTCGAGCGCGCCGGCCGCGATCGGGAAGGTCGACGACCAGGGGCGACCCCTCGCCGTCGGCGAGCCCGCTCACCTGACGCTGGTGGACCCTGCGACCCGCTGGACGGTGGTGCCGTCGGCGCTGCGCACCGCCAGCGACAACACCCCGTTCGCGAACCGGGAGCTGCCCGGCCGGGTGGTGGCCACCTTCTTCGGAGGGCGTGCCACCGTGCTCGACGGCGAACCGCAGCCCCGTACCCACCTCGAGGGAGCCGCCCGATGACCACCGCACCCGTCACCGAGAGCGATCTGGCGCTCGTGGTCCTGGAGGACGGCTACGTGCTGCGCGGGAGGGCCTACGGCGCGCGCGGCAGCACCGTCGGAGAGATCGTCTTCTCCACCGGGATGACCGGGTACCAGGAGACGCTGACCGACCCGTCCTACCACCGGCAGATCGTCGTGATGACGGCGCCGCACATCGGCAACACCGGTGCCAACGACGAGGACCCCGAGTCGCGACGGATCTGGGTCGCCGGCTACGTCGTGCGCGACCCCGCCCGCCGGGCGTCGAACTGGCGCTCCGAGCGCGAGCTCGAGACCGAGCTCGCCGACCAGGGGATCGTCGGCATCTGCGAGATCGACACCCGTGCGCTCACCCGGCACCTGCGCGACCGCGGGGTCATGCGCGCCGGGATCTTCTCGGGCGACGCGCTCCCGGACCTGCCCGGCGCCCACGGCGAGGTGCAGCTGCTCGAACAGGTCCGGCAGGCGCCGGCGATGACGGGCGCCGACCTGGCGCGCGAGGTCACCACCGACGAGCCGTACGTCGTCGCACCCTCCGGGGAGTTCGAAGGCCGGCCGCCGCTGGCGCGTGTGGCCGCCGTCGACCTCGGCATCAAGGCCATGACGCCGCAACGCCTGGCCGAGCGCGGCCTCGAGGTGCACGTGCTGCCCTCGACGTCGACGATCGACGACATCCTCGCCGTCGGACCCGACGGCGTGTTCTTCTCCAACGGCCCCGGGGACCCCGAGGCGTCCACCCACGAGGTGGCGCTGCTGCGCGAGGTGCTCGACCGCCGGATCCCGTACTTCGGGATCTGCTTCGGCAACCAGATCCTCGGGCGCGCGCTCGGGCTCGGTACCTACAAGCTCGCCTTCGGCCACCGCGGCATCAACCAGCCGGTCAAGGACCTGCTCACGGGCAAGGTCGAGATCACCTCGCAGAACCACGGCTTCGCCGTCGACGCCCCGATCGGGTCGCCCGTCACCGCCCCGCACGACGACGGTCGCTACGGCCGTGTCGAGGTCTCGCACATCGGCCTCAACGACGACGTCGTCGAGGGTCTGCGGTGCCTCGACATCCCGGCGTTCTCCGTGCAGTACCACCCCGAGGCCGCCGCCGGCCCGCACGACGCCGCCTACCTGTTCGATCGTTTCGTCGATCTCGTCACCACGACGAGGTCCGCCACCGAGAAGGGTGAGCGCTGATGCCCCGCCGCACCGACATCGCCAGCGTCCTCGTCATCGGGTCCGGCCCGATCGTCATCGGGCAGGCCGCCGAGTTCGACTACTCCGGCACCCAGGCCTGCCGCGTGCTGCGGGAGGAGGGGATGCGCGTCATCCTCGTCAACTCCAACCCGGCCACGATCATGACCGACCCGGAGTTCGCCGACGCCACGTACGTCGAGCCGATCACGCCGGACGTCGTCGAGGCGATCATCGCCAAGGAGCGTCCGGACGCGCTGCTGCCCACGCTCGGTGGCCAGACCGCGCTCAACGCGGCGATCGCGATGCACGAGCGCGGCGTGCTGGAGCGCTACGGCGTCGAGCTGATCGGCGCGAACATCGAGGCGATCAACCTGGCCGAGGACCGCGACCAGTTCAAGGGCGTCGTCGAGCGGTGCGGCGCCGAGTCGGCCCGCTCGGCGATCTGCCACTCGATGGAGGACGTGCTCGCCGGCGTCGCCGATCTCGGATACCCGGTCGTGGTGCGTCCCTCGTTCACCATGGGCGGTCTCGGTTCCGGGATCGCGTTCGACGAGGAGCAGCTGCGGCAGATCGCCGGTGCCGGTCTGCACTACAGCCCGACCACCGAGGTGCTCCTGGAGGAGTCGATCCTCGGCTGGAAGGAGTACGAGCTCGAGCTGATGCGCGACAAGGCGGACAACGTCGTCGTGGTCTGCTCGATCGAGAACGTCGACCCCGTCGGCGTCCACACCGGCGACTCGATCACGGTCGCCCCCGCCCTGACCCTCACCGATCGCGAGTACCAGAAGCTCCGCGACGTCGGGATCGCCGTCATCCGCGAGGTCGGCGTCGACACCGGCGGCTGCAACATCCAGTTCGCGGTGCACCCCGAGACCGGCCGGGTGGTCGTCATCGAGATGAACCCGCGGGTGTCCCGCTCCTCGGCACTGGCGTCCAAGGCCACGGGCTTCCCGATCGCGAAGATCGCGGCACGCCTCGCCGTCGGGTACACGCTCGACGAGATCCCCAACGACATCACCGGCTCGACGCCCGCGAGCTTCGAGCCGACCCTCGACTACGTGGTCGTCAAGGTGCCGCGGTTCGCGTTCGAGAAGTTCCCGGCGGCCGACCCGACGCTGACCACGACGATGAAGAGCGTCGGCGAGGCCATGGCGATGGGACGCAACTTCACCGAGGCGCTCCAGAAGGCCTTGCGCTCGCTCGACACGAGCGCCAGCGCGTTCCACTGGCGCGGTGACGCCCCGGACGCCGAGACGACGGCGTCGTTGCTCGAGTCGGTCCGGCGCCCCACCGACCACCGGCACCTCGACGTGCAGCAGGCGATCCGGGGCGGTGCGTCGCTGGAGGAGATCACCGCGGCCACCGGGATCGACCCGTGGTTCGTCGACCAGCTCATGCTGCTGCAGGAGGTCGCCGACGACGTCGCAGCGGCACCGACGCTCGACGCCGCGACGCTGCGCCGGGCGAAGCGCCACGGGTTCTCCGACGCGCAGATCGCCGAGATCCGCGGCATCGGCGAGGAGACGGTGCTCCAGATGCGGCACGCCTACGGCCTGCGGCCGGTCTACAAGACCGTGGACACGTGCGCCGCCGAGTTCGCCGCCCGGACGCCGTACCACTACTCCAGCTACGACACCGAGACCGAGGTGCAGCCGCGGACGCGTCCCGCCGTCCTCATCCTGGGGTCGGGCCCGAACCGCATCGGGCAGGGCATCGAGTTCGACTACTCGTGCGTGCACGCGACGCTCGCGCTGCGCGAGGAGTACGAGACCGTCATGGTCAACTGCAACCCCGAGACGGTCTCGACCGACTACGACACCGCCGACCGGTTGTACTTCGAGCCGCTCACCTTCGAGGACGTCTACGCGGTCTACCGGGCCGCGGTGGAGGTCGGACCGGTGGCCGGTGTCATCGTGCAGCTCGGCGGCCAGACGCCGCTGTCGCTCGCCGCCAGGCTCGAGGCCGCCGGCGTGCCGATCTGGGGCACCCCGCCCGACGCGATCGACGCCGCCGAGGACCGGGGCCTGTTCGGTCAGGTGCTCGTCGGCGCCGGGTTGCCCGCCCCGGCGTTCGGCACCGCGATCTCGCTCGCGCAGGCGCGGGAGATCGCGGACCGTGTCGGCTACCCGGTGCTCGTGCGGCCGAGCTACGTGCTCGGCGGCCGCGGCATGGAGATCGTCTACGACGATGCCCAGCTGGTCGACTACGTCACCCGGGCCACCGGTGTGCCCGCGGAGGGCCCCGACGGCTCCCACGCCGTGCTCCCGGCGCCGGTGCTCGTGGACCGGTTCCTCGACCAGGCGATCGAGATCGACGTCGACGCCCTCTACGACGGCCACGAGCTGTTCCTCGGCGGCATCATGGAGCACATCGAGGAGGCCGGCATCCACTCGGGCGACTCGGCGTGCGTGCTGCCTCCCGTGACGCTCTCCGACGCGATGGCGGCTCGGATCCGCACCTCGACCGAGGCGATCGCCAAGGGTGTCGGCGTGCGTGGGCTCATCAACATCCAGTACGCGCTGTCGTCGGACGTGCTCTACGTGCTGGAGGCCAACCCACGCGCCAGCCGCACGGTGCCGTTCGTCTCGAAGGCCACCGGGGTCGCGCTCGCCAAGGCGGCCGCGCACGTGATGGCGGGGACGAGCATCGCCGAGCTCAAGGCGGCCGGCCTCCTGCCCCCGACCGAGGCCGCGGCATCCGATCCCGACGCGCCGATCGCCGTCAAGGAGGCGGTGCTGCCGTTCAAGCGGTTCCGCACGCCGGGTGGCACCGTCGTCGACACCGTGCTCGGCCCGGAGATGCGCTCGACCGGCGAGGTGATGGGCTACGACGTCGACTTCCCGCTCGCCTTCGCGAAGTCGCAGGCGGCCGCGTTCGGCGGGCTGCCGACCACCGGGACCGCGTTCATCTCGGTGGCCGACCGTGACAAGCGGTCGGTGATCCTGCCGGTCAGCCGGCTCGTGGAGCTGGGCTTCCGGATCCTCGCGACCGCCGGCACGGCGAGCGTGCTGCGCCGCAACGGCATCACCGCTGACGTCGTCCGCAAGGGGTTCGAGGGGCGCGGGCCCGACGGTGAGCCGACCGTCGTCGACCTCATCAACGCCGGCGAGATCGACCTCGTGGTCAACACGCCGGACAGCAAGGGTGCCCGCGTGGACGGCTACGACATCCGCGCGGCGACCACGGCGGCGGACAGCGCGATCGTCACGACGATGCAGCAGCTCACCGCAGCCGTGCAGGCCATCGAGGCGGTGCGCCGGGGCCCGTTCGAGGTGACCTCGCTGCAGGACCACGACGCTGCGCGCGCCGAGCGTGTGGGCGCGGCGTCGTGAGTGGTCGGACGTCCACGGTGCCGTTCGGCACGCGGTTGGCGGACGCGATGGATGCGCACGGACCTCTGTGCGTCGGCATCGACCCGCACCCGGCTCTCGTCCGCGACTGGGGGCTTCCCGACGGTGTCGACGGCCTCCGGGAGTTCGCTCTTCGCGCTGTGGAGGCGGTGGCGCCGCACGTGGCCGCCGTCAAGCCGCAGGCCGCCTTCTACGAACGGTGGGGGAGTGGCGGGCTGGCGGTGCTCGAGGAGCTGATCGCCGCCTGCCGCGACCTCGGTGTGCTGTGCATCGTCGACGCCAAGCGCGGCGACATCGGCTCGACGATGCAGGGGTACGCCGACGCGTTCCTCGGCACGGAGTCGCCGCTGGCGGGGGACTGCGTGACCCTGTCGCCGTTCCTCGGGTACGGATCGCTCGCCCCGGCCATCGCGGAGGCGGTCGCGACCGGGCGAGGTGTGCTGGTGCTGGCGATGACGTCGAACCCCGAGGGTGCGCAGGTGCAGCACGCGCGTGTCGAGGACGGCCGCTCGGTGGCCGCGGTGATCGCCGCGCACGCCGCGGCCGACAACGCCTCTCACGTCGCGGACGGCGACCGGCTCGGTCCGGTCGGCCTCGTCACCGGGGCGACCATCGGGTCGAGCCCGCAGGACCTCGGCGTCGACCTCGCCGCGGTGCGCGGCCCGCTGCTGGCCCCGGGGATGGGGGAGCAGGGCGGGCGTCCGCAGGATCTGCCGGCCACGTTCGGGGCCGCGCTGCCCGCCGTGCTGGCGAGCACGTCGCGCGGCGTGCTGAGGCTCGGACCCGACCCCGCCCGGCTGGCGGAGGGAGCACGTGCGCTCGCGCGCGAGCTCGCGGAGGTCACCGGGCGGGTGTGAGCGTGACCGTGCGCGTGGGCGCGGTTGCCGCGTCGTCGTCGCGTCGCTAGGTTGCCTCTCAAGCATCCCCGACCCGAGGTGAGACCGTGGCCCTACCGAACCTCACACCCGAGCAACGAGCCGCCGCGCTCGAGAAGGCCGCTGCCGCACGCGCCGTCCGAGCCGAGGTCAAGAACCGTCTGAAGTACTCCGGCGGCAAGCTCTCCGAGGTGATCGAGCAGGGCAAGACCGATGATGCGATCGGCAAGCTCAAGGTGCTCTCGCTGCTGGAGTCCCTGCCCGGCGTCGGTCGTGTCACCGCCAAGGCGATCATGACCGAGATCGGGATCTCCGAGTCACGCCGGATCCGCGGGCTCGGCCCGCACCAGATCACCAAGCTGGTCGAGCAGTTTGGCTGAGCCGCGGCTGACGGTCCTGGCGGGACCGACAGCTGTCGGCAAGGGCACGGTGTCGGCCGACATCCGGGCCCGCTACCCCGACATCTGGCTGTCGGTGTCGGCGACGACGAGGGCACCCCGTCCGGGTGAGATCGACGGCGTCCACTACCTGTTCCTGACCCCCGAGGAGTTCGCGGGCATGGTCGGCAGGGGTGAGTTCCTCGAGCACGCCGTGGTGCACGGCCGTCACCACTACGGCACCCCCCGCGGGCCGGTCGAGGCCTGCCTCGCGAGCGGGCGTCCCGCACTGCTCGAGATCGACCTGCAGGGTGCCCGGCAGGTGCGGACCACGATGCCGGAGGCCCGGTTCGTGTTCCTCGCGCCGCCGTCGTGGGACGAGCTCGTGCGTCGTCTCGTCGGCCGGGGCACCGAGGACGACGAGGAGCGCGAGCGGCGTCTCGCGACCGCGCGGATCGAGATGGCCGCACAGCCCGAGTTCGACGAGACGATCGTCAACGACGACGTCCAGCGCGCCACGGACGAGCTCGTCGCGCTCATCCACGGCGGCGAGCGGTAGACTGGTCGGCGGTCGTCCCGCTGCGCGTGCCGTCAGGTACTGGTCGGCACCGCGCGCGGACGTGACGTCACCACCGCCACAGACTCTGCGAGGTCCTTGACATGTCCGGAACCGTTGCCGCCCCCGAGGGCATCACCGATCCGCCGATCGACACCCTCCTCGAGGCCGTCGACTCCAAGTACGCCCTGGTGATCTGGGCCGCGAAGCGCGCTCGCCAGATCAACTCGTACTACGCGCAGCTCAACGAGGGCCTGCTGGAGTACGTGGGCCCGCTCGTCGAGACCGAGCCTCAGGAGAAGCCGCTCTCGATCGCGATGCGCGAGATCGGTGCCGGACTGCTGCTCGTCGAGCCCGAAGAGGACTGACCACCCACCGTCAGCGGGGCTGAGCACCGTGCGCATCGTCCTCGGGGTAGCGGGCGGCATCGCGGCCTACAAGGCCGTGCTGCTGCTGCGACTGCTGCGTGAGGCCGGGCACGAGGTCCGCGTGCTGCCGACGGCCGCGTCCCTGGAGTTCATCGGAGCGGTGACCTGGGAGGCGCTCTCCGGCCAGCCGGTCACGACGTCGGTCTTCGACGGGGCCGAGGCCGTCGAGCACGTGCGCATCGGTCGCGACGCCGAGCTCGTCATCGTCGCACCCGCCACGGCCGACCTGCTGGCTCGCGCCGCGTCCGGTCGCGCGGACGACCTGCTCACCGCGACCCTCCTGACCGCCACCTGCCCCGTGCTGATGGCCCCCGCCATGCACACCGAGATGTGGCACCACGCGGCGACGGTGGCGAACGTGGCCACCCTTCGCGCGCGTGGCGTGCACGTGCTCGACCCCGACGACGGCCGTCTCACCGGCGCCGACTCGGGTCTGGGCCGGCTGCCCGAGCCGGAGGCGATCATGGCCGCCGCTCTCGCGCTGACGGGACAGGGCCGCACCGGCGATCTCGCGGGCCGTCGGGTGGTCGTCAGCGCGGGTGGCACACGTGAGCCGCTCGATCCGGTGCGGTTCCTCGGCAACCGCTCCTCCGGGCGCCAGGGTGTGGCGATCGCGGCCGAGGCGGCTCGGCGGGGCGCTGATGTCGTGCTCGTCGCGGCGAACGTCGATGCCGCTCTCGTCCCGCGCGACCTCGAGGTCGTCGCGGTCGAGAGCACCGCCGATCTGCACGAGGCGATGACCGCACGAGCCGACACCGCGGACGTGCTCGTCATGGCGGCCGCGGTGGCGGACTACCGCCCCGCATCCGTCGCGGACGCCAAGCTCAAGAAGAGCGGCGGCGGCCGGTCCATCGAGCTCGTCGAGAACCCGGACATCCTCGCCGGGCTGGCGCGAGCGGCACGCCCGGAGCAGGTCGTCGTGGGCTTCGCCGCCGAGACCGGCGACGAGAGCGGCAGCGTGCTCGACCACGGGCGTGCGAAGGCCCGCCGCAAGGGCGCGGACCTCCTCGCGGTCAACGCCGTCGGGGTGGCGACCGGGTTCGGCGACGTCCCGAACGCCGTCGTCATCCTCGACGCCGCCGGCGATCCGGTCGCCGAGGTGGCCGGGACGAAGGACGACGTCGCGCGCGGCCTGCTCGACGCCGTCGTCGAGCGGCTCAGCACCCGGACCGCCGCCGGCTGACACCCCGGGTGTCCGCGCGCGCGACTACGCTGCCCGGGTGAGCCAGCGCTTCTTCACCTCCGAGTCCGTCACCGAGGGCCATCCCGACAAGATCTGCGACCGGATCTCCGACACGATCCTTGACGCCAGGCTCGCCGAGGACCCGCACGCGCGTGTGGCCGTCGAGACCATGGTCACGACCGGCCTCGTGCACGTGGCCGGCGAGGTGAC
>JBMDXU010000280.1:0-6581 GCA_048594485.1 Pseudactinotalea sp. | reverse complement strand
AACCCCCTGCTCGCGCAGGGGTTGGCCGGCGTCAGCCGGCGCACCGGTCGGCGGGCGTCAGACGGCGTCCGGCGTCCCGGTCCCGACGACGACCACGCGGTTCTGCAGCGTCCCGACCTTCTCGATCTCGATGGTGACCGTGTCGCCCTCGCGGAGCGTGAACTCGCCCTCGGGGACGATCCCGGTGCCGGTGAGGAGCACCGCACCTCGCGGGAACGACAGGCCGCGGTAGAGCCATGCCGCCAGATCGTCGAGGCGCCGGTGCAGCTGGCTGGTCGACGTCGACCCGGTGAACACGTCGGCGCCGTCGCGCGCGATCGTCAGCGAGATCGCCAGGTCGCCCGCCTCGACCTCCCAGGCGGGCACGATGCTGGACCCGAGCCCGCACGCGGCGTCGTAGAACTTCGCCTGCGGCAGGTACAGCATGTTCGCGCCCTCGATCGATCTAGAGGACATGTCGTTGCCGACGACGTAGCCGACGATCCCGCCGGCCGCGTCCAGCACGAGACCGAGCTCGGGCTCGGGCACGTCCCATCCGGAGTCCGCGCGGATCCCGACCTCGGCGCCGTCGGCCACCACGCGCTCCGCGGTGGCCTTGAGGAAGATCTCGGGTCGCTCGGCGTCGTACACCCGGTCGTACGGGGAGGCGTCCGTCGCCTCCTCCATGCGGCCGTCGCGGCTACGCGAGTAGGTGACGCCGGCCGCCCAGACCTCCTGCACGTCCACGGGCGGCAGCGCGACCGCACCGTCGACCTCCACGACCGGCCCGGCCAGCGCCGCCTCGACCCTCGACCGCACCTGCGCCGGGTCGCCGAGCAGCTCGGCGAGCGAGTATCCGAGATGGTGCGGACCGCCGTCGTCGATCACCACCCACGTGGGCGTGCCGTCGAGGGACAGGTGCTGGATCGCCGTCATGGATGGAACTCCTCAGTGGGACTCGCGCGGGATGTCGGCACCGCTGGCGCCGACGAGGAAGTCGAGATCGGCACCGACATCGGCACCCTGGACGTGCTCGACGTACAGCCGCTCCCAGCCGCGCGACGGCGCGGCGAGGGCGGCGGTCAGCTGCTCCGAGGGTGTCCGGGTCGCGAGCTCGGCGTCGGGAACGTGCAGGTGCAGCCGCCGGTTCGGGACGTCGAGCTCGATGAGATCGCCGTCACGGACGAGCCCGAGCGTCCCGCCGGCCGCGGCCTCCGGGGCGACGTGCAGCACGACGGTGCCGTACGCCGTCCCGCTCATCCGGCCGTCGCAGATCCGCACCATGTCGCGCACCCCCTGCTCGAGCAGCTTGCGCGGCAGCGGGTGGTTCGCGACCTCCGGCATGCCCGGGTAGCCACGCGGCCCGCATCCGCGCAGGACGAGCACGGAGTCGGCCGTGACCGGCAGGTCCGGGTCGTCGATGCGGGCGTGCAGGTCCTCGATCGAGTCGAAGACCACCGCCGGGCCCCGGTGCGTGAGCAGCTCCGGCGAGGCTGCCGACGGCTTGATGATCGCGCCGTTCGGCGCCAGGTTGCCCCGCAGCACCGCGATGCCCGCCTCCGCCTGGAGCGGCTGCTCGCGGCTGCTGATGACGTCGGCGTCCCAGATCGCGGCGTCGTCGAGATAGCTGGTCAACGGCCGCCCGGTCACGGTGATCGCCTCGTCGCTGAGCAGGTCACGCACCTGCGCGAGGACGGCGTGCAGCCCGCCCGCGCGGAACAGGTCTTCCATCAGGTAGGTCCCCGACGGCTGCAGGTTGACGAGCAGCGGGACGTGGCTGCCGATGCGGTCGAAGTCGTCGAGCGTGAGGTCGATCCCCAGCCGCCCGGCGATCGCGAGCAGGTGCAGCACGGCGTTGGTCGAGCCGCCGATCGCGGCGAGCGTGACGATCGCGTTGTGGAAGGACTCGGCGGTGACGACGTCGGAGAGCGTGCGGTCCTGCTTCACCATCTCGACGACGAGGTTCCCGGCGTGGTGCGCCGACTGCAGCAGCCGGGAGTCGGCGGCCGGCGTGCCCGCGATCCCGGGAATCGTCAGCCCGAGCGCCTCCGCCATCAGCCCCATCGTCGAGGCCGTGCCCATCGTGTTGCAGTGGCCCCGGCTGCGGATCATGGCGGACTCGGACCTGCGGAACGTCTCCGGCGACAGCGTGCCGGCGCGCACCTCCTCGGAGAGCCGCCAGACGTCGGTCCCGCAGCCGAGCGGCTTGCCTCGGAACGTGCCGTTGAGCATCGGGCCGCCGGGGACGACGACGGCGGGCAGGTTCACCGAGGCGGCGCCCATGACCAGCGCCGGGATCGTCTTGTCGCACCCGCCGAGGAGAACGACGCCGTCGACCGGGTTGGCGCGGATCATCTCCTCGATCGCCATCGCGGCCATGTTGCGCCAGAGCATCGCGGTCGGGCGGACGAGGGTCTCCCCCAGCGAGACGGTCGGGACCTCGAGCGGGATGCCGCCGGCCTCGTAGACGCCACGCTTGACGTGCTCGGCGACCTCGCCGAGATGGCTGTTGCACGGGGTCAGGTCGGAGAAGGTGTTGACGATCGCGATGTGCGGTCGCCCGTCGAAGGCGTGCTCGGGCAGTCCCCGCCACATCCACGCGCGGTGGATCAGGCCGTCGCGGTCGTCACCGCCGTACCAGGCCGAGCTGCGGGTACCGGCGCCGCCGGGCTGATCCACGTCGATCTCCTCGATGGCCGGGCCGGGCGTCGGGGTCGACGGCGACCGGCCAGATTTGTTGTGCTGCCAGACATATTCTAGAGCACCACGTGAGTGACCCGGTTCGGCCTGCTGGGTCTCGGACCCGATCCCTGCGCGGGGTGTCGACCCTGCCGCGAACGACGCCGACCCGGCAGGTCCGGCGCTGAGGCGTCGCGCTCAGCTGGACGGAGCTCGCTCGTCGGAGGCGGGCTCCTCGTCGACCTGCGCCTCGCCGAGGATCTTGCGCAGGTAGGCGTAGGTGAGATCGCCGGCGTTCTGGTCGTACTGGTGCTCGAAGCCGTGCTTGGCGTAGAGGCTGAGGTTCTGCTTGGAGTCCTGGCCCGTGAACACCCAGACCTCCTTGGTGTCCTCGGGGAGATAGGCGAGCACGGACATCAGCAACCGGGTGCCGATGCCCTGACCCTGTAGGTCGGGGACGACGGCGAGTCGCCCGAGCAGTGCTCGGTCCTCCTCCAGCCCGACACGCACCGACCCGATCATGCGGGTGCCCATCCACGCGCCGAGCGTGACGACGTCGGCGCGTGCGAGATCCTCCCGCAGCTCCTCCAGCGTCTGGGTGAGCGCCGGGATGTGCGGGTCGTCGTACAGCTGCGCCTCCGTGACGAAGGCGGCCCTCCGCACCGTGAGCAGCTCCCCTGCGTCGTCACCGTCGACGACGTCGATCCTCAGGTCGATCTCGGCCATGCCTCCATCCTGGCATCCCCGACGGCGCCGACGCGCGCCGATCTCATCGGCGCGTCCGATCGCCTACCCTCGCCCCTGTGACCAGCGCTCCCGCCGCCGTCGACGGCCCGGACACCAGCACCCACTGGGTGCTGACCCTGTCGTGCCCCGACCGGCCCGGCATCGTGCACGCCGTCGCGGGCGCCATCGCCTCCCTCGACGGCAACATCACCGAGTCCCAGCAGTTCGGTGACCCGGACACCGGCCTGTTCTTCATGCGGGTGCAGGTCGAGTCGACGGCGGCGCGCGACCGGCTCGAGGCCGCCGTCGGCGAGGTCGCTGCGCGGTTCGGCATGACGTGGCAGCTCGACGTCGTCGGCCGCCCGATGCGCACGCTCGTGCTGGTCTCGACCACGGCGCACTGCCTCACCGACCTGTTGTTCCGGCAGCGCGCGGGGCGGCTGCCGATCGACGTCGTCGGGATCGTCTCCAACCACACGGCGCTCGCGCCGATCGCGGAGTTCGACGGCGTCCCGTTCCACCACGTGCCGGTCACGTCCGCGACGAAACCGCAGGCGGAGGCGCGGCTGCTCGAGCTGGTGGAGGAGCTGGACGTCGAGCTGGTGGTGCTGGCGCGGTACATGCAGATCCTGTCCGACGAGGTCTGCACCGCGCTCGCCGGCCGCGTCATCAACATCCACCACTCGTTCCTGCCCTCGTTCAAGGGTGCCCGCCCGTACGCCCAGGCGCACGATCGCGGCGTCAAGCTGATCGGCGCGACCGCCCACTACGCGACGGCGTCCCTCGACGAGGGACCGATCATCGAGCAGGACGTCGAGCGTGTCAGCCACGCGGACGACGTCGACGAGCTGGTCGCGATCGGGCAGGACGTCGAGCGACGGGTGCTGGCCCGCGCGGTCCGCTGGCACGCGGAGCGGCGGGTGCTGAGCAACGGTCATCGCACCGTCGTCTTCCGCTGACCTCACCCGCTGGGAGTCGCCCGGACGTCTCGCGTTCACCCCGGCGCGACCGGATGCTCGCGGCTCGCGCGGGTCTACGTTCGCCATGTGGACGAGGAGGGGCCGTCAGTGCGCGCTGCCGCGCTCGCGTCCAGCGCCCGCGTCGACCCTGCCCTGAGCGGGCTGCCGCCCCTGCCCCCTCTCCCTCGCGCGCAGCCGCGCTCGACCCGGTGGCAGGTGAGCCGGGAGGCCGTGGTCGATGCCCTCGCCTCGACGTTCGCCGCCGGCGGCGGCGTCGCGGTGCCGGTGTGGGCGCTGCTGCTCCCGCTCCGGCTCGTTCTCGCCGTCGGATGGTTGCGCGCCGGGTGGGCGAACCTGGTCGCCCCCGGATGGTTCGACGGCGTCGGGGTCCGCTCGTTCCTGATGAGCCATCAGGGTGACGAGCTCGCTCTCATGACCTCAGTCGTCGACGGGGTGCTGATGCCGCTCGCCGCACCGATCGCGTGGGTCGTCGTCGCTGCGCAGCTGTTCTGCGGGCTGACGCTGCTGGTGGGCCGGTTCCTGCGGTCCGCGCTGGTGCTGGGACTCGCGATGAGCGTGACGTTCGCGCTGCTCGGCGCCGTCACGCCCCACGCCGCCTCCATCGTCATGCAGCTGGTGCTGCTGCTCGCCGTCCTCACGGGTGCGATCGGCAGGTCGGGAGCGCGAGCGTGGAGGCCCCGGATGGTGGTCGGCGTCGGGTTCATGGTGCTGGCCGCCGTGCTCGGCACGTTCGTCCGCACGCTCTCGCCGGCCCGCCTCGCCGACGACCCCGCCGCCGTGCTGGCGACGATCGCATTCGTCTTCGGCGCCACCATCGTCCTCCTCGCCGACATGCACCGGCGAGCCGCTGCCGCCGCCTCGGACTAACCCGCCGAGATCGCACTTCTAGGCCGAGATCGCACTGTCGACGGTGCGATCTCGAGCCACACGGTGCGATCTCGAGCGCGCGGTCGATGCGCGGGGCGCGTGGTCGACTCCAGGGTCCCTCAGCCGGCTGGCGCACCAACGAACGCGGGTTGTCCACAGGGGTTCAGCGCGGGTGGCCCACCTGGCGGCACCATCGGCGGGTGGTCGAAGAGCTGCCGGAGGTGCACCTGCGTCGCGATCTGACGCGGGCCGTCGTCGACGACTTCATGCGCACCGGGGAGTCCGAGCGCGTGCGGCGCGGCGCCTACGCCCACATCTCCGGGTCGCAGTCGTGGCAACGGCGCCGACAGCGTGCTCTCGCGGCGGCGGTCGCCGTCCAGCGTCAGATCAGCTCGGCGGTGATCTCGCACGACTCGGCGGCGCTCGTCCACCGGCTGGCGGTGTGGCGCACCCCGGCGGTGACGTCCGTAATCCAGGCGATGAATCCGAGGGCAGGCCTGCCGAACGACGTGCGGAGGCAGGTCGGCAGGCTGCCGCCGGATGACGTCGAGATCGTCGACGGCGTCCGCGTCACCACCCTGGAACGCACCCTCGTCGACTGCGCCTTGCGGGAGCATCCTCGCGACGCACTCGTCATCGTCGACAGCGGGATGCGAGCGATCATCCGACCGCGGCGTGACGACGCTGCCGAGGACATCGCCGAGCGGACGGCAGCGCTCCGTGCCAGGCTGCTCCGCCGGATCAGGCCGGGCATGCGTGGTGCCGTCCAGGGCCGCGCCGTCATCGAGGCGGCCAGCCCGTTGGCGGAGTCGGCGCCCGAGTCCGTCGTCCGGTGGATCGCGGTCAGCCGCGGAATGCCGTCGCCCGTGCTTCAGAAGCCGGTGCTGACGGCTCGTGGAGTCGTGTTCACCGACCTCGCGTGGCACTTCCGGCTCGGTGACCGGACGCTCTGGTACCACGTCGAGTACGACGGCGACGGGAAGTACGAGGACACCGACGACCGCCGCACCACCGCCATCCTCCGTGACGAGCGCCGCCGCGAGAGCGCGATCACCGACACCGGGGACCGGGTCGTCCGCGTCTATCCCGATGAGATCGACGACGAGGAGCTCGTCTTCGCCAAGCTCACCGCGCCCATCGCAGCGAGCGTGGTCGCCTCCTACCGCCGCAATCCGACCCTCTACCGTCCACCCGCCCGGCCCCGACGCCGCGCCTGACGGCCGGCGTCACATCTCAACCCCGCCCGTTCTCGTCGAGATCGCGCCTTCAGGCTCGAAATCGCACGGTACGCGGTGCGATCTCGAGCCCAAGGTGCGATCTCGGCGGTCACGACGGCGGATGGTGGGTGGG
>JBMDXU010000028.1:0-24672 GCA_048594485.1 Pseudactinotalea sp. | reverse complement strand
GCCCGACCGCGCGCGGCGAAGTTGACGCCGTCGACGTACGAGATCGTCTCCCACACCCGCTCGATCGCGTCGCGGTGCGAGGCGAGATAGGTCGCGATCTCCGCGTACGGCGCCGTGCCGATGATGTCGACGGCGCGCCGCATGTGCTGCAGGAACGGCACGTCGGGCATGAGGCCGGCCACATCGGGGACCAGCGCCGCCGCGGCGATCGCGATCCCGCCGCCCTGGCTGCCACCCGCCACGACGACACGCTCGGGGTCGACACCGGGCAACGCCCGGCCGGCGTCGACGGCGCGCGCCGCGTCGGTGAACAGCCGCCGGTAGTAGTAGGTCTCCGGGCTCTCGACACCGCGCGTCATCACGCCCGGCACGGCCGGGCCGCTGCCCACCGGGTCCGGGGTGGCCCCGATGCCGTGCAGCCCCCAGCCCTGGCCGCGGGTGTCGACCCGCAGGTGCGCGTACCCGGCGCTCGGGAACACCGTGTGGTCCGAGGGGAAGCCACGGCCGCCCGAGTACCCGATGTACCCGATCACGAGCGGCAGCGGCTCGCTGACACCGGCCGGACGCAGGTACCACGCCTTGATCGGGTGGCCGCCGAACCCGGCGAAGGTGACGTCGACGACGTCGAGCGCGCGCAACGGCCCGTCGACGCGTTCGGCCTGCAGGTCCAGGTCGAACGCGCGCGCCTCGGCGAGCGTGCGCTCCCAGAACGCGTCGAAGTCGTCGGGCTCGGCGACCTCCGGGTGATAGGTCTCGAGCTCGGCGAGCGGAAGGTCGAACAGCGGCATGGCCACACGCTAGCGGCAAGCGTTATCCGGCTGCCATCGGTCGCATCGCCCACCCAACGACGACGGCGGCGCACCACCCCGAGAGGTGATGCGCCGCCGTCGAGAGGCCGGTCGATCAGTCACCGCGCAGGATCGCGAGGATCCGGAGGAACTCCAGGTAGAGCCACACGAGCGAGAGCGCGATGCCGAAAGCGGCCGACCACGCGTACTTGCGGGCGACACCGTTGGTGACACCCCGCTGGATCTGGTCGAAGTCCATCACGAGCGTCATGGCCGCGAGGACGACGGCGATCGCGCCGATCGCCAGCCCGAGACCGCCGGAGCGCAGGCCCCAGCCGCTGAGGACCGTCATGGAGAGGACGAGGTTGACGACGCAGAAGATCGCGTAGCTGACCAGGCCGATCATGAGGATCTTCGTGAACTTCGGCGTCACACGGATCTTGCCGCTCTTGAACAGCGCGAGCGTCACGCCGAACGTCACGAACGTGGCGAGCACAGCCTGCAGCACGATGCCCGGGTAGCCGAAGTTGAACATCATCGAGATGACGCCGAGGAACGCGCCCTCGAACACCGCGTAGCCGAGGATGAGCGCGGGCGACGGCTCCTTCTTGAAGGAGTTCACCAGCCCGAGCACGAGGCCACCGATCAGCCCGCCCCACAGGACGGGGGCGAGCAGCGCCGACGGGAACAGCCCGGTGCCGAACGCGAACCAGGTCGCGGCGGCGACGGCGACGATCACGCCGACCACCGTGGCCGTCTTCATGATCACGTCGTCGTAGGTGAGCCGGCCGGTCTGGGCCGCCGTGGCCGAGGGGCCGTAGTACGCATCCTGCACCGACTGGAACTGCGCCTGGTGCGGGGCGTCCTGCGTCGCGGTGCTGCCGTAGGGGGTGCCGTACTGCTGCTGCGGCTGCTGGCCGTAGCTGGTCGCGTCGGTCTTGTAGCCGACGTTCGGCATCATGCCGGGCTGCGGCTGACTGCGGCCGAAGCTCGCCGAGTTGCTGAAGTATGGATTGGCCATCTGGACTCTGGTCCTCCTGGTCGTGGCGCCGGTGCTGGCGTCCCGAGACCATGCTACGGGCTGGGTCGCCCGCGCCGAAGGTCCCGGCACCGGTTGAACGCGCACCGCGCCGTCGGTGTTCCCGGGGTAGACGGCGGCCCGCGCACCGGGCGAGCGCCTCATCCATCAGGATGACTCGCTCGCCCGTGCGGCGGAGCGTCGACGCCCCCAAGATCCGCCCGGGGATGCCTAGGTGGGCACGGGTCGGCGGCCTAGCGTGGACGTCAGCACCACCACCCGACAGCACCTCAGAGAGGAACGCGCATGATCGAGGCGACCAACCTCAGCAAGCGCTACGGCGACAGGCTCGCCGTCGACTCCGTGTCGTTCACGGTCGAGCCCGGCCGGGTCACCGGCTTCCTCGGCCCGAACGGCGCCGGGAAGTCGACGACGATGCGCATGATCGTCGGGCTCGACCGCCCCACCGGTGGCCACGTCACCGTCAACGGCCGCCCCTACGCCGAGCACCGCGCCCCGCTCCTGGAGGTCGGCGCCCTACTGGAGGCGAAGGCCGTGCACACCGGCTCCTCCGCCCGCAACCCCCTGCGAGCGCTCGCCGCGACGCACGGCATCAGCACCAAGCGTGTGGACGAGGTCCTCGAGCTCACCGGCCTCACCGACGTCGCCCGCAAGCGGGTCGGCGGGTTCTCGCTCGGCATGGGCCAACGGCTCGGGATCGCCGCGGCGATGCTCGGCGACCCGTCGACGCTCATCCTCGACGAGCCGGTGAACGGCCTCGACCCCGAGGGTGTCAAGTGGGTCCGCACGATGGCCCGCCACCTCGCCTCCGAGGGCCGCACCGTGTTCATCTCCTCGCACCTGATGAGCGAGATGGCGATCACCGCCGACGACATCATCGTCATCGGTCGTGGGCGCATCCTCACCACGGGCTCGGTCGCCGACATCGTCGCCGCGAGCACCACGGGCTCGGTCCGGGTGCGCAGCCCGCAGGCCTCTGCTCTCGCCGACGCGCTGCGTCGCGACGGCGTCACCATCAGCTCCCACGAGGAGGGACTGCTGACGGTCTCCGGTCTGGACGCCGCCGCCATCGGCGACCTCGCGGCAGGACGAGGGATCGCCCTGCACGAGCTCACCCCGATGACCGCCTCGCTCGAGGAGGCGTTCATGAGCCTCACCGCCGGTGAGGTCGAGTACCACTCCGAGGCCCCGGGAGCCCCCGCGGCCGCCCAGCTGCAGGAGGCCTCGCGATGACCGCCGCCACCATCACCCGTTCGCCGTCCATCCCGACGACGGCTCGCACCACGTTCGGGCACCAGGTCCGCGCCGAGTGGATCAAGCTGACGTCGGTCCGGTCCACGCCGTGGATCATCGGCACCACCGTGCTCGTCATGGTCGGCATCGCGCTCCTGTTCGCGTGGAGCATGACGATGCTCATCGAGGACCCCGCGATGGCGGGCGGCGAGATCGCCGTCGGCAGCCCGGTGATCGGCGTGCAGGCCGCCGGCGCCGGTGTCTCGTTCGGCCAGATCGTCGTCGCCATCCTGGGCGTCATGGTGATCTCCGGCGAGTACCGCACCGGCCAGATCCGGTCGACGTTGGCCGCCGCGCCCACCCGGCTGCCCGTGCTGGCGGCCAAGGCCGTCGTGGTGGCGCTGGTGGCGTTCGTGACGGGACTCGTCGCCGTGGCGCTGTCCGCCCTCGTGACCACGCCCATGCTGTCCGACTCCGGGTCGGCGATCGACCTCGCCACCGAGGGCACCGTCCAGTCCCTGCTCGGCGTGCCGCTGTACCTGGTCCTCGTGGCCCTGATCTCGCTCGGTATCGGCACCATGCTGCGGAGCACCGCAGGAGGCATCGCCGTCGCGGTGGTGCTGTTCTTCGTGCTCCCGATCATCGGCCAGATGATCACGGCCGACATCGTGCAGGACATCTACACCTATCTCCCCTCGGTGGCCGGCAACCGGCTGATCGAGGGAGCCAGCGAGGGCGCGACTCTCACCCCGTGGCAGGGCTACGCCGTCGCCGCCGGGTGGGCGGTCGCCAGCCTCGTCGGCGCCGCGGCGCTGCTGCGTGGGAGGGACGCCTGAGCGCACGCGTGAGGCCGGCCGCGGTGGGGGATGCCCCGCCGCGGTCGGCGTCTGCCGTCCCACCCGACCGCGCGTCCACGCCGCCGTTCAGCACGATCGAGACCCGCCGACTGGGACCGATCCGGCGCTGGTTCGCGGCGCACCCGCGCGGCACGGACATCATCGTCTCGGCGTGGTTCTTCGTGCCGAGCCTCCTCCAGATTGCCTTCCCCACCCAGCGTCCGGTGGTGCACTGGGCGCTGGTCGCGATCACGACGGCGGTCCTCCTGTGGCGTCGTCACCAACCCGTCGCGGTGCTCGGGTGGGTGATCGTGGGCGCCGCCCTCAGCTCGTGGCTCGTCGGTGGCACCGGTGGCCAGGAGTTCGCCGCCGCCCTGGCCGTCTACGCCGTCGCGGCGCACCGCCCGGCGCGCACCGCCTGGATCGCGACGATCGTCACCGTGCTCGCGCTCGCGGGTCTGGGCTGGCTGAGCCTCGACACCTACATGAGCGAGGCGATCGATCAGGGCCAGGACCCGGAGGTGGTCGCGACGAGGCTGCAGGTCTTCGCGGGGGTGGCGTCGTGGACGACCGTCGTCACGCTGGTGGCGCACGCCCTCGGGATCAACGTGCGCGCGCGTCGGCTGCACACCCAGGATCTCGTGGACCGTGCCAACCGGATCGCTCTCGAGCGTGACCAGCGCGCCCAGCTCGCGGCCGCCGACGAGCGCGCGAGGATCGCTCGCGAGATGCACGACGTCGTCGCGCACTCGGTCTCCGTGATGGTCACCCTCGCCGACGGCGCCGGCGCCAGCCTCGACAAGAACCCCGAGCAGTCTCGGCGGGCTCTCAAAGAGCTCTCCGCGACCGGGCGCGACGCCCTGGCCGAGATGCGCACCATCCTCGGCGTCCTGCGCAGCGGCCCGCAGCCCGAGGGCGAGGCGCCGTTCGACGGTCCGGCGCCGCTCGCGCCGACCGCGGGCGACCTCGACGACCTGCTCGCCCGGTTCCGGTCGGCCGGGCTCGCCGTCGAGCGTGTGGACCGTGGCGGTGCGCTGCCCGCGCAGCGTGCGTTCGCGCTCACCGTGTACCGCGTCGTCCAGGAGTCGCTCACCAACGTGCTGCGCTACGCCCCTGGTGCGACGACCGTCCGGGTCGAGATCGACCGCGGTCCGGACGCCGTCGTCATCGACGTCGTCAACGACGCAGGCACGGGCTCGCGGACCCAGCCCGGGAGCGGGAACGGTCTCATCGGGCTCCGTGAACGGGTCGCGGCGATCGGCGGCACCGCCACCGCCGGGCCCGACGGCCGTGGCTGGCGCGTGCACGCCGCGCTCCCGCTGCCGACCGAGGACGTCGCCGCCGGCCTCACCCCGACCCCCGACCGGACCGAGGAGGACCGATGACCATCTCCGTGCTGCTGGTCGACGACCAGTCCCTGCTGCGCATGGGCTTCCGGATGGTGCTGGAGGCGGAGGACGACCTCCGCGTGGTCGGTGAGGCCGCCGACGGCGCGACCGGCATCCAGATGGCCACCGCGCTGCGGCCCGACGTCGTGCTCATGGACGTCCGCATGCCCGGGACCAACGGCATCGACGCCACGGCGCAGATCACCGCGACGCTCCCCGAGGTCCGTGTGCTCATCCTCACCACGTTCGACCTCGACGAATACGCGTTCGCCGGGCTGCGGGCCGGCGCCAGCGGGTTCCTCCTCAAGGACACCGAGCCGGCCGAGCTCGTCGACGCGGTCCGGACGCTGCACGCGGGCGACGCCGTCGTCTCACCGCGCGTCACGCGCCGGATGCTCGAGCTCTTCGGCTCCCGGCTGCCTGCGGCAGCCGATCCCGACGGCTCCCCCTCGCGCGCCGACCGGGAGCTCGACGACCTCACCCCGCGTGAGTCCGAGGTGCTGCTCGCCATGGCCGAAGGGCTGTCGAACGCCGAGATCGCCGCCCGCCTGGTGGTCTCGGAGGCGACCGTCAAGACACATGTCGGTAAGGTGCTGGCGAAGCTGGGGTTGCGCGATCGTGTGCAGGCGGTGATCTACGCCTACGAGTCGGGCCTGGTCCGACCATGAGCGGACGTCGCTCGACGCGCGTCGGTGCGAGCACCTCGGCGCACGACAGCCCGCGAGGGAGTGTTCCCGTGGTGGGAGTGAAGGAAGGCTGGGGATGACCGACGAGGTCAGGCAGAGTCCGGTCGGCGTCCGCGACGCCGGCCCGGAGGACGCCGAGTTCCTCCTCGACATGCTGCTCGAGGCCGTGAACTGGACCGGCGAGGAGCGGGTGAGCCGCAAGCAGCTCCTGCGCGACTCCTCGCTGGCGCAGTACGTCGCCGGGTGGCAGCGCGACGGCGACCTCGGCATCATCGCGGTCGACCTGGGCGGTCCCGGCGGTCTGCAGATCCCCGTCGGTGCGGCCTGGCTCCGCACGTTCACACGCGCGAACCGTGGCTTCGGCTACGTCGCCGACGACATCCCCGAGCTGAGCATCGGCGTGGTGCCGGCGCACCGCGGCCGCGGCATCGGCCGCGGTCTGATCCGCACGATCGCGGCGCGGGCGCAGGACGCACGGATCCGCGCGATCAGCCTGTCGGTCGAGAAGGCGAATCCCGCCGTGGCGCTCTACACCGCGGCCGGATTCCGCACGGTCGACGTCGGCGACACCCCGAACGGGGACGCCCAGACCATGTTGCTCGACCTGCTCAGCTGGCACTGATCGCACCGGCTCCCGGAGCCGGGTCACGATGTCGGTGTGTACACCACGGTGACGCGGTCGGCGTCGTCGACCTCGAACCGCCCCAGCACGCGGGCACGGTCGTCCACGGCGTAGACGACGCGGGTGGCGCCCGACCCCGCCTGCGGGAGCTCGACCCAGACGATGTCGACGCCGTCCGTCGCCGCCGCGAGCACGGCGACCTCGGTCGGTGTGCTCGCACCGGCCGAGAAGCGCTCGAGGGCGGCCACGTCGCCGTCGAGGGCCAGGTCGACGAAACGCTGAGCCGCACCCGTCGGCGAGTCGAGCCCGACACCGGAGTCCAGACCCGGCTCCCACGCCCCCACCCCGGTCAGCTCCGTGCCGTCGCTCGTCAGCGCGTAGGTCACCCGGGACTCGGTGACCGGACCGCTCGCCGGTGTCAGCAGCTCGGTCACGTCGATCGTGGCGACGAGTCCGCCGTCGTGCTCCCCGACGACGACGGGGGCGGAGGTGACGAGCTCGACCTCGGTGACGTCGGCGTCGCTGCGGGAGAGCTCGAACGCCGTCGCGGCGACGAACGCGAGCGCCTGCCCCTCGATCGGCAGCGCCGCCGCGATCTCGGTGACGGCGACATCGACGGTCGCGCCGTCGGAGACGATGTCCGTGGTCGGCTCCTCGGCGTCGAGGCCGTGCGCCGTGATCTCGGTGAGCGCCGTGGTGAAGGCGTCGCCGACCTCGGCCGGCACCGCCGCATCCGCCGGCGCCGGGTCCAGCTCGACCACCGGATCGACGGACGCGCAGCCTCCGAGCGTCGCGACGACCGCGACCGCCGCCGCAGCGCTGCTGATCAGGCGTGTTCTCATGGCTCCCCTACAATCACACGGACGCTCGACCAGCCTAGGCCGCGCGCCGGGCGCACGGTCCTCGTGCCGAACCCCGACGCCGCCGCGACCACCCGCCGACCGGAGGTGCCGTGACCGACGCCCCCGACGGCGCCGACGTGGCGCCCACGATCGACGGCTACACGTACGTACGCCCGATCGGGCACGGTGGCTTCTCGGACGTCTACCTCTACGAGCAGACGATGCCGAAGCGGCAGGTCGCCATCAAGGTGCTGCGCACCGACGACCTGTCGGAGAGCACCCGTGAGCACTTCGCCGCCGAGGCGAACCTGATGGAACGCGTCTCCAACCACTCGAACATCGCCGCGATCTTCGCCGCCGACGTCGACGACGACGGTCAGCCCTACCTCGTCATGGAGTACTGCTCGGGCGGCAGCCTCGGCGCCTTCTACCGCCACTACCCGATGTCGGTGAAGGACGTGCTCAGCCTCGGCATCCGCCTCTCGGGCGCTCTCGAGGCAGCGCACCGCGCGGGCATCGTCCACCGCGACGTCAAGCCGGCCAACGTGCTGCTCACCGAGTACGGCGTGCCGGTGCTGTCGGACTTCGGCATCTCCACGATCGACGAGGACCTCCCCGAGACGACACGTCGCCCGGCCGGGAGCAACCGCCCCGGCACCGGCGAGAGCTCGGTCGGGATGAGCCTGCCGTGGGCGGCGCCCGAGACCCTGTGGGACTCCCCGATCTCCGACGCCCGGTCCGACCGGTACTCGCTCGCGGCGACCCTGTACTCGCTGCTGGAGGGACGCTCGCCCCACGAGGTGCCGGGCGGGCCGAACTCGGCCGCGCACCTGACGGGGAGGATCCAGAGCGGCTTCATCGGCGGGTTCAAGCGACCCGACATCCCGCCCTCCTTGCAGGCGATCCTGCGGCGCGGGCTGTCGCACGACCGCGCCGCCCGCTTCGACAGCGCCGCCGACTTCGGCCGCGCGCTGCAGGACGTGCAGCGCGAGCTCGGGTTCGAGGTGACCCCGCTCGAGGTGCCGCGCGGAGGAGCTCCCACGCGGCCTCCGGAGCCGTCGGTGCGTGTGCACCAGCCGCAGCCGATCCAGCTGCCCGAGGGGCACGCCACCCTGGCTCCCGAGGACCCGGGCCCCTTCGCCCCCGGTCCACCGGGAGCAGTGTCGTTCGCGGCGGCGTCCGCGCCGTCCGCGTCGCCCGGCGCCGTGGCACCCTCGATGCCCTCGATGCCCTCGATGCCCTCGATGCCCTCGATGTCGGCGTCGTCGTTCCCCAGCCACGCACCGGCCGGCCAGGGGCCGTGGCAGCCGCGCCAGCCCCGACCCTGGGACCTGCCGCCAGGCGCCCAGGTCGCCGCGCACGGCCTCGCCCAGCCCCGAGGCAAGGGCGTCCGGCGTCCGACCTCCGGCCTGCGGATCCTCGTCGGGGTGCTGATCGGCGCACTGCTGATCGCCTGCGTCGGCGTCGCCTCGCTGCTCATCGCCCGCGCCGGTGCCGACCCGACGTACGAGGGCAACGAGATCGACCACCTCGAGGTGTCGCTCACCAGCACCGGCGTCTACCGCGTCGAGATCCCCGAGGCACTGCCGATCCCCGAGGACGTCCAGCTCCGCGTGCTCGAGACCGGCACCGGCGATCAGATGTCCGACACCGGTGCGGCCAACGTCTCGGTCGACAGCGCCGAATGGGTCGCCGGCGAGGGCACCGACCTCAACCCCATGGAGTCGGAGAACCTCGGGCAGACGCTCTACATCGACGCGGCCGAGCTCGCCGAGCTCGGGATCGACGTCACGCAGGTCCACGAGGGCGACGTCGTGCTCGTCGCCGCACCCGTGGGATGGTTCGCGAACTACCACCCCGACTTCGGCGTCAACTACAGCGACGGCACCCTCGTCGTCGTCAAGATCATCGACGCCTACTGACATCTCCCCGCGACTCGCCCGTCTGGGGACACGAGGTGCCCCCACCGGGGTTGGGACACGAGGTGCCCCCACCGGGGTTCGAACCCGGACTGGGCCGATTTTAAGTCGGCTGCCTCTGCCTGTTGGGCGATGGGGGCGTCGCGAGCGTATCTCGCGCCGCGACGACGACGCCGGTCGCGCCGCCAGGTTTCCGGGACGTTGCATTTCGGTCACCATCGATCCAAAAGGTGCCACCGCCTGCTGGACCGCTCTAGGGTGGCGGCTTCCGATCGAGATCCGATCGCCCGAGAAGGAGCACCATGAGAAGGACCGCCAAGTGGGCTGCCGTCGCCGCGTCAGCCGCCCTGATCCTCACCGCCTGCGCATCGCAGCGCGACGACGACGGTGACGGAGGTACCGGCGGCGACACCGGCTCCGGTGGCGACGTGACGTTCACGTTCGCCGCGTCGAACGACCCCGGCTCGCTCGACCCCGCGTTCGCCAGCGACGGCGAGTCCTTCCGCGTCGCGCGCCAGATCTTCGAGGGTCTCGTCGGGACCGAGCCCGGCACCCCTGACCCGGCTCCGCTGCTCGCCACCGAGTGGGAGACCAGCGACGACGGCCTCCAGTACACCTTCACCCTCGTCGACGGCGTGAAGTTCCACGACGGCACCGACTTCAACGCCGAAGCGGTGTGCTTCAACTTCGAGCGGTGGAACAACTGGACCGGCGTCGCCGCCACCGAGAGCCTGTCCTACTACTGGGTCAAGGTGAACGGCGGCAACGCCGAGGACGGCAACGGCAAGTACGAGTCCTGCGAGGCACCCGACGCCACCACGGCGATCATCAACCTCAAGTCCCCGCTGCCCGAGCTCGTCGCGGCGCTGTCGCTGCCGGCGTTCTCGATGCAGTCCCCGGCCGCGCTCGAGGAGTACAACGCCGACGACGTCCAGGGCGAGTCCGACGCGCCCGTGCTGCCGGAGTACGCCCTGGGCCACCCGACCGGCACCGGCCCGTTCGTCTTCGACTCGTGGTCGCCGGGCGAGCAGGTCGTGCTCACCGCGAACCCCGACTACTGGGGCGAGCAGGGTCAGGTCACGCGCGTCGTGTTCCCCGTGATCTCCGACCCGACGGCGCGCCGGCAGGCGCTCGAGGCCGGCGACATCGACGGCTACGACCTCGTCGCCCCGGCCGACGTCCAGGCGCTCCAGGACGGCGGCTTCGAGATCGTGAACCGCGATCCCTTCAACATCCTCTACCTGGGCATGAACCAGGCCGTCCCGGAGCTCGCGGACATCCGCGTGCGCCAGGCGATCGCGCACGCGATCGACCGTGAGGCGCTCGTCGCCGCCACCCTCCCCGAGGGCACCGAGGTCGCGACCAACTTCGTGCCGCCGTCGGTCGTCGGCTACAACGACGCCGTCACGACGTACGACTACAACCCCGACGAGGCGATGTCCCTGCTCGCCGAGGCGGGCTTCGACGAGTCCAACCCGCTGACGCTGAACTTCACGTACCCGACCAACGTGTCGCGTCCGTACATGCCGACGCCGGAGCAGACCTTCGAGCGCATCGCGGCCGACCTCGAGGAGGTCGGGATCACCGTCGAGGCGACTCCGCTCCCCTGGAACCCGGACTACCTCGACCGCATCCAGGGCGGCTCGGACCACGGGCTGCACCTGCTCGGGTGGACCGGTGACTACAACGACACGTACAACTTCATCGGCGTGTTCTTCGGGGCGGCCTCGGCCGAGTGGGGCTTCGACAACCCCGACCTCTTCACCATGATCAACGACGCCCGCGTCCTCCCCGACCTCGAGGAGCAGACGGCGGCGTACGAGGAGGCCAACGCCGAGCTGATGGACTTCCTGCCCGGTCTGCCGATCGCGCACCCGGTCCCGTCGCTGGCCTTCCGCGAGGGCATCGTCTACCCGGCCTCGCCGGTCCAGGACGAGGTCTACAACCTCGTGGAGATCCCGGAGAGCTGACGTGATCGGCCCCGCGGTCGCGCTGTTCGCGCGGCCGGCCGCGGGGCCTGCTCAGCCCACCACGTCACCGACCGGGTCGTGGGCGCCCGGGCCGTCGCGCCCGAGCGTCCATGGCCCGGCCGGTCGCCACCGACTCACGAGGACCCCGTGCTCCGACTGATCCTGCGCCGTCTGGCGCTGCTCGTCCCGACCCTCGTCGGGCTGTCCGTGCTGCTGTTCCTCTGGGTGCGCGCGCTGCCGGGCGGGCCGGCACGCGCCCTGCTCGGCGAGCGAGCCACCCAGGAGGCCGTCGACCGGATCAACGAGCTCTACGGCTTCGACAGGCCGCTGCACGAGCAGTACGTCACCTACATCGGCCAGCTGCTGCAGGGGAACTTCGGCACCTCGCTCACCACCCGCCGACCGGTGATGGAGGAGTTCGCCAACCGGTTCCCCGCCACGGTCGAGCTCACGATCGCGGCGATCGTCATCGCCGTCGTGCTCGGCATCGGTCTGGGCTACATCGCCGCCCGGTACCACGGGAAGTTCCTCGACAACGTCGCCGTCGTCGTCTCGCTGCTCGGCGTGACGATCCCGGTGTTCTTCCTCGCGTTCATCCTCAAGTACGTCTTCGCGGTCAGGCTCGGATGGTTCCCCAGCACCGGGCGGCAGTCGAACGACATCGATGCCACGCACTACTCCAACCTCTACGTGCTCGACGGCGTCCTCACCGGTGAGCTCGACGCCGCCTGGGACGCGATCCTGCACCTCGCGCTGCCCGCGATCGCGCTCGCGTCGATCCCGCTCGCGATCATCGCGCGCATGACTCGCGCCTCGGTCATCGAGGTGCAGACGTCCGACTACGTCCGCACCGCCGTCGCGAAGGGCCTCCGCCCTCCGCGGGTGCGCAACCGCGTGCTGCTGCGCAACGCGCTGCTGCCGGTGTCGACGACGATCGGGCTCCAGGTCGGGCTGCTGCTGTCCGGGGCCGTTCTCACCGAGACGGTGTTCTCCTTCCCCGGCATCGGCGGGTTCCTCGCCGACGCGATCTACCAGGCCGACTACCCCGTGCTGCAGGGATTCATCATCCTCATCGCCCTGGTCTACGCACTCGTCAACCTCGCCGTCGACGTCTCGTACGGCCTCATCGACCCCCGACTGAGGACACGATGACCGCCACCCTGCCTCCCGCCGGCCCGCCCGTCGACGGCGCGCAGCCCACGACCACGTCCGGCGCCACCGGCGCCGATGGTCAGAGCCTGTGGCGCCAGGCGTTCCGCCGCATGCGGCGCAACCCGATCGCCATCATCGGCGCGGTCATCGTGCTCGTCTTCGTCCTCGTCGCGCTGCTCGCACCGTGGCTCGCACAGTACCCCGCGCAGGCGACGCCGGGTCGTGACCTGATCCGCCCGACCGACATCCCGGGGCCCTCGGCGGAGTTCCCGCTCGGGCTCGACCGGTTCGGCAGCGACGTGCTGTCGCAGCTGATCTGGGGTGCGCGAGCCTCGTTGGTCATCGGCGTCGTCTCGACGCTGCTCGGGCTGGCCGGCGGCGTCGCGCTCGGACTGCTCGCGGGTGCGTTCGGCGGGTGGGTCGACACCGTCGTGATGCGGCTGGTCGACCTCATGCTGTCGATCCCGTCGCTGCTGCTGGCGGTGTCGATCGCCGCCATCGCGGGCCAGAACAACACCTCGATCATCATCGCGATCGGGGTCGTGCAGGTCCCGATCTTCGCTCGCCTGCTGCGCGGGTCGATGCTGCAGCAACGCAGCCAGGACTACGTGCTGGCGGCGCGTTCGCTGGGCCTGACCCGTGGCACCGTGACGATGTCCCACGTTCTCCCGAACTCCCTCGGCCCGGTGATCGTGCAGGCCACGCTCGTGCTGGCGACAGCGGTCATCGAGGCCGCGGCGCTGTCGTTCCTGGGGCTCGGCGGCGGGCGCCCGACCGAGGCTGAGTGGGGGCGCATGCTCACAGGCGCGCAGGCGGAGCTGTCGATCGCGCCCCAGCTCGCGATCCTGCCGGGCCTGTGCATCTCGATCACCGCGCTCGGCTTCACCCTGCTCGGTGAGTCTCTCCGTGAAGCGCTCGACCCGAGGATGAGGAGGCGTCGATGACCGCCCACGACGACGCCCAGCAGGGGTCGGCGTCCCCCAGCGACGCCGCCGGGTCCGCCGGCGCTGCTGCGCCCGCAGCCGGCAGCCCGCTGCTGCAGGTGCGCGATCTCGAGGTGACCTTCACGACCGACGCCGGCCCTGTCGTCGCGGTCGCGGGTGCCACGTTCGACATCCTCAACGGCCAGACCATCGCGGTGGTCGGCGAGTCCGGCTCGGGCAAGTCGACGGTCGCCGCGGCGGTGCTCGGTCTGCTGCCGTCGAACGGGAGCGTCACCGCCGGGTCGGTGCTGCTCAACGGGACCGAGCTCGCCGGGCTCTCGCCGCGGCGCCTGCAGCCGCTGCGCGGCCGTGTCCTCGGCCTGGTGCCGCAGGACCCGATGACGAACCTCAACCCCACGGCGACGATCGGCCGCCAGCTCGTCGAGACCCTCGAGGACACCGGCACAGCGAAGGGGTCGGCGGCCCGCGCCCGAGCCGCCGAGCTGCTCTCCGAGGCCGGGATCAACGATCCGGAGGAGCGGCTGCGCGCGTACCCGCACCAGTTCTCGGGTGGGATGCGGCAGCGCACGCTGATCGCGATCGGGCTGTCGGCCTCGCCGGAGCTGCTGGTCGCCGACGAGCCGACGTCGGCCCTCGACGTCACCGTGCAGCAGGTCGTCCTCGACCGGATGCACGACCTGACCACGGCGCGCGGCACCGCCGTCCTGCTCATCACGCACGACCTCGGGCTGGCGGCCGAGCGGGCCTCGCACGTGCTCGTCATGTACCGCGGAGAGCTCGTCGAGCAGGGACCGGCTCTCGAGCTGCTGACCAACCCCCAGCACGAGTACACGAAGCGTCTGCTGGCGGCGGCGCCGTCGTTGGCGTCCCGGCGCATCCAGATCGCCAAGGAGGCCGGTGTCGAGGGCGCGCTCGAGGGCGAGGACCTGCTCTCGTCCTCCGACGGCGCCGGCGAGGACGCGGCGGTGTCCGAGCAGCCGCTGATCCGTGTGCAGAACCTGCGCAAGGTGTTCCCGGGTGCGCGGCGCGGGCTGTTCGGCTCGGAGCCGGACGTCGTCGCCGTCGACGACGTCAGCTTCGACATGCCGCGCGGCCGCACCGTCGCGATCGTGGGCGAGTCCGGGTCCGGCAAGTCGACCGTGGCGAAGATGCTGCTGCACCTGCTCGAGCCCACGTCGGGCGAGGTGCTGCTCGAGGGCGAGCCCGTCGACGCGCGCCGGCAGGCCGACGAGATCGCCTTCCGTCGTCGTGTGCAGCCGGTGTTCCAGGACCCGTACTCCTCGCTCGACCCGCTCTACACGGTGTTCCGCACGATCGAGGAGCCGCTCAAGGCGCACGGCTTCGGCACCCCGCGCGAGCGGTCCGACCGTGTCTACGAGCTGCTGGAGCAGGTCGCGCTGCCGCCCGAGATGGCGCGCCGCTACCCGGCGGAGCTGTCGGGCGGGCAGCGGCAGCGGGTCGCGATCGCGCGCGCGCTCGCCCTGCAGCCCGACGTCGTCGTATGCGACGAGGCCGTTTCGGCGCTCGACGTCATCGTGCAGTCGCAGATCCTCCACCTGCTCGCCGAGCTGCAGGAACGACTCGGGCTGACCTATCTGTTCATCTCGCACGACCTCGCCGTCGTCCGCCAGATCGCCGACCACACGTGCGTCATGGAGAGGGGCAGGATCGTCGAGCAGGGCCCGACGGACGCCGTCTTCGACGATCCGCGCGAGCCGTATACGCAGCGGCTCCTCGCCGCGATCCCCGGACGCAACCTCGAGCTCGCGGTCCCAGGCGCCTGACCCGGCCTCTTGCCCTCCGGGCGCGGTGTCAGTGCTTGACGGCGACCGGGGGCTGGCCCGTGGCGGCGGCGGTGAACTCGGCCCGCGGCGAGGAGAAGCTGCCCAGCGCGACGAGCTCGCGACGGAACAGCAGCGCCGTCGTCCAGTCGAGGATGATGCGGACCTTGCGGTTGAGGGTCGGCATCGCCCACATGTGGTACGTGCGGTGCATGAACCAGGCGAGCGGGCCGCGGAGCTTGATGCCGAAGGTCTGGGCGACACCCTTGTAGAGCCCGAGCGAGGCGACCGTGCCCAGGTTCTTGTGGACGTAGTCGACGAGCGGCTCCCCGACGATGAAGCGCGCGAGGTTCTGTCCGAGGTGGCGGCCCTGTCGGACGGCGTGCTGAGCCGTCGGGGCGCAGGTGGCGCCGGGCTCGTCGGAGGTGAGGTCGGGGACGGCGGCGTTGTCGCCCGCCGTCCAGGCGCCGTCGACGACGTTCCCGTCGGCGTCGACGACCTGGAGGGAGGCGTTCGCGCGCACACGACCGCGCTCGTCGAGCGGCAGATCGCTGAAGCCGAGTGCCGGGTTCGCCTTGACGCCGGCGGTCCAGACGATGGTGTCGCTCTCGAAGTGGTCGCCGTCGGAGGTCTCGACGTGACCGTCGACGCAGGACTCCAGCCGCGTGTTCAGCTTGGCCTCGATACCCCGCTCACGCAGCTGCTCGAGCGCGTAGCCGCCGAGCTCCTCACCGAGCTCGGGCAGGATCCGGCCCATCGCCTCGACGAGCACGAAGCGCAGGTCCTCACGACGGATCGAGTCGTAGTCCCGGCAGGCGGTGCGGGCCATGTCCTCGACCTCGCCCAGCGCCTCGATGCCGGCGAAGCCACCCCCGACGAACGTGAAGGTGAGGAGGCGCTTGCGCAGCTCCGGGTCCCAGGTGGAGCTCGCCGCCTCCATCTTGCCGAGCACGGAGTTGCGGAGGGCGATCGCCTCCTCGATCTGCTTGAAGCCCATGCCGACCTCGGCGAGCCCGGGGATCGGCAACGTGCGCGCGACCGCACCGAGCGACGTCACCACGTGGTCGTAGGAGATCGCGTACGGCTCGCCCTCGAGCGGCGTGACCTCCGCGCGACGGTCGGCGTGGTCGAGCTTGGTGACACGACCCGACAGGATCGTGCAGCCCTTCAGGGTGCGACGCAGCGGCACCACGACGTGGCGCGGCTCGAGGTTGCCCGCCGCGGCCTCGGGGAGGAAGGGCTGGTACGTCATGTACGAGCGCGGGTCCACCACGACGATCGCCGCCTCGCGCCGACCGAGCTTCTTGCGCAGCTCGAGCGCCGTGTAGAGGCCGACGTAGCCGCCGCCGAGCACGAGGATCCGGGGCACCTTGCGGGTCTTGGTGGTCACCCCTCAAGGCTATGGGCAGTTCCCGCCGACCTCGCTGTGTGCTTGCACACGATGGGTCGGGGCGCCCGAGCACGCGTGAGCGGCGGTCGTCAGCGATCGCGCGCGCGGAGCAGCACCTCGTCGAGCATGCTCTCGGTGAGCCGGCCGGTGAAGGTGTTCTGCTGGGACACGTGGTAGCAGCCGATGACGGCGATCGGGCGGCCGTCGGGTGTCACGGCGGTCGCCTCGACCCCGTGCCCGAACGCGGGTCGTGGTCGCGGCAGCGCCCACTCCAGCAGGGCGAGCGCCTGGAAGGTCGCCTGCCAGGCGATGCCACCGAGGGCGACGACGGCGGTGACCGACGGCGAGACGAGCGTGATCTCGCGACGCAGCCAGGACGAGCAGGTCGCCCGCTCGGCCGGCTCGGGCTTGTTGTCGGGCGGGGCGCAGCGGACCGCCGCGACGATCCGCGCACCGTCGAGAGCCAGACCGTCACCCGAGGCGACGGATGTCGGCTGGTTCGCGTAGCCCGTGCGATGGAGCGCGGCGAACAGCCAGTCGCCGCTGCGATCGCCCGTGAACACGCGCCCGGTCCGGTTCGCGCCGTGCGCCGCCGGAGCCAGCCCGACGACGAGCAGACGCGGCTGCTCGCTCCCGAAGCCCGGCGCCGGCCGGCCCCAGTAGGGCTGGTCCGCGAACGCGCGGCGCTTCGCCACCGCCACCTGCTCGCGCCACTCGACCAGCCGCGGGCACGCCTCGCACACGGTGATCCGGGCGTCGAGGGTCGTCAGGTCCCGGCACGACGCGGCCGACCGCTCGACCTGGCGCGCCGTCCGCGCCACGGCCGTGCCGCCGTCGGCCGGGTCACCCGGCCAGCCCGATCCCGGCTCGACCGGTGACGAGAACGCCCCACCCACCACCGGGTGCGGAAGCAGCTGGCTCACCCGAGCACGCTAGCCCGCCGGCGCCCCGCCTCACGCGAGCCCTCCAGCGCCGAGGGGGAAGGAAAGCGCCGGGAGGGAAGGGTGCACCGTTCCCTCTCGGCGTCTCCCTTCCCTCTCGGTGGCCTCACGCAGATGTCCGGACGGCCGCGCCGACGGCGGCCACGACGGCGGCTGAGCGCTCGACGGCGACGGCGGGGTCGGTGGCGACGGCGCCGAGAGCGGCGGTGACGTCGGCGGCGAACCCCGCCGGCGCGATCGACTGCCGGTCGGCGATGGCGATCAGACCCTTCTCGTTGGTGACCCAGCGCCCGGCGCGGGCGCAGATGGCGTGCGCGGCGACCATCAGGACCCGGGAGAGCATCAGTGCGAGATAGGCCGTGTCGCCCCGCTCGGCCACCTTGGCGACGGCACCGACCAGGAACTCGGCCTCCCACAGCCCGCCGACGACGGCGTCGGCGAGCGCCGGCGGGTACTCCTGGTACTCCTCGTGCCGACGGCGGAGCTCGCCGCTCGGGTCAGCGAGCACACGCGCCTGCGCGAGCTCGCCGGGATAGGCGAGGTCGGGGACGCCGAGCGGGTGCCCGGTCTGGGCGTGGAACTGGTTCTGCCCGCCGGTCACCCGCCGCCAGCACTCATCGAGGCGGTCGAGGTCGCGATAGATCAGGTCGACCGGATGGCCGTCGATGCGGAGCCAGCCACCGCCGTCGACCCACGGACCCCAACCCCCGTGCTGGGTCACCGAGGCCTCCGGACCGGCCACGTCGCGCGCCAGCGCGCCCAACGCCGCGACGTCGATGGCGCCTCGGTAGTACAGGCCGAGATCGGTGTCGGACGATAACGTCCCCTCGCCCCGGCCCCGGCTGCCTCCGAGCACGACGCCCACCACCCCGGGCACCGCCACCAGACGGTCGGCGAGACGGTGGAGATCGGCGTCGTCGAGCGTCATGCCGCTCACGCTACCGAGGCACACCCGCCCCGCCCGCCCCACCCCGCCCCGCCCCGCCCCGCCGAGAGGGAAGGAAACCGCCGGGAGGGCACGGTGCACCCTTCCCTCCCGGCGTCTTCCTTCCCTCTCGATGGATTGGGGCGGGTGGGGCGGGGCGGGCGGGGCTGGTCTGCGCCGGGGGCGACGGACACCCGGCCGAAACACGTGCGGCGAACACTCGTACCGCCGTCGACCACCTCCCCCGACCTGGAGCGCGTGTGTACTCTCGCCTGAACCCGCCGCGCTCTGTTCGCATGGACAACCAGACGCGGAGCACGGCCCCAACCATGCGCCCGCGGCGGGCGAGCGTGGACGGGAGCTGACATGAGCGGGATCGAGGTCACCGTCAACGGTCGGCCGCGCCGGGGCGAGGCGAGCACCACCGCGCTCACCGGCGCGACCAATGCCCTCGACTGGTTGCGCGGCCTCGGCCTGACCGGCGCCAAGGAGGGGTGCGCCGAGGGCGAGTGCGGCGCGTGCTCGGTGCTCGTGGCCCGGTCCGACCCCGACGGCGGGACCCGCTGGACCGCCATCAACTCCTGCCTCGTCCCCGCCGCCGCGCTCGACGGCGTCGAGGTCGTCACGGCCGAGGGGCTCGGCACCCCCGGCGACCTGCACCCGGTGCAGCACGAGATGGCCGCACGCGGCGGATCGCAGTGCGGCTACTGCACACCCGGCTTCGTCTGCTCGATGGCGGCCGAGTACTACCGACCCGATCGCGGCGAACGACCCGACGGCGTCGATCCCGCCGACGAGCCCGACGAGATGGGCCCCAACGGCTTCGACCTGCACGCCCTCTCCGGCAACCTGTGCCGCTGCACGGGGTACCGCCCGATCCGGGACGCCGCCTACGCGCTCGGCGACGTGCCCGACGGCGACCCGCTCGGTGAGCGCCGCCGCTCCACCGCTCCCGTGGTCCGGCCGTGCCGGGTCGACGGCGCTGAGGCGTTCCTGCGGCCCGCCGACCTCGGCGAGGCGCTCGCCGCGCTGGCGAGCACGGCCGGAGCGGTCGCCGTCGCCGGCTCGACCGACTGGGGTGTGGCGACGAACCTGCGGCACCGGCGCGCGCCGCTCGTCGTGGCGTTCGACCAGCTCCCCGAGCTGCGGGGCCTCGTGATCGGAGACGACGCCATCGAGATCGGCGCCGCGCTCAGCCTGTCGGAGATCGAGCGCAGTCTGGGCGGTGCGGTGCCCTTGCTCGGTGAGCTGTTCCCGCAGTTCGCGTCCCGCCTCATCCGCAACGGCGCCACCCTCGGTGGCAACCTCGGCACCGGGTCGCCGATCGGTGACTCGCCACCGGTGCTGCTCGCCCTCGACGCCGAGGTCGTGCTCACGTCCGTCCGGGGCGACCGCGGCGTCCCGCTGGCCGAGTACTTCACCGGCTACCGCACCTCGGTGCGCGAGCCCGACGAGCTGATCCGCTCCGTGCGCATCCCGCTGCCGCTGCTCCCGACGTCCAGCTTCCTCAAGGTCGCCAAGCGACGGTTCGACGACATCTCCTCGGTGGCGGTGGCCATCGCCGCCGATCTCCGTGACGGCGTGGTCGCGGACGTGCGCATCGGGCTCGGCGGTGTGGCCGCGACGCCGATCCGGGCGATCGCGACCGAGGACGCGCTCCGCGGCCGGACCTGGGACGCAGGCACCGCCGTCGACGGCGCCGCGATGCTCGCCCGCGAAGGCACCCCGCTCGACGACCACCGCGCCAGCGCGCGCTATCGCGCCGCGATGCTCGAGCAGAGCCTGCTCCGCTTCTTCGACGCCACCGCTGCTCGGGCGGAGGTGGCCTCGTGATCGTCGGGACCAACTCGCTGGCCGACCGGCCCGACGACGCCGTCGTCGGGGTCCCGCTGCCGCATGAGTCGCCCTAGCTGCACGTCACCGGCACCGCCCTGTACACCGACGACCTCATCGCACGCACGGTCGGCGCGCTGCACGCCTGGCCCGTGCAGGTGCCGCACGCGCACGCGGAGATGACGGCGCTGCGCACCGCGCCGGCACTCGACATCCCCGGCGTCGTCCGCGTCCTCACCGCCGCCGACGTGCCCGGTGTCAACGACGCCGGCGTCAAGCACGACGAGCCGCTGTTCCCGACCGAGGTCTGCTACGTCGGTCACGCCGTGGCCTGGGTGCTCGGGGAGACGCTGGAGGCGGCACGACTCGGTGCCGAGGCCGTCGAGGTGAAGGCCACCCCGCTGCCCGCGATCGTCACGATCGCCGACGCGGTCGCCGCCGACTCCTTCCAGGGCCACGCCCGCACGGTCGCCCGTGGCGACGCCGACGCCGGGCTCACCATGGCGACCCGCCGCTTCACGGGCGAGCTGGAGATCGGTGGTCAGGAGCACTTCTACCTCGAGACGCACTGCGCGCTCGCCCTCGTCGACGAAGCGGGCCAGGTGTTCGTGCAGTCGAGCACGCAGCACCCGTCGGAGACGCAGGAGATCGTCGCCCACGTGCTGGGCCGCCCCAGCAACGAGGTCACGGTGCAGTGCCTGCGGATGGGCGGCGGTTTCGGTGGCAAGGAGATGCAGCCGCACGGCCTGGCCGCCGTCGCCGCGCTCGGGGCCACGCTGACCGGACGGCCGGTGCGGCTGCGACTCACCCGCCCGCAGGACATGACGATGACGGGCAAACGCCACCCGTACCACGCGTCGTGGGAGGTCGGTGTCGACGACGACGGCCGCCTCGTCGCCCTGCGCGCGACCGTGATCTCCGACGGCGGCTGGAGCCTCGACCTGTCCGAGCCCGTGCTGGCCAGGACGCTGTGCCACATCGACAACGCCTACTGGGTGCCGAACATCGAGGTGCACGGGAGGGTCGCGCGGACGCACAAGACCTCGCAGACGGCGTTCCGCGGCTTCGGCGGTCCACAGGGGATGCTTGTGATCGAGGACATCCTGGGGCGGATCGCGCCCGAGCTGGGGATCGAGCCGCACGAGCTGCGGCGGCGCAACTTCTACCGCGACGACCAGCAGACGCCGTACGGCCAGACCGTGCGCCACGCGCACCGCATCACCGAGATCTGGGACCGTGTGCTCGACACGAGCGACTTCACGGAGCGGAGCGCCGCGGTGGCGGCCTTCAACTCGGCGCACGAGCACACCAAGCGCGGCATCGCGATCACCCCGGTGAAGTTCGGCATCTCCTTCAACATGACGGCCTTCAACCAGGCCGGGGCGCTCGTGCACGTCTCCAAGGACGGCTCGGTGCTGATCAACCACGGCGGCACCGAGATGGGTCAGGGCCTGCACACGAAGATGCTGCAGGTCGCCGCGACCGCCCTCGGCGTGCCGCTCGGCTTCGTGCGACTCGCTCCCACCCGCACCGACAAGGTGCCCAACACCTCGGCCACCGCAGCCTCCTCCGGTGCGGACCTCAACGGCGGTGCCGTGCAGGATGCGTGCCGTCAGATCGTCGAGCGGCTCGGCGCGGTGGCAGCGCAGCACTTCGGCGTCCACCCGCACGACATCCGCATCAGCGGCGGGGTGGTGAGCGCGCTGGGCGGCACCGGCACGCTGCCGTGGGCGAGCCTCGTCGACCGGGCGTACCACGAGCGCATCTCGCTCTCGGCCGCCGGCTACTACCGCACCGAGGGCCTGCACTGGAGCTCCGAGCGCATGCAGGGGTCGCCCTTCAAGTACTACGCCTACGGCGCGGCCGTGACCGAGGTCGAGGTCGACGGCTTCACCGGCTCCTACCGCACGCTGCGCACCGACATCTGCCACGACGTCGGCGACTCGCTCTCCCCGCTGATCGACCTCGGTCAGGTCGAGGGCGGGTACGTGCAGGGCGCCGGGTGGCTCACGTTGGAGGAGCTGCGCTGGGACGACTCCGACGGCCCGGCCCGCGGGCGACTCGCCACCCAGGCCGCGAGCACGTACAAGCTGCCGAGCTTCTCCGAGATGCCCGACGACTTCCGTGTGGAGTTCTACGCCCGCGCCCACGAGAGCGGGGTGGTCTACGGCAGCAAGGCGGTCGGCGAGCCGCCGCTCATGCTCGCGTTCGCCGTCCGCGAGGCGATCCGGCAGGCGTGCGCCGCGTTCGGTCCGCGCGGTCACGCCGTCGACCTCGGGTGCCCGTCGACGCCGGAAGCGGTGTTCTGGGCGCTCGACGGCGCCCGTCGCGCCGCGCGTGACGTCGTCCCGGCGACGGCGGGGGGCTGAGCGATGGACTGGATCGACGCCGTCGCCCGCTGCCGGGACCGCCACGAGCCGTTCGCGGTCCTCACCGTGACGGACGTCCGGGGTCACGCACCACGGGACGCCGGCGCCAAGATGGTGGTCTCCGCCGAGCGGACCTGGGGCAGCATCGGCGGCGGCAACATGGAGATCAGCGCGGTCGAGCGGGCGCGCGCCCTGGTCGCCCAGACGTCCTCGACGCCGGAGGTGATGGAGTTCGGGCTCACCGAGCATGCCCCCGGCGAGCACGGCCGGCAGTGCTGCGGTGGCCACGTGCGCGTGCTCATCGAGCCCGTCGCGGTGCGGCCGACCGTCGTGGTGTTCGGGCTGGGCCACGTCGGCGCCGAGCTCGCCCGGATCGCCTCACGGCTCGAGATCTCGCTCCACCTCGTCGACAGCCGCGCCGACATCCTCGACGACACGCAGCGCGACAACATCGCCGGTGGTGCCGCGTCGGTGCACTGGCACCACCCGATGGCACCCGAGTCGGTGCTGCTGGCCGAGGGTGTCGTCCCCGACGACGCGCACGTGCTCGTGCTGACGCACGACCACGCCGAGGACATCGCCATCTGCGACGCCGCGCTCCGCCGTCGGCTCGGGTCGATCGGGCTGATCGGATCGCGTGCCAAGTGGTCCCGGTTCCGCGTCCGGCTGCACGAGGCGGGGCACGACGACGCGGCGCTCGAGCGCATCGTGTGCCCGATCGGTGTGCCGGACATCGTCGGCAAGCACCCGGCGGTCATCGCCGTCAGCGTCGCCGCCGACCTGCTGCGCGCCATCGCCAAGAGCGACATCGGGTCGGCTCGGTGACGACGCGGCTGTACCGGGCGCGCGTGCTCGACACCCCCGAGGGGGTGCTCGGATCGGTCGCGCTGAGAGAGGACTCCGACGCCGCGCTGCTGGTGCGCGACGGCGTCATCGTCCGACGCGGCTCGTGGCGGGAGGTCGCGGCCGGGCCCGACGTCGGAGCGGCCGAGGTGGTCGACCTGCGTGACGGTCTCCTGCTCCCGGGGTTCGTCGACACGCACGTGCACTTCCCGCAGGTCCGGGTGATCGGTGGTCTCGGCCGGCCGTTGCTCGAGTGGCTCGAGACCTGCGCCCTCCCCGAGGAGGCGCGGATGCACGACGTCGCCTACGCGACCGCCGTCGCGGACGAGCTGCTGACCGGTCTCGCCGACGCGGGCACGACGACGGCACTCGTCTTCGGCGCGCACGTCGCCGCGGCCGTCGACGTGCTGCTCGCCGCCGCCGAGCGCAGCGGGTTGCGCATCACGACCGGACTCGTCGTCGGCGACCGCCGGTTGCGCGACGACCTCCACACCGACCCCGAGACGGCGTACGCGCAGGGGTCGGCGCTGGCCAAACGCTGGCACGGCCGCGGTCGCCTGCGCTACGCCGTCACCCCTCGCTTCTCGCTGGCCACCACCGACGCGATGCTCGCGAGCTGCCGGGCGCTGCTGCAGGAGGTCGACGGCGCCCTCATGACGAGCCACATCAACGAGAACCTCGCCGAGATCGCCGAGGTCGCCTCGTTGTTCCCGCAGGCCCGGGACTACCTCGACAGCTACGACAGGCACGGTCTCGTCACGCCGCGGTCGGTGTTCGCCCACGACGTCCACCCGACCCCCGCCGAGCTGTCGCGACTGGCCGAGGCAGGATCCGCCGTCGCGCACTGCCCGACGTCGAACGCCTCCCTCGGCTCCGGCATGTTCGGTCTGCGCGCGCACCTCGACGCGGGGGTGCGGGTCGCGCTCGGCTCCGATGTCGGCGGCGGCACCGGTTTCAGCCTGATCAAAGAGGCCCTGCAGGCCTACTTCACCCAGCAGCAGCACGTCGGCGGTGTCCCGCTGCACCCGGCTGACCTGCTCCACCTCGCCACGCGCTCGGGTGCGCTCGCCCTCGGGCTCGACGACGTGGGGCACCTCGGCGAGGGCATGTCGTTCGACGCCGTCCAGATACGGCCGCCGTCGGGCTCGACGCACGAGGTGACGCTGCGTCA
>JBMDXU010000279.1:0-15376 GCA_048594485.1 Pseudactinotalea sp. | reverse complement strand
TGGAGACGACGTTCACGACCGCGGACGGGCAGGCCCGTGTGACCGACGCCCTCAACGTCGGTGTCGCGGGTCGCCTCCCGTGGGCGGAGCTGGCCCGGCGGATCGACGGCGTCAGCGGCCGCGTGCGGCTCCGCGCCGTCGTGCAGCCCGGCACCGCGCTCAACGCCGTCTCGCCCTGGGTGTCGCAGACCCTGCACGGCGCGGTGCTGCGGGTGGACGGGCTGATGATCGCGGTTCGCACCCTGAACGACGACGGCGTCCGGGTCGAGCCGCGGCGCGTCGTGGCCGGGTACGTCACGGGGCCGGGATCCCGGCATCTGCTCGGGCTGTCGACCACGGACCGCGAGCCCCTGTTCGTGCCGACGCCGGAGCACGTCGACGCGGGTGTGGACCGGACGGCCGACGCGTGGGAACGCTGGTCGCGATCGGTGGTCCACGAGGGTCCGTGGCGCGAGGAGGTGCTGCGCAGCGCGCTGCTCCTCAAGCAGTTGATCCACGCACCCACCGGGGCGATCGCGGCCGCGGCGACGACGTCGCTGCCGGAGTCGTTGACGACGGCGAAGAACTGGGACTACCGCTTCTCGTGGATCCGGGACACGGCGTTCGCGTTGTCGGCGCTGTTCCAGCTCGGGATCCAGGAAGAGACGCACGCGTCGATGACCTGGTTGCTCACGCTGCTGCGGGACGACGACGGTCCCGTCGGGGTCCTGCACGGGCTCGACGGCTCGCGTCCCGGGCACGACGTCGTCGAGCACGACGTGCCCGGGTGGCGGGGCTCGCGCCCCGTGGTCGAGGGGAACCGAGCGGCGGACCAGCTGCAGCTCGGCGTGTACGGGGACCTGTTCTCGATCGTGCAGCTCTACGTCGACCACGGCAACCTCCTCGACGCCGCGACCGCTCGACTGCTCACGCAGGTGGCCGATCACGCCGCCGACCACTGGCGGCGAGTGGACGCAGGGATGTGGGAGCTGCAGGAGGAACGCCACTACACGACGTCCAAGCTGGGCTGCTGGCAGGCGCTGGTGCACGCCGCCCACCTGGCCGACGTCGGGCAGCTCCAGGGCGACGCCGACCGGTGGCGGCACGAGGCAGAGGCGATCCGCGCCTGGGTGCAGGAGCACGGCTGGTCCGAGGAGCTGGGGGCGTACGAGTTCTACCCGGGCAGCGGCGGGCTCGACGCCTCGATCCTGCTGCACGCGATCAGCGGGTTCGACCGGGGCGAGCGCATGCGATCGACGCTGCGCGCACTCGTGCGCGAGCTCGGGGACGGGCCGCAGCTGTACCGCTATTCCGGGATGGACCAGGAGGAGGGCGCGTTCGTCGCGTGCTCGTTCTGGATGGTCGCCGCCCTCGCGCTGTGCGGAGAGCTGGACGAGGCGGAACGGCTGATGGCAGCGCTCGTCGAACGCACCCCGAACGACGTCGGCTCGCTCGCGGAGATGATCGACCCGGCGACGGGGGAGCACCTCGGCAACCTGCCCCAGGCGCTCAGCCACCTGGCGCTCGTGAACGCCGCGCTCACCATCGAGGCCGTGCGCACCGGCCGTGTCGACGACCTGGGCTGACGCACCGGCCGGTCAGGTTCCGAGTCCCGGGCCGGGACCGATGCGCAACGGGCCGCGTGCGTCGCGGCCGACCCGCTCGCCCTTCTGGGTCACGACCACGACGTCGTCGTCCGCGAGGGCGAACGCCGTCTCACGCGCGGCGTCCATGAGATCGCGCCACCGGGTCCCGCCCACCGCGCGCGCGGCGTCGCTCGGGCAGATCGTCGTGCCTGCCCGGTGCCGCAGCAACGCGCGGATGGTCGACGTCAGCGACTCGCGCGTGCCCTGGTCGGTCGCCTCCGCCGCGGGTCGCTCGCCGAGCGCGATCTCCGCGTCGCGGACCCGCAGCCGTGCGGCGTCGCCCTCGTCCTCGACGGCCTGGCGGGCGCGCCCCAGCTCCTCGACCAGCTCGCGGTGCAGGGCGTGCGGGATGGTCGGGACGCTCTCGCGCCGTCGGTCTCCACGCGAGCGTGCATGCCCGGTGTCATCGGTCGGTTCGGGCATGGTGCGCACCGTACGCCCCTGCTCCGGATGAGGGGCAGCGGTGACCCGCTGCTAGCGTGATCGGGGTGACCGGAGCCCCCGCCCATCCGCGCGAGCGGCGTCGGCGCCTCTCGCCCCGGGTCGTGGTCACCCGGGTCCACGCGGGCGATGTCTACGTGCGTGTCAACTCGGTGGGCGAGCCCGGTACGCGTCCGTTCGTGCTGGTGCCAGGCATCGGCGTCTCGTCGACGTACTTCGAGAAGCTGGCGCCACGCCTCAACGAGTTCGGCCCTGTGCACGCCGTCGATCTTCCCGGGTTCGGCGGGGTGCCCCATCCCGATCACGCGCTCAGCATCGCCGAGTACGCCGACCTCGTGGGCCGGGTCATCGACGAGCTGGGCCTCGACGACCCGGTCGTCGTCGGCCACTCCATGGGCAGCCAGATCGTGAGCGACCTGCTGGCGAGGCGGCCCGAGCTGAGCACTCTCGTGCTCATCGGACCGGTCATCCATCCGTCGGAGCGACGTGTGCTCACGCAGGCGTGGAGGTTTCTGCAGGCGAGCATGCACGAGCCCGGGACGGTCAAGATCCTGGCGCTCAGCTCCTATCTGTTCTGCGGCTTCAAGTGGTTCGCCCGGGTGCTGCCGAAGATGATCTCGTTCCCGATCGAGGAGCGGTTCCCTCGCATCCGGGCGCACACGCTGGTGATCCGTGGCGAGTTCGACGCGGTGTCGCCGCGCGAGTGGGTCCGCGAGGTCGGCGAGCTGCTGCCGTCGTCGCGTCTGTGGGAGATCGCCGGCGCCGCGCACTCGGTCATGTACGCGCACGCCGACGAGGTCGCGCGCCTGTGCGTGCAGCACGCGCGTGAGAAGGCCGGCGACGCGGACGACGACAACCGCCTCCACGTGGACGCCAGCAACCCGGACGGGGATGCCGACGACCGCTCGGTCGCCGACGTCGCCAAGGCGGTCTCGGGCCGCATCGTGGAGACGGTCGGCGTCATCCAGGACGACGACGAGAAGATCGCCGAGGGCAAGACCGTGGCGGCAGAGGCCGTCGAGGGCGGGTCGGCGGCCGCCGAGAGCGACCGAGAGTGATGGCCGGCGGCCACGACCCCATGACCGCGAGACCGGAGCAGGGAGTAGCCGGCGAGCGTCGGCACGACGTCCGAGCCGCCGATCGCGACCCCGAGTCCGGCGCAAGCCCGCTGCGCGGCGTCGCCGTCGAGGGTGCGCGGCGTGCGTCCCGGTCGGTCGGCGCGTACGGCGCCTTCGCGATCGCGCTCGCGGTCGCCGTGCTCGTGCTCGCCCTGGCCTCGACCGCCGTCATCGCGATCTACGACGCCATCACGACCGACGACGGCGTGGCCGGTCTGGACCAGCCGGTCCTCGACGACCTCATGGACACCCGGACGCCGCTCATGAACGCGGTGCTCACCGCGATCACGCACACCGCGGGCAAGATCGGCATGCCGCTCATCGCCGTCGTCGCCATGGTCGTCCTCGGGGTCCGACGGCGGTCGTGGACGCCCGTCCTCCTCATCGCCGTCACCGGTGCGGTCTCGGTCCTCATCACCGTCGTGGGCAAGGAGTTCATCCACCGCGTGCGGCCCCCGTACAGCGACGCCGTCCCGCCGCTGGAGCTGTCCGACTCCTTCCCCAGCGGTCATACGCTCAATGCCGTCGCCGTCATCGGCATCATCACCTACCTGATCGCCCTGCGCCGCACCACCCGGCGTGCACGCGTGCTCCTGGTGGCCGGCGCATCGGTGTACGTCGCCCTCATCGGGTTCACACGCGTGTACCTGGGGCATCACTGGTTCACAGACGTGCTCGCGGGGCTCGTGCTCGGGCTCGCCTGGCTCGCGCTGGTCATCACGGCGCACCGCTTCTACCTGACCGTCCGGGTGCTGGAGCGGCGGCCCTCACGCGTGGGCGACGGCGACCCCCCGGAGGGCGATGTCGGAACCCTGGGTTAGTGTCGGCGGTGGCGTCGAGGCATAGGCGCTGCCCCTCGGTGAACAACCGTTGGCGACGCCGTCACACCACCGTGACGACACCGCGACGACACCCGGGGGGACGCCGTGTCAGGGAACACCGTGAGGGGACCCCCATGACCACTCGTTCCGACCACTCGTGACCAGCTCGACCCAGCCAGTCCACCACTCCTACCTCCCGACGCCGCTCACGCGCCTCGACCGACTCTTCCCCGGCTCCGTGCCGGCGATCCACGCCAAGCTCGAGAACCTGCAGCCGGCCGGGAGCGTCAAGGAGCGCACCGCCGCTGCGTTGCTCGCAGGCCTCGTCCGTGACGGGTTGCTCGCGCCCGGGGGCACCGTCGTGGAGTCGACGTCCGGCAACCTCGGCGTCGCTCTGGCGCGGCTGTGCTCGCTGTCCGGCTACGCGTTCGTCGCCGTCGTCGACGAGCGCGCCAACGTTGCTGCGTGTCGCGCGATGCAGGCGTACGGCGCCCTCCTGGAGCGCGTCCCGACGCCGGCCGACGGCAACCGGCTCGCCGCGCGTGTCGCCCGCGTGGCCGAGCTGCTGCGCACGATCCCCGGCGCGGTGACCACCAACCAGTACGGCAACCCGGACAGCCCTGCCGTCCACGCCACCTCGACGTATCCGGAGATCGTCGCCGACCTCGGTGCGCCGCCCACCCATCTCTACGTCGCCACGAGCACCTCCGGCACGTTGCTCGGCTTCCAGCAGGCCGTCGCCGCCGTCGAGCACGAGGTCGAGCTCGTCGCCGTGGACGCCGAGGGGTCCGCGCTGTTCGGCGGCACGCCGGGCGAACGGCTGCTGCCCGGGCTCGGCGCCGGGTTCGAGACCGCGCTCTCGCAGTCCGCGCGTCCCGACGTCGTGCATCGGATCCCGGAGGCCGAGATGGTGGTGGGCGCTCGCCTGCTCGCCCGGCGTGAGGGCATCCTCGCGGGGGCCTCGACGGGCGCGATCGTCGCCGCGCTCGGGCGCGACCTCGCCCGGCTGCCCGACGACGCGCGCGTCGTCATCGTCGTGCACGACACCGGCGTTCCCTACCTGCCGACCGTCTACGACGACGCGTGGGTGGCCGAGAACCTGGGTGTCGTGGCCGTCGCGCCCGATGACACCAACCCGTTCGCGACGGCGGCGGTGTGAGAGCGGCACCCGAGCACCGCACCCACGCTGACCTGCTGGTCGTCGGCGGGGGGCCGTCGGCGATGCGCGCGCTCGCCGATCTGGAGACCGCGCTGGTCGCCACGGCCGGCGACGACCCGTACGGCTCGACGCCGACCGTCGTCGTCGTCGATCCCGCGGATGCGGGCGGCGGCGCGGTCTGGCGCGTCGACCAGCCGCCGTTCCTCACGATGAACGTCGCCGCCACGGCCGTCGACCTGCGCTGCCCGTCCGTCGCGTGGGACCTGAGGCAGTGGCACGACCGCACGATCGGGCACCCGTGCCCGCGCTACCCCGCCCGGGCCGTCGTCGGCCGTTACCTGCGGTGGGTGTGGCAGCAGCTGGAGCGGTCGCCGTGGTTCGACCTGGTGCACCGGCGCGGAACGGTGACGGCGATCGGCCGCACCGTCGACGCCTGGTCGTGCCGGATCGGGGGCACGGACGCCGTCGTGGCAGATCGGGTGCTGCTCGCCACCGGGCACCGCACGCCGCTCCCGTTCGACCCGGCGACGCTGATGCAGGACGCCGCGCCCTACGAGGCGGGGTCGACGGTGCTCGTCCGGGGGGCGGCGCTGACGGCGTTCGACGCGGTGCTGTGCCTGACCGCCGGTCGCGGCGGCCGCTGGCGACCCGTCTCCTCCGGGGTGTCGGAGTACCTGACGTCCGGGCGCGAGCCACGCCGCGTCGTCCTGGTGTCGCGCTCGGGGCGGATGATGCTCCCGAAGCCGGTCGAGCCGTCGACGGCGATGCTCGCCGCCGTCGAGAGTCTCCGGCCGCGATGGACCCAGGTCGAGCCGCTGACCGACCCGTGGTGGGAGGTCCTCGTCGACGCGGCAGGCGCCGCCGCGGCGACGCACGACGTCGCGCTCGACCCCGCGACGGCGCGCGCCTGGCTCGACGACCCGCCGTCGAGCACGGGCACGGACGCCGTCGCCACACGCTGGCGCGCCGATCTCGCTCGTGCTCGCGGCACCGTCGACGACGACCCGGCCTGGTGGCTGGGTCGCGCCTGGTCCGCCGCCTACCCGGACCTGCTCGCGTCGCTCGAGCGGCTGCCCCGGAAGCGTTCGACCTGGACGCGGTTCCGGCGGCGCGCGGCGACGCTGGAGCGGTGGACGTTCGGGCCGCCCGCCGAGCTCGTGGAACGTCTGCTCGCCCTGATCGAGGCCGACCGGCTCGAGCTCGCCACCGCCGATCGCGCGCCGGTGGCCTCTCCGACCGACGTCATCGCCCACATCCCCGGACCGGGGGTGCTGCCGCGACCGCGCCCCTGGGAGGAGGACGAACCCGGGCGGGTGAGGCCGTCCGACGCCCGCTCGCCGCTCTGGGCCGGGCTGCTGGAGGCGGGTCATGTCCAGGTGCGGCCGGGGGAGCCGGGTGTGCTGACCACCGCCACGGGCACCTGTCTCGGTGACGGCGGCCGACCCAGCCTCGGGCTCGGTGCGGTCGGGCGACCCACCGAGGGGCCCGTGGTCGACCACGACTCGCTCCAGCGGCGGCTCCACCTGGACACGCTGAGATGGGCGGAGGCCACGGCGCACGATCTCCGCCTCCGGCTGCCGTCACGACCCCGCGAGCGACAGGAGAGCATCTCGTGACCCACTCGGACGAGCTCGTGCACGGCGTCCCGCCGTTGACCGCCCGCACCGAGCCCTGGATGGAGCGTCTGCTCGCCGACCCTGATCGCTGCGCGGCGCTGCTGGAGGAGTTCGGGTCGCCGGTCAACCTCATCGACCTGACCCCGTTCGAGGCGCACGTGCGCCGGTGGCAGGCGGTCGCGGCCGAGGTGGGGCTGCCGCTGGAGATCTTCGTCGCGCGCAAGGCGAACAAGTCCCTCGCGCTGGTCGAGGCCGCGCGCGAGGCCGGCGTCGGCGTCGACGTCGCCTCTCACGCCGAGCTCGAGCAGAGCCTGGCGGTGGGTATGCCGGGGCAGCGCATCATCGTCACGGCCGCGGTCAAGGACCGCGCGCTGATCGCGACGGCCCTGGAGGCGGGCGCCGTCGTCAGCCTCGACAACACCGACGAGCTGGGCGACGTCCTGGAGGAGTCCGCGCGATCGGGGGTGCGCGTGCGTGTGGCGCTGCGGGTCGCGGTTGTCGCCGGCGGGGTGGCGCCGACCAGGTTCGGCCTGCCGGTCGCGCGCTGGCTGCGCGAGCTCGACGGGCTCGTCGGGGCCGATCGGCTGCGGATCGAGGGGCTCCACGTCCATCTCAACGGGTACGCCGTCGGCGACCGCGTGGCGGCGCTGCGGGAGGCGGTGCGGGCCGTCCCGTCGCTGCGGGCGCAGGGTCACCCGATCACGTTCGTCGACATCGGTGGCGGCTTCCCGATGCGCTATCTCGACGACGAGCAGCAGTGGCGCCGGTTCTGGCGCGACCTCGAGGCCGACCCCTCGACGACCTGGCGTGGGGACACGCTCGGGCTGACGGACGCCGACGCCGACCGGCCGTCGCCCGAGGTGTACCCCTTCTGGCAGCGGCTGGACGCCGAGGCCTGGTTGCGGGAGCTGCTCGCCGCGGAGGTCGACGACGGCCAGAACGTCGCCTCCGCGCTGGCGGCGCTCGGCCTCGCGCTGCACTGCGAACCGGGACGTGCCGTGCTGGACGGGTGCGGGCTCACCCTGGCCCGGGTGGCGTTCCGCAAGGAGACGAGCGACGGTGTACCGCTGGTCGGGCTGTTCATGAACCGCACCCAGATGCGCTCGACGTCGCGCGACGTCCTCCTCGACCCGCGATGGGTCCGGCCGCGGCAGCACCGGGCGCCGTCCGAGCCGGGCGAGGCGTTCCTCGTCGGCGCCTACTGCATCGAGGAGGAGCTGCTGCTGCGGCGCCGGCTCCGCTTTCCACGCGGCGTCAGCCGTGACGACATCGCAGCCTTCGTCAACACCGGCGGGTATCTCATGCACATCCTCGAGAGCCCGTCCCACCAGATCCCGCTGGCCGCGACCGTCGTGGCCGACGGCGACCGCTGGGTGAGAGACGCCGTCTGAGCGGGAGACCATCCGGGTGATCCGCCTGCTCGCGACGACCGTGGTGAGCTGCCCGCCGGATGGCCGCGGCGCGGGCCGAATGTGTGGATGCCGAGGAGTCGACTTACCCTGTGACCGCACGGGATCGCCGGGGTCCCGACGACGACGAACGAGGACCATGGTCAACGAAGACGAGGTCGTGCTCCTCGCCGACTCGGGTGAGATCGTCGGGCGTGCCCCGCGGGAGTCGGTGCACGGGACGGCGACGCCGTTGCACCTGGCGTACTCGTGCTACCTCGTCGATGGCGAGGGCCGCGTCCTGCTCACCCGTCGGGCGCTCTCCAAGCGGTCGTGGCCCGGGGTGTGGACGAACGCCTTCTGCGGGCACCCGCGACCCGACGAGCGGATCGAGGATGCCGTCCACCGTGGGGCCGCGCACGAGCTGGGAACCACCATCGGCCCGCTGCGGCGCGTGCTCCCGGACTTCCGCTACCGCGCGGTCGACGCCGCCGGGGTCGTGGAGAACGAGATCTGCCCCGTGTTCGTGGCGCAGCTGCAGGGAACGCTGCGGCCGGAGCCCTCCGAGGTCGCGCAGGTGCAGTGGGTCGCGCCCGAGTCGCTCGCCACCCTGGTGCGGCTGGCTCCCTGGACGCTCAGCCCCTGGGCGGTGGCGCAGCTGAGCGAGCTCGACGCCGCGGGGACGCTCGTCGATGCCCTGACGCCGCTCGGGGACGCCGCGTGAGCAGCCCGGCGCCGGACGACGGCGCGCTCGCGAGGTTCTTCGCGGCAGGCGTCCGCGAGGACGACGTCGACCACGCCCGGCTGTGGGCGGCTCTGCAGGACGCCTCCGCGGGCGGCAAACGTGTTCGCCCGCTGCTGTTCACCTCCGCCCACACCGCGATGGGGGGCGTGCACGTGCAGGCGGCGGCCGAGATCGCCGGTGCGCTGGAGCTGCTGCACACCGCCCTGGTGGTGCACGACGACATCATCGACGGGGACGACCTGCGCCGCGGTCGCCCCAACGTCGCCGGCACGTTCATGGGCATGGGTGTGCGCGAAGGGGCCGACCTCGACCGCGCCCGCCGCTACGGCACGGCAGCCGGGATCCTCGCCGGCGACCTCGCCCTCGTCGGCGCGGTCCGCATGGTTGCGATGTGCGGCGCCCCGCCGCTGCTCGTGCGACGTCTGCTCGACCTGCTCGACGACGCCCTCCACGTCACCGCGGCCGCCGAGCTCGCCGACGTCCGGCTGAGCCTGATCGGTGGTGCGCTGGAGGGCGAGGCGGTACGTGTCAGCGCCGGCAAGACGGCGGCCTACTCCTTCCGTCTGCCGCTCCAGATGGCGGCCGTGCTCGCCGGCGCCGACGACCACGACACCGAGCGCCTCGGCCGCTTCGGGTGGCTGCTGGGCACGGCGTTCCAGCTCCGCGACGACATCCAGGGTGTGTTCGGCCGCAGCGAGCGGACCGGCAAGTCCAGCCTGTCCGACCTGCGGGAGGGCAAGGAGACCGCCCTCATCGCGCACGCGCGCACCACCGACCGGTGGCACCGCATCGCGCCGTACGTCGGCCGCGCGGACATCGACGAGACCGACCTCGACGTGGTGCGGGGTCTGCTGCAGGAGAGCGGCACGCGCGAGTTCGTCGAGACCATGGCGATCGGGATGGCCCAGCGTGCCGCCGACGAGATCGTGGGCATGCCCGTGGAGTCGACGCTGCGGGTCTGGCTCTCCGCCGTCACCCGCGACCTCCGGAGCGCGGCGTGAACGAACCGGCGCGGGGTCGGCCGTCGGCGCCGACGACGCTGCTCGACCGCGTCGCGTCGGCGAGCGCCGACCAGGTGATCCGCGGCTACTCGACGTCGTTCGGATGGGCCACACGGCTGCTCGCGGCACCCGTGCGGGGCCACGTCCGCACCGTCTACGCGCTCGTCCGGGTCGCCGACGAGATCGTCGACGAGCCCGACCCGAGCTGGCCCACGCAGGAGCGGGCCGAGGCGCTCGCGCGCCTGCGGGAGGACGTCGACCGGGCGCTGCGCACCGGGCACGGAGGCGGCAACCTCGTCGTCCACGCGTTCGCCCGGACCGCTCGCCGGTACGGCATCGGTGCGACCCTCGTCGACCCGTTCTTCGACTCCATGGCGGCCGATCTCGACGTCACCGACCACGACGGCCAGACCCTGCGCGCCTACGTCCACGGCTCGGCCGAGGTCGTCGGGCTGATGTGCCTGCGGGTGTTCGTCGACGGTGACGACGCCGCCTACGAGCGGCTTCGTCCCGGCGCCGAGCGCCTGGGTGCGGCCTTCCAGAAGGTCAACTTCCTGCGCGACCTCGCCCACGACCACGACACCCTGGGTCGCACGTACCTGCCGGGCTCGGCCCCCGAGGTGCTGACGACGCAGCAGCGGGACCGGCTGCTCGACGACATCGACGACGATCTCGCCGCTGCCTGGCCCGCGGTGCTGGCGCTGCCGCGGAGCAGCCGCGCCGCGGTCGCCGCCGCCCACGGGCTGTTCGCGGAGCTGTCCCGGCGTCTGCGCCGCACCCCCGTCGAGGTGCTGCGCACCACCCGGGTGCGGGTCCCCGACCGCGTCAAGGTCCTCATCGTCAGCCGCGCGCTGCTCCTGGGACGCCGTCGATGAGCGGCCGTGCCGTGGTGGTGGGCGGCGGGATCGGCGGTCTGGCCACCGCAGCGCTCCTGGCGCTCGACGGCTGGCAGGTCGACGTCCTCGAGAAGGGTGCGAGCGTGGGGGGCCGGGCGGGCCGGTGGGAGCAGGACGGCTTCCGCTTCGACACGGGCCCGTCGTGGTACCTCATGCCGGAGGTCTTCGACCGCTTCTTCCACAGGTTCGGCACCAGTACCGCGGACCAGCTCGACCTGCGCACCCTGGACCCGGCCTACCGCGTCCACCACGAGGGTGTCCCGGAGGCCGTCACGGTGGCCGCGGACCTCGAGCGCAACGTCGCGACGTTCGAGCGCCTCGAGCCGGGCGCGGGCGTCGCGCTGCGGCGGTACCTGCGCTCGGCGCAGCACGCCTACGACGTGGCGATGCGCCGGTTCCTCTACACGAGCTTCACGTCCGTGCGCGACCTCGCCGTCCCGGAGGTGCTGGGCAGCCTCCCGCGGCTCGCGCCCTTGCTGCTGCAGACGCTGGAACGGTTCGTGGCACGCCGGTTCGACGACCTGCGGCTGCGGCAGCTGCTCGGGTACCCCGCCGTGTTCCTGGGCTCCTCACCCGATCGCACCCCCGCGCTCTACCACCTGATGAGCGCTCTGGACCTGACCGGGGGCGTGCAGTACCCGATGGGCGGGTTCGGCACGCTCATCGACGCGATCGCCACCCTGGCCACCGAGCACGGCGCCCGTATCCGCACCGGCTGCGAGGTCACGGCGATCCTCACCACGCCCGGCGGCGGGACCCGTCCGGCCCGGGTTCGGGGGGTCCGCGTCGGGAGCGGGACCGACGCGACCGACATCGACGCCGACCTGGTCGTCGCCGCCGCCGACCTGCACCACGTGGAGACGGCGCTGCTTCCGGCGCACCTGCGCACCTTCGACGAGCGGCACTGGCGGCGCGGCGACCCCGGACCCGGCGGCGTGCTGGCCTACCTGGGCGTCCGGGGCCGGGTGCCCGAGCTCGCACATCACACGCTGCTGTTCACCCGCGACTGGCACCGCAACTTCGGCGACATCGCGGCGGGACGCGTGCCCGTGCCGGCCTCGGCCTACGTGTGCACGCCGTCGCCGACCGACCCGGGCGTGGCGCCGGAGGGACACGAGAACCTGTTCGTGCTCGTGCCCGTGCCCGCCGATCCCGCGATCGGGCGCGGAGGGATCGACGGTGCCGGGGACCCCCGGGTGGAGGCCGTGGTCGACGACGCGATCGACAGGATCGCCGACTGGGTCGGCGTCCCCGACCTGCGGGAGCGGATCGTGGTGCGTCGCACGGTCGGGCCCGGCGACTTCGCCGCCGACCTCCACGCCTGGCGCGGCGGCATGCTCGGACCTGCCCACACGTTGGCGCAGAGCGCGATGTTCCGTGCCACGAACGCCTCGTCACGGGTCGGCGGGCTCTACCACGCGGGGTCCAGCACCATCCCGGGCATCGGGCTGCCGATGTGCGTGATCAGTGCGGAGGCCGTGGTCGCCCGGATCCGCGACGAGTGGCCACCGGACGCCGAGAGGCGTGCCGCGTGATCGGACTCGCCTACCTGGCCGCGCTGCTCGCCGCCCTCGCCTGCATGGCGCTGCTCGACCACCGCTTCCGGCTCGTCTTCTGGTCCGACCCGCGCCGAGCGGTCGTCGTGCTCACCATCGGTCTGACGGTGTTCCTCCTCTGGGACATCGTCGCCATCGAGAGCGGCTACTACGTCCGCGGCGGCAGCGCGGGCATGACGGGCATCGAGATCGCGGCCGAGCTGCCGCTCGAGGAGCCGTTCTTCATCCTGTTCCTGTGCTACCTCACGCTGGTCGCGCACGGGCTGCTCGGTCTCCTGCGTGCGCGGCGCGGCCGACGGGGCGAGCGGGAGGTCGCCCCGTGACCTACCTCGGACTCGCGCTCGTGGTGCTGGCCCTGACCTCGGTGCCGGCGGTGGTGCTGACCGTGACCGGCCGCGTCGGACGCCGCTGGTGGGGTACGACGGCGGTCGTGGCGCTCGCTCTCGTCGTCCTCACCGTCGTGTTCGACAACCTGATGATCGCCGTCGACCTCTACTCCTACGCCGAGGACGCATCGGTGGCGCTGCTCGGGGCGGCGCCCGTGGAGGACCTCGCCTGGCCGCTGGTGGCAGCGCTGCTGCTCCCCGCGCTGTGGCGGCTCGTGCCCGCCTCCCCGACCCGTGCCCACGACCACGACCGAGGACGCGATGCGTGACGCCGTCCGTCACCTCCTCGGCGCGTCCCGACCGCTGAGCTGGGTCAACACCGCCTACCCCTTCGCGGCCGCCTACCTCCTCGCCGGTGGCGGTGTGGACGCCCTGTTCGTGATCGGGACCATCTACTTCCTGATCCCGTACAACCTGCTGATGTACGGCGTCAACGACGTGTTCGACTACGAGTCGGACCTGCGCAACCCGCGCAAGGGCGGCGTCGAGGGGCTCGTCCTCGCCCGGCGCTGGCACCGCACCACGATCCTCGCGTCGGTGCTGACGAACGCCCCCGTACTGGTCGCACTGGTGGTGCTGAGCTCGCCGCCGACGTGGCTTGCGCTCGCCGTCAGCGTCGCGGCGGTCGTCGCCTACTCCGCGCCGGTGCTGCGGTTCAAGGAGCGGCCGGTCCTGGACTCGATGACGTCGAGCACCCACTTCGTCAGCCCGGCGGTGGTCGGTCTGCTCGCCGCCGGCGGCAGCGTCACGCCGACGGCGCTCGCGGCCCTCGCCGGGTTCTTCCTGTGGGGGATGGCCTCGCAGGCGTTCGGCGCCGTGCAGGACGTGCCGGCCGATCGCGCAGCCGGCATCGGGTCGATCGCCACCGTGCTCGGTGCCGCACGGACGACCAGGCTGGCCGCCGCCCTCTATCTCGCGGCCGGCGTCGTGGTGCTCGCGACCGGCTGGCCGGGCGCCCTTGCTGCGGTGCTCGTGATCCCGTACGTGATCAACGTGCTGCCCTTCCGGTCGGTGAGCGACGCCGGCGCCGAGGTGGCCAACCGCGGCTGGCGTCGTTTCCTGTGGATCAACTACGCCACGGGCTTCCTGCTGACGCAGCTCCTCATCGCCGTGGCTCTGACGTGAGCTCGTCGCTGAGAAACCACCGTCACGATGGGCCGTCGTCGCCACCGGCCCGCTCGCGGCGCACGGCACGCCCGGCGTTCGTGGTCGCGGCGGCTCTCGCCGGCGTGAGCGTGCCCGCGGGTGCGGTCGCGGGGCCGATCGCCGTGGCCGTGCTCGCCCTGGTCGCCGGTACCGCCGTGCTGCTCTGGTACCTCGACAGCTCGCCGGTCCTCGCGACGTCGACGCTGCTGGTGCTGCTCGTCGCGGCCTGGTCCAGCGTGTTCCAGGGGTACGAGCGGCTGTGGTGGCTCGACATCGCGATGCACGTGCTGGCGACCGGGGCGGTCGCGGCGGTCGTCACGCAGGCGCTGCTGCACCACGACGTCGTCCTCGTGGGGCGCTGGCCCGGCGCCGTCGCCGTGCTGCTCACCGTCGCGGCGGGGATCTCGCTCTCGGTGGTGTGGGAGATCGCCGAGTGGTGGGGGCACACGTTCGTCGACCGCGGTGTCGGCGTCGGCTACGACGACACGATCGGCGATCTCGCCGCCGGCCTGCTGGGGTCGGTGCTGTCCGGGTGCTGGCTGGCGCGAGGACGGCGGGTCGCCCGTGGCTGAGCCGAGCATGAGCGTGGTGATCCCCGTGCGCGACGACGCCGTCCTGCTGGCGCGGTGCCTGGTGGCGCTCGCCGTCCAGGACGTCCCGCCGCTGGAGATCATCGTCGTCGACAACGGCTCGACCGACGACTCGGCGCAGGTCGCTCGACGTCACGGCGCGCGTGTGCTGACCGAGCCGGTCCGTGGGATCGGGCGGGCCGCCGCCCGCGGGTACGACGCCGCTGCCGGCGACCTGATCGGCCGGATCGACGCCGACACGGTGGTGCCGCACGACTGGGTCGCTCGGATGGTCGCGACGGCGCACCGCACCGGCGCCGACGCCGTCACGGGGGTCGGGCGCTTCGACGGCGCAGCATGGCCGACGCGGGCCGCCATGACCGTGTACCTCGGCGGCTACTACCTGCTCACCGGGCTGGCGCTGGCGCGCCTGCCGGTCTGGGGCTCGAACGTGGTGCTGCGGCGCGACGCCTGGGTCCGCGTCCGGGACGCCGTCCACAGCGAGGACAGCGAGGTGCACGACGACATGGACCTCTCGTTCGCCCTCGGCCCGCGAGCCCGGGTGGTCCTGGACAGGTCGAGCGTGGTGGGTGTCTCCGCCCGGTCGGTGCGCGGGCTGCGGCAGTGGCGGCGCCGGTTGGCGCGCGCCCATCGCACGCTCGCGCTCGGATGGCGCGTCTCACCCCCGTGGCAGCGATGGCAGCACCGCTGGACCGGGGGTGGGTCACACGATCAGCCCGACAGCGCGGCCCCCAGCTCGTCGTAGAAGCCTTGGGCGGCGGTGGTGGCGTTCATGGTGCCGAAGTGGACCTCGCCGCCGTAGCGGGAGAGCAGGTCGAGGACTTGTCCGCCGCCGGGTGGTGGGATGGTGGGGATGGGTGTGACGACGTCGCTGATGTCCTGCACGAA
>JBMDXU010000278.1:0-4046 GCA_048594485.1 Pseudactinotalea sp. | reverse complement strand
TGACGAGGTCGGCGACGAACCCGGCGGGGCCGGTGACCCATCCGGTGAGGTCCGACGACGCCAGCGCGTCAGGTGCGGCCTCGCGACCCGCGTCGACGACGGCGACCGTCACGCGATCCTCCTCCTCGCCGTCGAGCCGGTCGGCCTGGGTGCCGTCGATCGGGATCGGGATCAGCACCGCCTCGCCGTCCTCCGACGGCACCGCGACGACGTCGCCCACGATGACGTCCGACACGCTCTCGCCACCGGGGAGGTCCAGGCCGCCGATGTCCTCCGCGAAGGACTGAGCCGCGGCGAGCTGGCTCTCGGAGAGCGCGGCGCCGTCGTCGGAGGTGATGACGACGAGCGCCGGAAGCGTGTCGGTGTCGGTGAACTCACCGGCAAGCGCGTCGGCTCGGGTCGACTCCGCACCGGCCGGGAGGAACGCCGCCTGGTCGTTCTCCTGGACCTGCGAGAGCGTGCCCTGCGCCATCCCGCCGAACGCCCCGATCGTCAGCCAGCCGACGACGGCGATCAGCACCAAGGACCAGCGCAGCGCGGCGCGACCACGGGACGTACCACCTTCACGATGGCGCGCCGTCGCGCCGTCCGACGAATCACTCAGCATGCTGAGCATTCTGCCAGACGTCCGCACGCGGCGACAACGACACGGCACAATGCCCGGGTGAGCAGCACACGAGAGGCGGACGAGGAGCACGGCGTCGGCGCCGACCCCGCGACGTGGCCGACCGGTCGTCTGCTGTCCGCGGCCGCCCGCCGGATGGAGCACGCGTGGAACGCCTACCTCGCGCAGTGGCACCTCAACCACGCCTCGCTCCCGGCGCTGGCGATGCTCGCCGCCGGGCCGCGCACGCAGCGCGACCTCGCCGAGGCGCTCGGCGTGACCGAGCAGACCACGAGCCGGATCGTGGCGGGGCTGGAACGTGCGGGCCACCTGAGCCGGGAGCACGACCCCACCGATGCCCGCCGTCGTCGCCTGGCGATCAGCGCTCAGGGGCGCGAGGCGCTCATGGCGCTCAACGAGGAGGGCGCGATCGACGGCCTCGTCGACCACGGGCTCACGCAGGAGGAGGAGGCGACGCTCCGTGCGCTGCTGACCCGGTTCCTCTGACCCGCCCCGCCGCTCCCCCCATCCCCGATTTCGTTGACGAACTGCCCCCATCCCCGATTTCGTTGACGAACTGCCATCGCCCGACGGCGGACCGGCAACTCGTCAACGAATTCGCCGGACCGGCAACTCGTCAACGAAATCGCGGGGATGGCAATTCGTCAACGAAAGCGGGAGTGGCGGCGCTCGGCGGCGTCGACGGCGTTCTTGAAGAGCATGGCGATGGTGGTCGGGCCGACACCGCCGACGCGGGGGGTGATGGCGCCGGCGATCTCCTCGCACCGCTCGTCGACGTCGGGGAGCAGGCGCTTGCCCTCGTAGCGCACACCCCCGCCGATCACGGTGACCCCCGGGGTCAGGTGCTCGGGCTGCAGGATCCCGGGCACACCGACGGCGGCGATCACGATCTCGGCCCGGCGGGTGTAGTCGGCCCAGCTCGGCACACCGGTGTGGACCACGGTGACGGCGGCGTTCGCCGTCGGCCGCTTCTGCGACAGCAGCAGCGCGAGCGGGCGGCCGAGCGTCGTGCCTCGTCCGAGGATGACGACGTCGCGACCGGCCACGGGGATCTCGTAGTGCGCGAGCAGCGCCTCGATGCCTGCCGGCGTGCAGGGCACGGGGCCCTCCATCCCGAGCGCCAGGCGTCCCATGTTGACCGGGTGCAGACCGTCGACGTCCTTGTCCGGGTCGAGCTCGAGCAGCGCGGCGTCGAAGTCGATCTGCGGCGGTGTCGGGTGCTGGATGAGGACGGCGTCGACGCTGCCGTCGTCGTTGAACTCCCGGATCGCGGCGACGACGTCGGCCTGGGTCGCGTCCTGGCCGAGGTGGATGTGCGGAGAGGTCAGACCCAGCTCGGCGGCCTTCGCCTGCTTCATCCGGATGTAGCCGGCGCTCGCCGAGTCCTCGCCCACGAGGATCGTGCCCAGCCCGGGCTGGTGACCGGCCGCCGTCAGCGCGGCGATCCGCGGCTCCAGCGAGGCCAGCACCGCCTCGGCGACCGGTTTGCCGGGCAGGAGGCGGGCGCTCACTGGTGCAGGCCCGGGTAGAGCGGGAACGCCTCGGTGAGGGCGCGCACCCGCGTCCGCGCCGACTCCAGGTCGGCATCGGCGCCCTCGGTGAGCACCGTCCCGATGATGTCGGCGACCTCGGTGAACTCGGCGTCGCCGAACCCGCGCGAGGCGAGCGCCGGGGTGCCGATGCGCAGACCGGAGGTGACCATCGGGGGGCGCGGGTCGAACGGGACCGCGTTGCGATTGACCGTGATGCCCGCGGCGTGGAGGAGGTCCTCGGCCTGCTGGCCGTCGAGCGGGGAGTCGCGCAGGTCCACCAGGACGAGGTGGACGTCGGTGCCACCCGAGACGACCGAGACGCCGGCCGCCTTCGCCGATTCGGTGAGGAGCCGGTCGGCGATGATGCGCGCGCCGGAGAGCGTGCGCTGCTGCCGCTCCGCGAACTCCTCGCCCGCCGCCACCTTGAGCGCGACCGCCTTCGCCGCGATGACGTGCATGAGCGGGCCGCCCTGCTGACCGGGGAAGACGGCGGAGTTGAGCTTCTTGCCCCACGTCTGCTCGTCGCGGGACAGGATCAGCCCGGACCGCGGGCCGCCAAGGGTCTTGTGCACCGTCGTCGAGACGACGTCGGAGAACGGCACCGGGTTCGGGTGCAGCCCGGCGGCGACCAGTCCGGCGAAGTGGGCCATGTCGGTCCACAGCATCGCGCCGACCTCGTCCGCGATCGAGCGGAACGCCTCGAAGTCGAGGTGACGCGGGTAGGCCGACCATCCCGCGATGATCACCTTGGGCTGCTCGGCGATCGCCTGCTCGCGCAGCTTGTCGTAGTCGATGAGGTGGGTGTCCTCGGCGACCCCGTACGCGGCGACGTCGTAGAGCCGGCCCGAGAAGTTGATCTTCATGCCGTGCGTGAGGTGGCCGCCGTGGGGCAGCGAGAGCCCGAGGATCTTGTCGCCGGGACGTGCGATGGCATGCAGGACGGCGGCGTTCGCCGTCGCGCCGGAGTGCGGCTGGACGTTGGCGTACTCGGCGCCGAACAGCGCCTTCGCCCGGTCGATCGCCAGGTTCTCGGCGATGTCGACCTGCTCGCAGCCGCCGTAGTACCGCTTGCCCGGGTAGCCCTCGGCGTACTTGTTGGTCAGCACGCTCCCCTGCGCCTGCAGGACGGCGCGCGGGACGAAGTTCTCGCTCGCGATCATCTCGAGCGTGTCGCGCTGGCGAGCGAGCTCGCCCTCGAGGACGGCGGCGATCTCCGGGTCGAGATCGGACAGCGCGGCGTTGGCGACGGGTTCGGTCATGGCGGCAGACTCCTCAGCAGGTGCGGGCAACGGTGGCGACCCTCGGCCCAGGCGGGCGACCTTCAGGTCTGGCTTTCGTCCCGTCGCTCCCCGGTGGTGACCCACCTCTGCGCCAGTCGCGACACGACCAGCCTACGCGACCGGCGCGACGATGCGCCACGCCGGCTCAGGCCCCGGGCGCGACCAGGTGCTTCTGCCCGCGTCGTCGTGCCGTTCCGGGCAGAACCCCCTGCTCGCGCAGGGGTTGGCCGGCGTCAGCCGGCGCACCGGTCGGCGGGCGTCAGACGGCGTCCGGCGTCCCGGTCCCGACGACGACCACGCGGTTCTGCAGCGTCCCGACCTTCTCGATCACGATGGTGACCGTGTCGCCCTCGCGGAGCGTGAACTCGCCCTCGGGGACGATCCCGGTACCGGTGAGGAGCACCGCACCCCGCGGGAACGACAGGCCGCGGTACAGCCATGCCGCCAGGTCGTCGAGGCGCCGGTGCAGCTGGCTGGTCGACGTCGCACCGGTGAACACGTCGACGCCGTCGCGCGCGATGGTCAGCGAGATCGCCAGGTCGCTGGCCTCGACCTCCCACGCGGGCACGATGCCCGACCCGAGCGCGCACGCGGCGTCGTAGAACTTCG
>JBMDXU010000277.1:0-4021 GCA_048594485.1 Pseudactinotalea sp. | reverse complement strand
AGGTCGTCTTCCAGCCGATCCACCAGGTCGGCCTGGTCGCGATGGGCCTCTGGCTGATCGACTTCGCCGACCTCGAGGGTCTCGCCAAGGCGTGCGAGGAGCGGAAGCGCTGGGAGTTCATGCTGACGCTGGCCCCGCTGCGCATCGAGTACGGCACCGGCAGCCCGGCCAACCCGATCGCGATCTTCTAGTGGCCGAGACCGTCGCGCCGCCTCGCACCGTCCTCGCCGTCAGCGGCGTCGAGGTGCGGTTCGGTGGCGTCGTCGCGCTCGGGGGCGTCGACCTGTCGCTCGGGCACGGCGAGGTGGTCGGCGTCATCGGCCCCAACGGCGCGGGCAAGACGACGCTCTTCGACGTCATCGCCGGCGCCCGCCGCTCCCTCGCGGGGTCGGTGTCGCTCGACGGCGACGACATCACCCGGCGCAGCGAGCTGTGGCGGGCGCGGCACGGCATCGCGCGGACCTTCCAGCGCCAGCAGCTGTTCGGGTCGTTGACCGTGGAGGAGAACGTCCTGGCCGCGCTCGAGTGGCGCGGCGGGGGCGGCGGCCTGGTCGCCGACCTGGTAGGCGCGCGCACGCGCAGCCGGCTCACCGACGAGCGCATGGTCCGCGTCGCTGAGACCCTGGAGCTGTGCGGAGTCGCCCAGCACGCCGGTCGGCAGGTCGGCGGTCTCCCGATCGGCGTGGGGCGTCTGGTCGAGCTGGCCCGCGCACTCGTCGTCAAGCCGCGAGTGCTGCTCCTCGACGAGCCCCGGTCCGGACTCGGCGCGGCGGACAGCGAGCACCTCGCTGCGCTGCTGCGCACCATCGGTGCCGACCACGGCACCAGCGTGCTCCTCGTCGAGCACGACATGTCCTTCGTCATGTCCCTGTGCGAGCGGATCGTCGTGCTCCAGCGCGGCACCGTGCTGTCCCAGGGACGCCCGGAAGAGATCCAGAACGACCAGGAGGTCCGAGATGCGTACCTGGGATGAGCGATGACCGCCCCCGACCTGACCGGCACCCCCCTCGAGCAGCTGATCTCGCTCGGAGGCAGGTCCGCGGTCGTCACCGGCGGTGCTGCGGGGATCGGGTACGCCGTCGCGGAGCGTCTGGCCGAGGCCGGCGCCAACGTGCTGCTCGGTGACCTGGTGGACGCCGAGGCCGCAGCCGAGAGGATCTCGGCGGCGTACGGCTCCCGCTGCGAGGGCGTCCACCTCGACGTCACCGACACCGGCTCCGTGCAGGCGTGTGCGGCCACGGCGATCGAGCGGTTCGGCTCGATCGACATCTGGATCAACAACGCCGGGGTCTACCCGAGCATCAGCGTCCTCGAGATGTCCGACGACGACTGGGACCGCGTGCACGACGTCAACATCCGCGGCTGCTTCGTCGGCGCGCGTGAGGCGGCGCGGCACATGGTGGCCGCCGAGCACGGCGGCGTGATCATCAACATGGCCTCCATCGCGGCCTTCCGCGCGGCCGGCGCCGGCATCGTCCACTACACGTCGTCGAAGCACGGGCTGGTCGGGCTGACCAAGGGCCTCGCCGTCGAGCTCGGCCCGCTGGGCATCCGGGTGCTGACCGTCGCGCCCACCATGGTCGAGACCGAGGGCATCCTCGCGAACGCCGACGCGCTGCGTGCTGCCGGCAACGCGGACCTCTGGGACTCGTTCTCCGCGCGGATGCCCCTTCGGCGGCTCGGGAAGCCGGATGACGTCGCCCGGGTGGTGCTGTTCGCCGTCAGCGACCTCGCGGCCTTCATGACCGGGAGCACGCTCATGGTCGACGCCGGGGACCTCGCCCAGTGAGGCTCGTAGGCGACCGCGCCCTCGTCACCGGCGGGACCGGCGGCATCGGCGCCGCCATCTCGCGCCGGCTCGCGGACGAGGGCTGCCGGGTGGCGGTGCTCGACCTGGACGTCGACGCGGCCACCGCGCTGGCGTCCGACCACGGCAACCGCTCGGTCGGCATCCCGTGCGACGTGCGCTCGCCCCCGGAGGTCCAGAGCGCTGTGGCCGAAGCAGTCTCGGCGTTCGGCGGCCTCGACATCGTGGTCAACAACGCCGGCATCCTCGGGCCGATCCTGCCGATCGAGGAGTACGGCGAGGAGGACTTCTTCCGGGTGATCGACATCGACCTGATGGGGACCTACCGCGTGACGCACGCCGCCATCCCGCACCTGCAGGCGCAGGGGAGCGGACGCATCGTCAACATCGCCTCGATCTCGGGCAAGGAGGGCAACCCGATGATGGCGGCGTACGCCTCGGCGAAGGCAGGCGTCGTCGGCTTCACGAAGTCGATCGGCAAGGAGCTCGCGCTGTCCGGCGTGCTCGTCAACTGCATCACGCCGGGCGGCGTGAACAACACCAACATCATGGCCGGGGCACCGGTGACCGACGCGGACGGCAAGGTGCCGCCGCCGCCCATGGGCCGGTACGCCGAGCCCGAGGAGGTCGCCGCGATGACCGCTTGGCTGTGCTCGGACCAGTCGTCCTACAGCACCGGAGCGGTCTTCGACATCTCCGGCGGACGGGCGATGTACTGATGACAGGAGCAGCGGTGGAGCAGGGCAACAGAGTCGCGATCGTGACCGGCGGTGGCGCCGGGATCGGGGAGTCGTCCGCGAAGGCACTGGCCGCGGCTGGTCACGCGGTGGTGGTCGCGGACATCTCGCTCGAGGGCGCGCAGCGGGTGGCCGCGGAGATCGAGTCGACCGGCGCGCGGGCGGTCGGCGCCCAGGTCGACATCGCCGACGAGGAGCAGGTGAAGGCGATGGTGCAGACCGCCGTCGACACCTTCGGCGGCCTCGACGTGCTGCACAACAACGCGGCTGACACCGCGGCCGAGTCGATCCGTGGCGACAGCACCGTGGTCGACCTCGACCTCGCGATCCTCGACCGCGCCTACGCCGTCAACCTGCGCGGCACCCTGATGTGCTGCCGCTACGCGATCCCGCACATGGTGGCGCGCGGCGACGGCTGGATCGTCAACACCTCGACGACGTCCTCGATCGCGGGCGACCTGTTCCTCACGGCGTACGGCGTCACGAAGGCCGGTGTGAACACGCTGACCAAGTACGTCGCCACGCAGTACGGCAAGCACGGCATCCGCTGCAACGCGATCGTGCCGGGGCTGACGTTGACGCCGTCGGTGGCGCGCAACCTCGAGCCCGAGATGGTCGAGGTGTACCAGAACAACATCGTGTCGCGGGAGTTCGCGCAGCCCGAGGACGTCGCGTCGGTCGTGGTGTTCCTCGCGAGCGTGCCGGAGTACGTCACCGGCGCGACCATCGACGTCAACGGCGGTCAGCTGGCCCACGCGCCGGCGTACGCCTCCTTCCTCGACCGCGGCTGGGGCGTCCCGGCCCCCACCATCCCCGGAGCACCGCATGCCTGAGATCGACGTCGACGCACCGTTCCGCGGCTGGGTGCGCCACGGCACGGAGTTCGCGATCCGCGACCTGACGCTGAAGCCGCGGCGACCGCACGAGGTGGTCATCCGCAACATGGCCGCCCAGGCTTGCTACACGATCGTCGAGAACGTCTCGACGCTCCCGAACCACCAGGAGCGGGCCAAGAGCCCCGGTCATGGCGCGATGGGCATCGTCGTCGAGGTCGGCCCGCAGGTGCGGCGCGTGCAGGTGGGGGACCGGGTCGTCACGCCGGTCACGCCGAGCTGCGGCACCTGCTACAGCTGCGTGCGCGGTGAGTGGTACGCCTGCGGCCACAAGAACGACATCGAGTTCGCGCACCCCGACAACCCGGCGTTCGCGACGCTCTCGGACGGCACCGAGGTGTGGCAGGACCACACCGGCGGCTTCGCCGAGCTCGCCGTCTGCCCCGAGCCGTGGGTGGTACCGGTCAACGACTCGTCGTTGTCCGACGTCGAGCTCGCCTCGCTCGCCTGCGTCCCCGGCCCGGGTTGGGCCTTCGGCCTGATCGGCATGCCGATCGAGATCTCCTCCTCGGTCGCCGTCATCGGCGCCGGCCCGCTCGGGCTCTCGATCATCCAGACCGCCCGGATGATGGGCGCGCGCCTGA
>JBMDXU010000276.1:0-4926 GCA_048594485.1 Pseudactinotalea sp. | reverse complement strand
GGGCACGATGCGGCTCGGCCGGTACGAGGCGGTGCTGGAGCCGGGGTCGCTCGCCGCGCAGGTCTACGGCAGCGAGCACGTGAACGAGCGCCACCGGCACCGGTACGAGGTGAACAACACCTATCGCGACGCGCTCGACGGGGCCGGACTGCACATCTCGGGCCGCTCGCCCGACTCCTCGCTGGTGGAATTCGTCGAGCTCGACCGCGAGCAGCACCCGTACTACATCTCCACGCAGGCACACCCGGAGTTCAAGTCGCGCCCCACGCGCGCGCACCCGCTGTTCCGCGGCCTCGTGCAGGCTGCCCTGGACCGGCAGCGGGAGTCGCGGCTGCTCGAGGTGCCGTCGGCGCCCGTCGCCGCCGGCGAGTAGGTCGGTGAGCGTGGGCGAGCGGCCGGTGCGCGACGAGCGGATCGAGCCGACGGTCCGCCGCAGCGAGGTCGTGCACGCCGGTCGCGTCTTCGACCTGGTGTCGGAGGACGTGGACCTCGGCGAGGCCGGCGTGGTCACGCGGGAGTTCCTGCGGCACCCCGGTGCGGTCGCGGTCGTGGCGCTGGACACCGACGACCGGGTGCTGCTGATCCGTCAGTACCGTCACCCGGTGCGCGCCTTCTGCTGGGAGATCCCGGCCGGGCTGTGCGACGTCGCGGGGGAGTCGCTGGCGGGCACCGCGCGGCGCGAGCTGGCCGAGGAGGCCGACCTGACGGCGTCGACCTGGCACACCCTGGCCGACTACTGGACCAGCCCGGGCGCCTCGGACGAGGCGCTGCGCGTCTTCCTCGCCCGTGACCTGTCGCCCGTCCCCGAGGCGGACCGTCACGAGCGGACCGAGGAGGAGCTGGGGATGCCGACGGCGTGGGTGCCGCTGGACGACGCCCTCGCGCTGGTCACCGCCGGAGCCGTGCACAACCCGAGCGCCGTCGTCGGGATCCTCGCCGCGCACGCGGCCCGGGGGTCGCGGTGGAGCACGCTGCGCCAGCCCGACGCGGAGTGGCTGCGCTAGGACGCCAGCGAGCGGACGCGTCCGGAGACCTGCTCCGCCGGGACGCTCTCGGTGCGGTGGCGCAGCGTCAGGACGGTGCGCGCGGTGGTGACGATCAGGAGCGCGGCGCCGAGCATGTGGGCGCCGACCAGGATCTCGGGGAGACCGGTGAAGAACTGCACGTAGCCGATGACACCCTGGGCCAGGGTCACGGCGACGAGCACGAGCGCCCAGCGGCGCACCTGGACCGGCACCGGCCGCGAGCGGAACGCCGTCACCGTGAACGCGACCAGCGTGATCAGGAACAGCCACACCGCCGCGGCGTGGGCGCGTGCGAGCTCGTAGGGGTCGACGGCGAACCGGTAGCCGACCTCGTCGTCACCCGAGTGCGGGCCGGAGCCGGTCACGACCACACCCAGCACCACGACGACGACGGCGAGCGCCGCCAGCACCCAGCCGAGCCGGCGCAGCCAGGGTGAGCCCACGGGCGTCGGGGCCGCGTCGCCCTCGAACCACCGCACCGCGAGCACGGTCGAGACCACCAGCAGCGCGCCGGAGAGGAGGAAGTGCGACCCGACCACCCCCGGGTGCAACGAGAGCAGGACCGACACGCCGCCGATGAGCCCCTGCAGCACGACGCCACCGATCACCGCGTAGGCGAGCACCCGCAGCTGCGTGGGCCGACCGAGGCGGCGCGTCGACAGCGTCATCAGCACGGCGAGCGCGATCCCCACCAGACCGAGCGCGACACCGACCATCCGGTTGCCGTACTCGACGTAGACGTGGATCTCGGTCGCGGCGTGGAACGCCGGGACGAACTGCCCGGGCTCGCACTCGGGCCACGTCGAGCAGCCGAGCCCGGAGCCCGTCAGACGCACGGCCCCGCCGGTCACGATGATGAGCACCTGCCCGACGAGGTTGGCGACCACGGCGATCGTCGTCAGTCGGCGCAGCAGGTGGTCGGGCACCGCTCTACGGTAGCCCGCGCGAGCCGCTCCGCGTCACCGCAGAGCTGCGACGTAGAGCACGCTCGCGCCGATCGCCGACGCCGCCCGCACGGAGTTCATCCGCGTCCACTCCACGACGTAGGTGTGCCAGAACGACGCCGCACCCGGTGCGTCCGCGACGACGAGGGCGAGCGCGTCGTTGCGCGGCACGTGGTATCCGCCGGTGATGACGAGGGTGCCGAGCGCGAGGGCGGCGGCCGGGACCAGCAACCAGGACCCGCCGCGGACGATCCCGGCGACGGAGACGCCGACGGCGAGAGCGCCGCTGCCGAACAGCACGATCATGAACGGCGGGGTCGGCGCGGCGATGTTGATCGCCTGCATCGCACGGATCCCGACGGGCTCGGGCAGCGAACGCAGCGCCGGCATCACGAACGCGGAGAAGGCGAACAGTGCGCCCCCGCTGACGGCGGTGCCGACGGCCGCGACGATGGTGGCGGTGCGGAGGAGGCTCATGCGAGCAGTCAACGGCAACCGACGACGACGATCCATGAGGGATGACGGCGAGAACCTGTGCCATCGTCCCGTCGTACGCTGACCGCGTGGACGAGGTGACGGGCCTGCTCGCGGGCCCCCGTGCACGCGCTGCCTTCGCGCTGCGGGTGGTCATGGCCGCACCGTGGGGGCTGGAGATCCGCGACGAGGCGCCTCTCAGCCTCGTGGCCATCACCCGGGGCGACGCGCATCTCGCGCACCCCGGCCACCCCCCGACCCCGCTCGGCCCCGGCGACGTGCTGCTGCTGCGGGGACCGCGTCCCTATCGTGTGCTCTCCGCGCCGGGTGCCGAGGTCGGTGCGGTCGTGCTGCCGGGACAGGAGTGTGTGGGGCCGCACGGTGAGCCGCTGACCGAGCGGATGTCGTTGGGCGGGCGCAGCTGGGGCAACGCGAGCGACGGCGGGACCGTCATGCTCGTCGGCAGCTACACCGGCGAGGGCGAGGTGGGGCGACGTCTGCTCGAGGCGCTGCCCGAGGTGCTGCTGCTCACCGGCGGCCCCGGTGCCGGGTCGCTCGCGGACCTGCTTCCGGTGCTCGCCGTCGAGCTGGCCGAGGACCGGCCGGGCCAGGGCGTCGTCCTCGACAGGATGCTGGACCTGCTGGTCGTGGCAGCCGTCCGCCGGTGGGCCGAGCGCTCCGACGGCGAGGCCGCACGTGCGCTCACGGCTGCGGGCGACTCGGCCGTGGGGGCGGCGCTCCGACGCATCCACGACGAGCCGTCCCGGCCGTGGACGCTCACGACGCTCGCGCACGCCGCGTCGTTGTCGCGGAGCGCGTTCTCGCGCCGGTTCCTCGCGGCCACCGGCGAGTCGCCGATCGCCTATCTGACGAGGGTGCGGCTCGAGCGGGCGGCCGACCTCCTCGCCGATCCGTCGACGACGGTCTCGCGTGCCGGCGCGAGCGTGGGCTACGCGGATCCGTTCGTGTTCAGCGCCGCGTTCAAGCGCCGCTTCGGTGTCGGTCCGCGCGAGTACGGTCGCCGTGCACGCACCCGCAGCGGGACCGGGTGACCCACCCCACTTAGGTGCTCCTTGCTTGCGCGGACTATTTAGACAACGGAGAATGTTGTGTAAATCATGGCGCATCGCGAAGCACTCGTGCGCGCCCGAGGCGAGGAGGAGGAGCGATGACGACCCCGACCGCCGACCCCACCACCGACCGGGTCCCGGCGAGCACGCCGGCCGCCGGTGAGGTCGACGACGCCACCACGCGCGACCGCGTGCTGCGTCTGATCGTCGAGCTCGGCCCGATCAGCGCGGCGGAGCTCGCGCGCCGGCTCAACCTGACCTCGGCCGCCGTCCGCCGTCACCTGACCACCCTCGAGCTGCAGGGGCAGGTCGAGGCTCGCGACGACGTCCCGATCGCCAAGCGCGGCCGCGGACGTCCCGCACGCAAGTACGTGGCCGCGGCCTCGGCGCACGCCCAGCTGGGCAGCGCCTACGCGGAGGCCGCGCTGGCCGCGCTCGCGCAGATCAAGGACGCTCTCGGATCCGACGGCATCGCCGCGTTCGCCGAGGCGCGATCGGAGGAGATGCGCGCTCGGTACGGCGACGCCATGGCGCAGGCCGGGGACGACCTCGCCGCTCGTGCCGAGACGCTCGCCCGGCTGCTCGCGGAGGACGGCTACGCTGCCACCGCCCGGCCGATGCCCGGCGGCATCGCGCTCCAGGTCTGTCAGGGCCACTGCCCGGTGCTCCACGTGGCCGAGGCTCATCACCAGCTGTGCGAGGCGGAGACCCGTGCGTTCTCCGACCTCCTCGGCGTGCACGTGCAGCGGCTGGCCACCCTGGCCGGCGGCGAGCACGTGTGCACCACGCACATCCCTTTGAAGATCCCCACCCGGAAGGACGGCTGATGGCTATCCAGCCAGACGTGACCTCAGCACCGATGACGCAGGACGAGACGATCGCGTCGATCGGGAACTACAGCTTCGGCTGGCACGACACCGACACCTTCGGGGCCAACGCGCAGCGCGGGCTGTCGGAGGACGTCGTCCGGAACATCTCCTCGCTCAAGAGCGAGTCCGACTGGATGCTCAACCAGCGGCTCAAGGGCTTGCGGATGTTCGACCGCAAGCCGATGCCGAGCTGGGGCGCGGACCTGTCCGGGATCGACTTCGACCGGATCAAGTACTTCGTGCGGACCACCGAGAAGCAGGCCACCAGCTGGGAGGACCTGCCCGAGGACATCAAGAACACCTACGACAAGCTCGGCATCCCGGAGGCGGAGAAGCAGCGTCTCGTCGCGGGCGTCGCGGCCCAGTACGAGTCCGAGGTGGTCTACCACCAGATCAACGAGGAGCTGGAGCGGCAGGGTGTCATCTTCATGGACACCGACACCGGGCTGCGCGAGCACCCCGAGCTGTTCGAGGAGTACTTCGGCTCCGTGATCCCCGCCGGCGACAACAAGTTCGCCGCCCTGAACACGGCCGTGTGGTCCGG
>JBMDXU010000275.1:0-1843 GCA_048594485.1 Pseudactinotalea sp. | reverse complement strand
TCACGATCGCCGGCATGGTGCCGTTCATCCCGTACATCGTCGGGACCGAGCCCGCACCCTGGCCGCGCGCCGTCAGCGTCCAGAAGTGCATCCGCACCAACGACATCGAGAACGTCGGGCGGACCACGCGTCACGGCACGTTCTTCCAGATGGCGGGCAACTTCAGCTTCGGCGACTACTTCAAGCGCGAGTCCATCGGCTTCTCCTGGGAGCTCCTCACCGGGTCCGTCGACGACGGCGGCTACGGTCTCGACGGTGATCGCATCTGGGTGACGATCTGGGAGAAGGACGCCGAGGCCGCGCAGGCGCTGGCCGACATCGGCGTCGACGCGTCGCGGATCGTGCGGCTGCCCCAGGAGGAGAACTTCTGGGACACCGGTCAGCCGGGGCCTGCGGGCCCCTGCGCGGAGTTCCACTACGACCGCGGTCCCGCGTACGGGCCCGACCCGGTGGGCGGCACGGTCGATCCCGGTGGTGACCGGATCCTGGAGCTCTACAACAACGTCTTCGACGAGTTCCTGCGCGGCGAGGGACAGGGCAAGAGCTACCCGCTGCTCGGTGAGCTCGAGCACAAGTCGATCGACACCGGCCTCGGCCTGGAGCGCCTCGCGGCCGTGCTGCAGGGCAAGGAGAACCTCTACGAGATCGACGAGACCTTCGGCGTCATCAGCACGGTCGAGGAGCTGACCGGCAAGCGCTACGAGCTCGGCGCCAACTCCGACGAGCCGGACCAGGTGCGGATGCGCGTCGTCGCCGACCACGTGCGGTCGGCGCTCATGCTCATCGGCGACGGCGTCCGGCCGGGGAACGACGGCCGGGGCTACGTGCTGCGACGGCTGATCCGGCGCGCCGTGCGCTCGATGCGGCTGCTCGGCGTCGACGAGCCGACGCTGCCGTTGCTGCTGCCGGTCTCGAAGGAGGCGATGAAGGAGTCCTACCCCGAGCTCGAGACCGACTTCGCGCGGATCTCGCAGGTCGCGTACGAGGAGGAGGCTGCCTTCCGCCGCACCCTGGTCTCCGGCACCACGATCCTCGACACCGCGGTGGCGCGGGCCAAGACGGCGTCGGGCACGCCCGTGCTCACGGGCTCGGACGCCTTCGCGCTCCACGACACCTACGGCTTCCCGATCGACCTCACGCTGGAGATGGCGGCGGAGCAGGGTGTCGAGGTCGACGAGGCCGGCTTCCGCACGCTGATGACGGAGCAGCGCCAGCGCGCGCGCGCCGATGCCCTCGCGAAGAAGAGCGGTCACGTCGACGCGAGCGCCTACTCCGACATCCTCACCCGCCTCGGCGGGTCCGACACCTTCCTCGGGTACACGGACGACACCGCGCAGGCGCGTCTGGTGGGTCTCCTGGTCGACGGCGTCCCGGCGCAGGTCGCGCAGGCGCCCGCCGATGTCGAGGTGGTTCTCGACGCGACGCCGTTCTACGCCGAGGCGGGCGGCCAGCTCGCGGACCAGGGGACCATCAGCTTCAGCGGGGGCGGCATCGTCGACGTCGCGGACGTGCAGTCCCCGGTCAAGGGCCTGCACGTGCACCGCGGCCGACTCGTCGAGGGCACGCTCGCGCTCGACGAGACCGGTGTCGCGAGCATCGACACCGAGCGCCGGCTCGCGATCGCGCGGGCGCACACCGCGACGCACATGGTGCACAAGGCGCTGCACGAGCTGGTGGGCGAGCAGGCCACCCAGGCGGGCTCGGAGAACGCGCCCTCGCGGCTGCGCTTCGACTTCCGGCACGGCAGCGCCGTCCCGGCGGGCGTGCTCGCCGAGGTCGAGGGACGGGTGAACGCCCAGCTCGCCGAGAACCTCGACGTCACCGACCAGATCATGGACATCGA
>JBMDXU010000274.1:0-7238 GCA_048594485.1 Pseudactinotalea sp. | reverse complement strand
TCTACGGCGTCGGCGGCCTCGTCGTGCCGTTCGTCGGGATCAAGCTCATCGACCTGCTCGTCAGCCTCGTCCCAGGGATCTGATCATCGTGCTCACCCAGCTCCTCCGTCAGTGCGGCGCCGCGCTGCGACTGCTCCTCGGTCTCACCCTCCTGCTCGGCGTCGCCTACCCGCTGCTGCTGGTCGGCGTCGGCCACGCGATCGGCGACCGCGCCGAGGGTTCGGTGATCCGCGACGACGACGGCGTCGTGATCGGCTCCGCCCTCCTGGCGCAACCCTCCGACGGCGACCAGTGGTTCCAGCCGCGCCCCTCGGCCACCGGCTGGGATGCGACGGCGTCGGGGGCGAGCAACCTCGGCCCGTCGAACCCCGAGCTGCTCGACCTCATCGCCGAGCGGCGTGCGCAGGTCGCCGAGCGGGAGGGCGTCGACCCGGCGCTCGTCCCCCCGGACGCCCTGACCGCTTCCGGATCGGGGCTCGATCCCCACATCTCACCCGAGTACGCCGCGATCCAGGTGGCGCGGGTCGCGGCGGCCACCGGGCTGACCGAGGACCAGGTCCGCGCGCTCGTCGCCGACCACACCAGCGGACGGCAGCTCGGGTTCCTCGGCGAGCCGGTCGTCAACGTCGTCACGCTCAACGCCGCTCTGGCCGCCCTGGTCGGGGAAGGATAGGGGCATGGGTCGCGGACGTCTTCGCGTCTACCTCGGGGCCGCACCCGGCGTGGGCAAGACGTTCGCCATGCTGTCCGAGGGCCGCCGACGGCGCGATCGCGGCACCGACGTCGTCGTCGGGCTGGTCGAGACGCACGGCCGCCCCGAGACCGAGGCCGCCGTGGGCGACCTGGAGGTCGTGCCGCGGCGCCCGGTGACGTTCCACGCCGGCGGACCCGACGGGCACACCGATCTCGATCTCGATGCCCTGCTCGCCCGCGCCCCCGAGGTCGCGCTCGTCGACGAGCTCGCCCACACGAACCCGCCGGGCAGCCGGAACGCCAAGCGCTGGCAGGACGTCACCGAGCTGCTGGACGCGGGCATCGACGTCATCACCACCGTCAACATCCAGCACCTCGAGTCGATCAACGACGTCGCCGCGCAGATCACCGGCGTCCGGCAGCGCGAGACCGTGCCCGACACCGTGGTGCGCGGCGCCGACACGGTCGATCTCGTCGACATGAGCCCGCAGGCGCTCCGGCGTCGGATGGCGCACGGGAACGTGTATGCCCCGGAGAAGGTCGACGCGGCGCTGGCGAAGTTCTTCCGCGAGGGCAACCTCGCGGCGCTGCGCGAGCTCGCGCTGCTCTGGCTCGCCGACCGTGTCGACGAGGGCATGGAGCGGTACAAGGCGCAGCAGGGGATCTCGGGCACCTGGGCCACACGCGAGCGGATCGTCGTCGCGATCACCGGCGGCGCCGAGACCGCGGTGCTGCTGCGGCGCGCCGCACGGGTCGCCGCCCGCGGCGCCGGCGGCGAGTGGAAGGCGCTCCTGGTCGCCGAGCGCGATGGTCTCAACGGACTGAGCCCCACGCGCCTGGAGGAGATCCGCACCCTCACCGAGGGCCTGGGTGGCACGCTGCACACGGTCGTGGGCGACGACGCCGCTGAGTCGATCTTGTCGTTCGCACGGGGGGAGGACGCGACCCAGGTCATCGTCGGGGCGAGCCGCCGGCACCCGCTCGCCGCGACCCTGCGACCGGGCGTCGGGGAACGCGTGATCGCGGCCTCGGGCGACGTCGACGTCCTCGTCGTCACGCACGACCTCGCCGGCGGCGCCCGTCGTCGCGCCACCACGCGCCGCGGGCTCTCGAGGCGGCGGCTGGCGCTCGGCTACCTGCTCGCCGTCGTCGGCCCGCTCGTCGCCGCCGGGCTGCTCGCGCTGACGAAGGACGCCCACACGCTGTCCGTCGAGGCGATGGTGCTGATGGCGGTCGTGGTCGCGGTCGCGCTGCTCGGCGGCATGGTCCCGGCGATGATCGCCGCGCTCGGCAGCGGTGCCCTGCTCAACCTGCTCTTCACCGACCCGGTCGGCACGCTCGCGATCGCCGACCCCCAGAACGTCGCCACGCTCGTGCTGTTCGTCGTCGTCGGGACGGCGGTGGCCTCGGTGGTCGACCGCGCGGCACGGGTCGCGGAGCAGGCCCGGCGCGCCCGCGCCGAGGCGGACGCGCTCGCCGTCGTCGCGCAGGGACTCCTCCACGCCGGAGCCGACATCGACCAGCTGCTCGCCGCGGCGGCCGAGCTCGTGGGTGCCCGCGGTGCGTCGATCGTCGAGACGGGTCCCGCCGGCCCGATCGCTGCCCGCAGCCACGGCGACGCGCCGTCGTCGACCGCGGACGCCGACATCGTGGTGCCGGTCGACGACGTCCGCGCTCTGTGCCTGCGCGGCCCGAGCCTCGACTCCAGCGATCGCCGGCTGCTGCAGGCCTACGCGGGCGGGCTGCGTGTCGCCCTCGAGCGTCAGGACGCGATGCGCGCCGAGGCCGAGCACGCCGAGCTCGTCGAGGGCGAGCGCGTCCGGACGGCGCTGCTGGCGGCCGTCTCGCACGACCTGCGCTCACCGCTCGCGGCCATCAAGGCGGCGGTCGCGAGCCTGCGCAACCCGGACATCGAGTGGTCGGAGCTGGACTCCGGCGAGCTGCTGCGCAGTGTCGCCGACTCCGCCGACCGCCTCGACGCCCTGGTGGCCAACCTGCTCGACATGAGCCGCATCGCCACCGGGTCGGTCACGGCGCACCTGCTCGAGGTCGACCTCACCGAGGTCGTGGCCCGCGCGATCCGCCCGCTCGCCGCGACCACCCGCGTGCGGGTCGACGTGCACGATCTGTTCGCGCGCGCCGACGCCGCGCTGCTGGAGCGTGTGGTCGCCAACCTCGTCGAGAACGCGCTCACCTACGCCCCGTCGGCGCCGGTCCTCGTGGACGCCGCGGCCGTGGGCGAGCGGGTCGTGCTGCGTGTCATCGACCGCGGCCCGGGCATCCCGCCGTCGCAGCGCGACGCGTTGTTCGCCCCGTTCCAACGGCTGGGTGACGTCCCTGCGGGATCGGGGGTCGGGCTCGGGCTCGCCGTCGCGCAGGGCCTGACGGAGGCGATGGGTGGCACGCTGACCGCCGAGGACACCCCCGGCGGTGGGCTCACCTTCGCCGTCGAGCTGGACGGTGTGGACCTGCCCGCCGTCGACGACGTGGAGGCGGAACGATGATCACGGTGCTCGCCGTCGACGACGACCCGGCGATCCTGCGCACCCTGCGAATCAACCTGCAGGCACGGGGCTACCAGGTGGTGATCGCCGCCGACGGTCGCACCGCCCTGCACGCGCTGCGCGACGACGCCCCCGACGCGGTCCTCCTCGATCTCGGGCTTCCCGACATCGACGGACTCACCGTGCTGCGCACCCTGCGCGGGTACTCCCAGCTGCCGGTCATCGTGATCTCGGCCCGTGCCGAGTCCGACGACAAGGTCGAGGCCCTCGACCTCGGCGCCAACGACTACGTGACGAAGCCGTTCGACCTCGACGAGCTGTTCGCGAGGCTGCGCGCCGCGACCCGGCACCTCGGTGCCGCCCGGCCGGTCATCGAGATCGACGGGCTCCGGATCGACGTCACCGACCGGGTCGCCACCCGTGACGGCGTCGACATCCATCTCACCCCGACCGAGTGGGGCATCGTCGAGACGCTCGTCACGCGACCCGGCCGGCTGGTGCGGCAGAAAGAGCTGCTGCAGGCGGTGTGGGGCCCTGCGTACGAACGCGAGAGCAACTACCTGCGCGTCCACATGACCGCGATCCGCAAGAAGCTCGAGGCCGACCCGCAGCGCCCGGTGCTCTTCCGCACCGAGCCCGGTCTGGGGTACCGCTTCGTGGGCTGAGCGCAGCCTCGCTCAGCGATCGCGCCGGGCCGGGGTGTGCCGGGCGCCAGGAACGGCGCGATCCTGGGCGATCTCGAACGCATGGCGCTCCCAGCCCTGCCACCACGCGTCGGCTCCGGGCGGCAGCTCCTCGACGGGGACCTGGGCCAGGAGGTCGCGCAGCGTCTGCTTGACGTCGGCGACCTCGCGCTCGGACGCCGTGTGCTGGGCGAACGCCGCCTCCTCGGTCTCCCACGCGAGCCGCCGGGTGTGGATGATCTCGTCGGTGAGCGCCTGACGTTGCGGCGAGGCACCGTGCAGCACGTCCCGCGCGCGGAGGTAGCCGTAGTCGACGGCGATCGCGACCAGCCCCGGGTCGATCGTGGCGAGATCGTGCACGTCGAGCGTCGGGGCGATCACGGTGACACCGCGCTCGCGGGCGTAGGCGATCTCGTCGCGCTGCAACTCGTCGGACATGATGCCGCTCGTGCTGCGCATGATGATCTCGAACATGTCGGCCGCGGCGAAGGAGTCGCGCGCGGCGACGCCGGCGGGGGAGGAGATCACCGCGTAGCAGCGGGTGACACCGAGGCGATCGATCGCGATCTCGACCGGCACGTTCTCGCGGACGCCGCCGTCGACGTAGTGCTCGCCGTCGAGCTCGACGGGCGGGAACACCCCGGGGATGGCGCACGAGGCGCGGATGGCGCTGACGACGTCGACGGGGTTGAGCTCGGGCATCGGCCGGTTCTCCCGGTCGGTGAACGCGCCGGAGTTCGTCACGTAGCGCAGCTCGCCGCTCTCGAGGCCGACGACGGCGACGCGCAGCACCACCGAGGACGCCGCCAGCCGGTCGCGGTCGAAGACGTGGGGCTCCAGCAGCCGGTCGACGATCGGACCGGGTGTGAATGCTGCCCGCTCCTGGGTGGGGCCGCGGACGATGAGCTGCAGATCGGCGCTCGACCGGCCCACCTCCCAGAGCGTGCCGAGCGCGTCCCAGGCGGTGCTCGGGCTCCACACGGGGCTGTGGGGGTGCTCGCCGTCCGCGCGGGCGGCGCGCTGCCGGAGCGCGAGCACCTTGCGCCACGTCGGCATGTGCTCCCGCAGGCGGGTGAACCACGGGTACTCGGTGAACATGTCGGCGCTCGACGTCATCGCCAGCCAGATCCGTTCGAGCTCCGCGAGCGCCGCGCGCTGGCCGGCGTGGTCGTCGTGCTGCGCGAGCACACCCGCGAGCATCGACCCCGCCGACGTGCCGGTGATGACCGACGGTGTGATCCGCTCGACGTCGTAGAGGTAGCGGAGCGCGCCGATCTGGAAGCTGGACCGGGCGCCGCCGCCGGACAGCACGAGACCGACGACATCCGGTTCGGGTCGTGCGTCGGCGTGCGGGTCGCCGTCGGGACGTCGGTTCCCGGGCAGGAACGGCGCGGCGCGCAGCCACTCCCCGAACGCGGTCATGCCCGTCAGCGTAGGACGGTCCGACGTCGACTCAACCGGTGTACGGGTTGCCGCCCTGCTGGGGGCCCGGCGGAGGGCTCTGCGGAGGGCTCTGCTGGGAGCCCGGCGGGTAGCCGGTCCCTTGGTAGCCGGTCGTGCCGTAGCCGCTGGGCGGTGCGCCGGGTCGGCTGGGATCCACCGGACCGACCGGGCTGCGGCCCACGGTGGCCGCAGAGGCGAGCACCGCCACGCCGGCCAGGCTCAGGAGCGTGGAGAGGATGTTGATGGCGCTGGCGATCATGCCGTACGTGCTGGCGCTGAAGCCGGGCCCGCCGATCATCGAGGGGTAGACGAAGCTCCACAGCAGCGACACGACCGCTCCGGCGAGCATGAGCCCGATCCCGAGCCAGAGCCGTCCGCGCGCGGCACCGGCCTTCGGTGCCATCACCGTGCCGATGACAGCGAGCGCGGCGACGTTGATCACCGGCCAGATCCAGATTCCCCAGTACGCGTACATGTCGGAGCCACCCCTCGTCTCGATTGCCGGTCAGCCTATGCGGGCTCGCGGACGGACGCGCGATCGGCAGATCTACCCCTGGGGGGCGGCTCGCCGCGTCGTCGAGCGTCGCAGCAGCGACGCCGTCGAGAGCACCACCACCGCGGCCACGCCGGCTGCACCCATGCTGACGAGGTAGCCGGAGTGAGCGCCGTGGTCGTCGATCACCCTGCCGCCGACCGCGCTCCCGACGGCGAAGCCGACCCCGATCGCCGTGCCCACCCACGTCAGTCCCTCGGTGAGGCGCGACGGCGGCACGAGCTGCTGGACGAGGGCGTTCCCCGTGATGATGGTCGGGGCGATCGCGAACCCGGTCACGAACATCGCCGCCGCGAGCAGGGCGAGCGAGGTCGCCAGCGTGAACAGGCAGATGCCGGCGGCGAGCAGCAGGATCCCCAGCACGAACCGCTTCCACGCCGCCATGGTGAACTCGCGCGCCCCGTAGAGCAGGCCCGAGATCAGCGAGCCGCCCGCGAACACGCCGAGCACGACTCCCGCCCAGGCCTCGTCGCCGGTCGCCTCCGCGAACGCGACGGTCGCGACGTCGACCGATCCGAAGATCGAGCCCATCGCCACGAACACGAACGAGATGATCACCATGCCGGGCGAGCGCATCACCGATCCGCGCTCGGACTCGTGGGGGCGACCGGTCGCCGTCGGCTCCGTCGCGCGCTGCGCGAGGAACCAGAAGCCGCCGCCCGCCGCGGCGGCGATCGCGATGAGCAGGCCCGCCACGGGTGAGATGGCGGCCGCGAGCGTCGTCGCGAGAACGGGGCCGACGACGAAGACGAGCTCGTCGATCGCCGACTCCAGCGAGTACGCGGTGTGGAGCTGCCGGGGGCCGTCGACGACGCGGTTCCAGCGCGCACGCACGAGGGCGCCCAGCGAGCCGACCGTGGCGCCGGCGAGAGCCGCCGTCGGGAAGAGGAGCCAGGTGGGGCCGTGGACCATCGCCGCCAGGGCCACCGCCACCAGTCCCGCGACAGCGATCAGCAGCGACGGCCGCATGACGCGCGCCTGCCCGTGCGCGTCGACCAGCTTGGCGAGCTGCGGCGCGCACACCGCCTGCGCCACGACGTAGACGGCCGCCACCTGGCCGGCCAGCGCGTAGGAGTCGTACACCGCCTGCACGAGCAGCACGATCGAGATCGTCACCATCGACATCGGCAGCCGCGCCAGCGCCCCTGCGGAGGAGAAGGCCAGCGCGCCGGGGTGGGCGAGGACCGCGCGGTACGGGGCGAGCACCGCAGGATTCTTCCACGCGGGCAGGACGTGACGACCGCTCGGGATCGCGCGCCCGCACCCCGGCAGCGGGGAGGGGGGGTGCCCCCCGGGGGGCAGGGGGACGCGCCCTCACCGGGGCGCTGGTCGGGGGGGGGGGACCCCGAGGCGGTCGGCGCA
>JBMDXU010000273.1:0-7870 GCA_048594485.1 Pseudactinotalea sp. | reverse complement strand
CGTGGCCTTCTTCTGGTCCCAGTCCGCGGAGACCTCCTCCCACCGGATCTCGACCCCGGCGGCCTCCTCGAGGTCGGCCACCCACGCCATGTCGGCCATCGGTCCGGTCAGGCCGTGCTTGATGACGAGGATGTCGAGGACACCGTCGCCCTCGGTGTCGTCGCCACCGCCGGTGCATCCGGCCAGGGTGACGGCGGCGGCAGCCACTGCTGCCACGACGGTCACGGTCGAGCGTCTCATCGTTGAGCCTTTCGTCGAGATGTGTGCGGAGCGACCTCGCTCCGCTCGCGCCGACCTCCTCGGGCGCGGACCGGGCAACCTTGCGGCGAGACTTCTAGCGTTGTCAAGCGGCAAGCCAGAATGCGGACGCACGATGTCGCCCGGGATGTCATCGCTGTAGCGTCGGGGCCGTCTCAGTGTGGGCGACCTCGACCCCGCGGACGGTGTGAAGGAGCACGCATGGACGGGACCGCCACGATCCGGATCGGTCGACCCACGGGACGGCTGGTGAGCCCCGACCTGTGGGGCCTGTTCCTGGAGGACATCAACTACGCGCTCGACGGCGGGCTGAACGCCGACCTGGTCCGCAACGGCGACTTCGAGGCCACCCCCGCTGACGCCGTCGGCTGGGGTCCGACGACCGGCTGGGAGGTCCAGGACGCCCACGGTCTCCAGGTCCGTTCGGACCGTCCGATCTCCGCCGCCAACGCCACCTACCTGCGGCTCGACGCCGCGGACGGTCCCGTGGTGATCCGGAACACCGGGTACGACGACGGGTCGCTCGTCGTGCCCGGCCGCTACCGGGTGCGCCTGGCCGCCCGGAGCGCGGCGACCGGAGCGACGCTGACGACGTCGCTGGTCGGGCTGCCGGACGGCGCGTGTCCTCCTGCGTCGATCGAGATCGCCGCGGGGCAGGGATGGGGCTGGTACGAGACCGACCTGGCCGTCGACCGCGGGGGCCGATGCCGCCTCCAGCTACGGCTGGAGTCCGGTGCGGTCGACCTGGACCTCGTCGAGCTGCGTCCCGTCGACCGCACCACCGGAGAGGCGTCGCTGTTCCGCGAGGACCTGGTGTCGGCGCTGGCGCAGCTGCGTCCGGCGTTCGTCCGGTTCCCGGGCGGGTGCGTGGCGCACGGCTACGGGCTCGACAACATCTACCACTGGAAGCACACGATCGGGCCGCGCGAGGAGCGTCGCGGGATGCCCAACGTGTGGGGGTACCGCCAATCGATGCGCATCGGCTACCACGAGTACTTCCTGCTCTGCGAGCGGCTCGGGGCGAGCCCGATGCCGGTGGTGGCCGCCGGCGTGTGCTGCCAGAACGTGCCGCGCGGCCCGCAGGCGATCCCGCAGCAGCGCATGCCGCAGTACATCCAGGACGTGCTCGACCTGATCGAGTACGCCAACGGTGGGGCCGACACGCGATGGGGCGCGGTCCGGGCGGCGGCCGGGCACCCCGAGCCCTTCGGGCTGCGCTACCTCGGACTCGGCAACGAGGACGTCGTCGACGAGCAGTTCGAGGACAGGTTCTCCCAGATCTTCGACGTGGTGCAGGCGGCTCATCCCGAGGTGACGGTGATCGGGACGCTCGGGCCGAAGCCGTACGGCCCCGACTACGACAACGGCTGGGAGGTCGCCCGGCGTCACGACGTGCGCATGGTCGACGAGCACAGCTACCGCACCCCGCGCTGGCTGCTGCAGAACGTCGAGCGGTTCGACAGCTACGACCGCAGCGGCCCGGCGGTCTACCTCGGCGAGTGGGCGGCGCGCACCTCGACGGTGCGCTCCGCGATCGCCGAGGCGGCCTACATGGTGGGGATCGAACGCAACTCCGACATCGTCCGGCTGGCCTCCTACGCACCGTTGCTCGCCCGGGTGGGACACACCCAGTGGGTGCCCGACCTGATCTACTTCACCGACGAGGAGGTGCGTCCCAGCGCGAGCTACCACGTCGCGCAGATGCTGGCGGAGCACCGCGGCGACGAGGTGCTCGGGTGTCACGTCGAGGGTGGCGGCATGCGCGAGCAACCGCTGCCCTCGATGCGCACGATCGAGCTGCGCAGCCCGGGCGCCACCACCGCGTTCCGCTCGATCTCCGTGGCCGGCGAACCGCGCCCGGACGTGGTCGTCGAGGACGGCGCGGTGGTCACCATCGACGGTGCGACGACCGAGCCCGACCGCGGCACCGAGCTGCGACTGGTCGCCACCCGCACCGCGGGCGAGGAGGGTTTCGTCGTCGGGTTCGGCGACCCGGCCGCCGGCACCGTCCACGAGTGCCGGATCGGCGAGTGGCGCAACCGCGGCCTCACGCTGTCCCGACGCGACGACGACGTCACCGACGAGATCGACGGCCCGCACCCGTTCCGCGGCGTCCGGACCGGTGAGGACCTCGCGCTGCGCGTGCTCGTGGAGGGCGACCGGATCCGTGTCTGGCTGGACGAGACGCTGATCCACGACCACCGCGACGACGTCCGGGCCGTCCCCGAGCTCGTCGCCGGTGCGACGGCGCGCGACGGGCAGACGCTGGTGACGCTGGTGGGTGCGGCGGACGAGAGCCGCCGGGTCCGTGTGGTCGGCGACGGGATCGCGCCCGGCACGACCGCAGCTCTGACGGTCCTCGCCGGTGCCGACCCGGGTGCGGGCGCACCGTTCCAGGCCTCGCCGGTGGTACCGCGCGCCGCTTCGGCGATGGTCGGCGAGCACGGTCTCGAGGTCGACGTGCCGCCCTGGTCGCTGATCACGGTCGTGGTGCCGAGCACCAGCTAGCCGAGCGAGGGCCGTCAGATGCGGGTCGTCGAGCCCCGCACGACCACGTGGGCCCCGGTGTCGACGTGACGGGCAGGCCCGTCGAACCCGTCGAGCCGGTCGCGCAGCATGGCGACCGCGGCGGCGACCATGGTGTCCTGCTCGGGGCTCACCGACGTCAGGGGCGGCAGGGTGAAGCGCGACTCCTCGGTGTCGTCGAACCCGGTGACGGCGACGTCGTCGGGCACCCTGACGCCCCGGGAGCGCAGGGCGCGCAGCGCCCCGATCGCGGTGGCGTCGTTCGCGCACAGCAGGGCGTCGAACGGACGGCCGCTGCGCAGCAGACCGAGGACCGCCTCGTACCCGGACTCCCTGCGGTCCCAGTCCGAGCCCACGAGGAACGGCAGCGAGGCGGCGTCGATGCCGTGCTCGCCCAGCGCTGCGACGATGCCCGCCCACCGGTCGGTCTTGTGGGTGGTGCCGTTCCACACGAACGCCAGGTGCCGGCGTCCGGTCTGCAGCAGGTGCTCGGCGACGTCGTGGGCGCCCTGGTACTCGCCCATCACGACGCAGTCGAGCTCGTCGTCACGGGGTCCGCCCACCTGGATGATCGGCCGGGTGGGGTGTCGCCCGGCCAGCAGCTGGCGCGGCGAGAAGTGCGGGCAGACGACGACGGCGTCGGCGTCGGAGGTGGTGACGCCGGTCAGCGCGTCGCGCTCGGACGCGGCGTCCGGGGCGAGGCGGAGCGTCGTCGTCAGCCCGAGCTGCTCGATCGCGACGATGAGGCGCTCGGCCATCTCGGCGAAGTAGGGCTGGTAGAGGTTCGGGACGACGACGGCGACACGCCCGGTGCGCCCGGACGCCAGGCTGCGACCGCCCATGTGGGGGCGGTAGCCGAGCGCCGCGACCGCAGCCTCGACCGCCTCGCGTGTCGCCGCGGACACGTGCGGCCGACCGCCGAGCACGTTCGACACCGTCTTCGGCGAGACGCGGGCGAGCCGTGCGACGTCCGCGACCGTGACCGGGCGCGCCATCACGCCCCCATCGTCGACTCACGGCGCAGCAGCTGCACCGGCAGCACCACCGATCGCGGGTCGGCCGGCGCCTCGCCCGCCAACCTCTCGACCAGCAGGGTCACCGCGGTGCGGGCCAGCCGGTCCGGCACCGGGTCCACCGTCGTGAGCGACGGCGTCGAGAACGCGCCGTCGGACAGGGCGTCGTACCCGATCACGGCGACGTCGTCGGGGACCACGACCCCCGCGTCGACCAGCGCGGACAGCGCACCGAGCGCGACCTCGTCGTTGACGCAGACCAGCGCGTCGAGCTCGGGCCGTCGACGCAGTGCCTCCGCGGCGGCTGCCGCGCCCGCGGTGCGCGTCGGGGCGCCGTCGAGCGCGACGTGGAGCACGGAGGCGGGGTCGACGCCCGACGCCCGCAACGACTCCCGCAGGGCGAGGGACGGCGCCTCCTCGCCCGGAGCCAGCGCGCGGTCGGGGCCGAGCAGCACGGGGGCGCGTCGGCCCATGACCGACAGGTGTCGGGCGACGAGAGCGACCGCCTCGACGACGTCGTCGTCCACGCTGTCGAGGGACCGTCCGAGCGGCCCGCCCTGGATCACGACGGCGGCGCCGCCCACGCCGAGGGCCGTCACCGTCTCCGCGGTCAGCCGCTGGGGCGCGACGAGGAGCAGACCGTCGAAGTGCTGCCCGAGGTCGCTGACCACACGGGACAACCGGTCCGGGTCGTCGTGGGTCGGCTCGACCACCGACGCCAGGCCGCGTCGATCGGCCTCGTGCACGAGCGCCTCGACCAGCATCGCGAGGTAGGGGCGGCGCAGCCCGCTGACGGCGATCCCGACCCGGTTGGTCCGGCCCGTGCGCAACGACCGCGCGGCCTCGTTGGTGACCCAGCCGAGCTCTCCGATGGCGTTCAGGACGCGCCGCACCGTCTCGGGTCGGACGTGCGCCTCACGGTTGACGACACGCGAGACCGTCTTGATCGAGACCCCGGCCCGCGTCGCGACATCCCGCATCGTGGCCGGCATGGACACATGGTAGGGGCCGACCGCAGGTCGGCGTCGCTCACGGCCGAGCTCGCCCACGGGCACGTCGGTAACTGATGGGAGACTGCTCCACAGCCGCCGACGACGAGACCACGGAGCCCGCTGAGTGAGCACGAGCCCAGGACAGACCCACACCGACGACCCCCGGGGCCTGCAGGCCGTGCTGTGGGACATGGACGGGACGCTCGTGGACTCCGAGCCGTACTGGCTCGACGCCGAGCGGGCGCTCGTCGAGGGGGCCGGCGCCACGTGGGACCCGGCGATCCTGCCGCAGATGATCGGCTCCGCCCTCGACCACAGCGCGCAGCTGCTCCGCGAGTGGTTCGGGCTGACGATGTCCGACCGGGAGATCGTCGACACCCTGATCGACGCCGTGCTGGCGCGGATGGCCGCCGAGGGCGTGCCGTGGCGACCGGGTGCGCGGACGCTCCTCGACGACCTCGGGTCCGCGGGTGTGCCGTGCGCGCTGGTGACGATGTCCTGGCAGCGGATGGTCGACGTCGTGCTCGACCAGCTCCCGGACGGCACCTTCGACGTGGTCGTCACCGGTGACGCCGTCACGCGGGGGAAGCCTCACCCCGAGCCGTACCTCACCGCGGCGACGCGACTCGGCGTCGACATCACGCGGTGTGTCGCGATCGAGGACTCGACGCCCGGCGTCGCCTCGGCGGAGGCCGCGGGTGCGCGCGTCCTGGCGGTCGAGGCGCACGTCGTACTGCCCGCGGCTCCCGGCCGAAGCCGGATGACGACGCTCGAGGGTGTCGGGACCGCCGACCTCGCACGGATCGCCGCCGGCGCCGTCGTGGACGTCATCGGTGCGTAGCGCCGGGCTTCGCCTCGGCTCGATCCGCGGTGTGCCGCTGATCCTGACACCGGGCTGGGGCCTCATCACGATCGTGCTGGTCGTGCTGTTCACGCCCACCGTGCGGCGCGTCCTCGCACTCGACGTGGTGCCCGCGGCCGCGGTCGCCCTCGGGGTGCCGCTGCTGCTCGCCGTCAGCGTGCTGCTGCACGAGCTCGCCCACGGCCTGACCGCGCAGCGCCTCGGCGTCCGGGTGCGCGAGTATGTGCTCTCGCTCTGGGGCGGGCACACCGCGTTCCACTCGGAGATCGGCCGACCGGGAGCCTCCGCCCTCGTCGCCGTCGTCGGGCCGGCGACCAACGCCGTGCTGGCGATGCTGCTCTGGTGGCTGGCCGGTGTCGTGCAGAGCGGCGTCACGTCGCAGGGGAGCGCCGCCCTCGCGCTCGTCGTGAGCGTGGCCGCCTACACGAACGCGTTCGTCGCCGTCTTCAACGCGCTCCCGGCGCTGCCGATGGACGGCGGGCGGCTGCTGGAGGCGGCCGTCTGGAAGGCGCGCGGCGACCGCGACCTCGGCACGCTCGTCGCCGCTCGTGTCGGTCAGGGTGTGGCCGTGCTCGTGGTCGTCGGCGGCCTGGCCCGTGGCGCCGCGACGAGCGACTGGGTCACCGCGATCTGGGCCGTGCTCATCGGCGCCATGCTCTGGCAGGGAGCGACCGGCGCCGTCCGTGTCGCGACCGCACGGCGCGCGACCCGCGACGTCGACCTGACGGCCTGGATGGTGCCGGTGACCGTGCTTCCCGCCGAGGCTCCGGTCACCGCGCTCGCCGGTGTCGCCGGGTCGGTCGTGCTGACCGCCGGTCCCGACGGCGTCCCCACCGGTCAGGTCCTTCCCGACGCCGTCCGTGCCGTGCCGGTCGCGGCGCGCGAGCACACCGCCCTGCTGACGGTCACCACACCGGTGCCCGCCGACGCCCTGCTGACCGAGCACCGGGGCAGCGAGGCCGTCGCGCAGCTCGCCCAGGCCGCGCGTGCCGGTGCGCGCGTCGCCGTCCTCGTCGGTCTCGACCGACGGGCGATCGGCGCCGTCGACGTCGTCGACGCCGCCAAGCGGCTGCCCCGCTGACGGTCGGCAGCTCCATCGGGTTCCCTACACTTGCCGCCCGTGACTGACACCCCCACCGGCGCCGACATGCGCCGCGGCCCGTTCCGCGACGGCGAGCGTGTGCAGGTGACCGACCCCAAGGGCCGGCCCAGCACGATCACGCTGCGCGCGGGCACGACGTTCCACACCCACAAGGGATCGTTCCGCCACGACGACCTCATCGGGTCGCCGGAGGGAACCGTCGTCGAGACCACGGGGGGCGTGCAGTACCTCGCGCTGCGACCGCTGCTGTCGGACTACGTGCTGTCCATGCCCCGGGGGGCGGCGGTGATCTACCCCAAGGACGCCGCGCAGATCGTCACCATGGCCGATGTCTACCCGGGCGCCCGGGTGGTCGAGGCCGGTGTCGGGTCCGGCGCGCTCACGCTGTCGCTGCTGCGCGCCGTCGGCGACGGGGGCTCGCTGCTCAGCATCGAGCGCCGCGAGGACTTCGCCGAGATCGCCCGCGGCAACGTCGAGACGTTCTTCGACGGACCCCACCCGGCATGGGAGCTGCGCACCGGCGACCTGCAGGACGTGCTGCCCACCGCCGTCGAGCCCGGATCGGTCGACCGGGTGCTGCTCGACATGCTGGCGCCCTGGGAGTGCTTCGAGGCCGTCGAGCACGCCCTCGCGCCCGGTGGGGTGCTGCTCGCCTACGTCGCCACGACGACGCAGCTCTCCCGTTTCGCCGAGGACGCCAAGAACCGCGGCTGCTGGACCGAGCCGGTGGCCTGGGAGACGATGGTCCGCGGGTGGCACCTGGAGGGTCTGTCGGTGCGGCCCGACCACCGGATGGTCGCCCACACGGGGTTCCTCGTGACGACCCGGGCGATGGCGCCGGGCGTCGAGGCGCCGGCACGCCGTCGTCGTCCCGCCCCCGGCGCGTACAGCGAGCCGGTCAACGACTTCGAGACGGCGGACCTCGCCACGGACGTCGGCGAGCGCGAGGTGTCGGCCAAGAAGATCCGGCGCGTGCTGCGCGGTCACGACGCCGAGCGCGCGCGCCGCGAGTCCGACGAGCCGTAGCCCACGCCCCCGAAGCCCTCGCCACCGAAGTCGCCGAGATCGTAGATCCGCGGCGAGCTCGTAGCTCTGGATGTACGAGCTCGCCGCGCAT
>JBMDXU010000272.1:0-2554 GCA_048594485.1 Pseudactinotalea sp. | reverse complement strand
GGCGCCGCCGAACAGGCCGATCTTGCCGCCCTGCACGTACGGGGTGAGGAGGTCGATGACCTTGATGCCGGTCTCGAACATCTCGGTCTTCGACTCGAGCTGGTCGAACGCGGGGGCCTTGCGGTGGATCGGCCAGCGCTCCTCGGCGTGGAACTCCTCGCCGTCGGCGAGGTTGAGCGGCTCGCCGATGACGTTGTACACCGTGCCCTTGGTGATCTCGCCCTCCGGGACGCTGATCGACTCGACCGTGTCCCGGACCTCGGCGCCGCGGACCAGACCGTCGGTCGGCTTGAGGGAGATCGCACGCACGATGTTGTCGCCCAGGTGCTGCTCGACCTCGAGCGTGATCTCGGTGGCGCTCTCCCCCTCGCCCTCACCGGACAGGTCGATGCTGGTCTTGAGCGCGTTGTAGATCTCCGGGAGCTCCTCGGGCGGGAACTCGATGTCGACGACGGGGCCGATGACCCGCACGATGCGTCCGACGGCGCGCTGGCCGGCGGCCTCGTCGGCGGTGCTCTCCAGCGTCTCGGGACCGGTGTTGTCGGTGGCGGTCATGTGTGTGTTCCTCGTTCCTGGGCGGAGGGGCTCAGCTGGCAGCCATGGCGTCGGCACCCGAGACGATCTCGGTGATCTCCTGGGTGATCTCGGCCTGGCGTGCGGTGTTCCTGAGACGGGTGTAGGTGCGGATCAGCTCTTCCGCGTTGTCGACGGCGGCACGCATCGCACGCTGGCGAGCCGCGAGCTCGGACGCCGCAGCCTGGAGCAGGGCGTTGTAGAGACGGGAGCGGATGTAGCGCGGCAGCAGGGCGTTGAGCACGTCCGACTCGCTCGGCTCGAACTCGTACAGCGGGGGCAGGCCCTCGCTCGGCTCGGCGACACCCTCGACGACCTCGAGCGGCAGCATCCGCACGACCCGCGGCTCCTGGGAGACCATGCTCTTGAACCGCGTGTAGACGATGTGGATCTCGGCGACGCCACCATCCTCCGGCGCGGCCTGGAAGGCGCGCAGCAGGGTGTCGGCGATCTCGTCCGCGGTCTCGACCTGCGGGTGGTCGGAGTTCCCGGTCCACGACTGGGCGATCTCGATGCCACGGAAGGTGTAGAAGCCGACGCCACGACGTCCGGTGACGTAGAGCGCGACCTCCTTGCCCTCGCTGCGGAGCACGTCGCGCAGGCGCTCGGCCTCGCGCAGCACCGTGGCGGAGTACGCACCCGCCTGACCGCGGTCGGCGGTCACGACGAGCATCGCGACACGCTTGGTGTCGGTCCGCTCCGTCGTCAGCACGTGCTGCGCGTTGGAGTGCGTGGCGACCGCGGAGACCGCGCGTGTGATGGCGCGCGTGTAGGGCGCCGCCTGCCCGGCGCGCTCGCGCGCCTTCGTGATCCGAGAGGCCGCGATCAGCTCCATGGCGCGGAACATCTTCTTCAGAGTCTCCGTGGACCGGATCCTCTGGTTGTAGACGCGCTGCTGACCACCCATGGCTCAGCCCCGCTTCTGCCGGACGATCTGCTCCTGGTCGATGTCGACGTCCTCCGGGTTCTCCGGGACGTCGTCGCCGACGAGGCTGTTGCCGTCGCTCGCGCGGAAGGTCCGGCGGAACTTCTCGACCTCGGACGTGAGCGTCTCGATCGTCGCGTCGTCCAGCTTGCCGGACTCGGCGAGCGTGCCGAGGACGTCGCTGTGACGGCGCAGGTGGTCGAGCAGGTCCGCCTCGAACCGGCGCACGTCGGCGAGCTCGACGTCGTCGAGGTAGCCGTTGGAGCCGGCCCAGATCGAGACGACCTGCTCCTCGACGGGGTACGGGTCGTACTGCGGCTGCTTGAGCAGCTCCATCAGGCGCGCACCACGCGTCAGCTGCTGGCGGGAGGCCGGGTCGAGGTCCGACGCGAACATCGCGAACGCCTCGAGCGAGCGGTACTGGGCCAGCGTGAGCTTGAGCGTCCCGGCGACACTCTTCATCGCCTTTACCTGCGCGTCACCACCGACGCGGGAGACCGAGATACCGACGTCGACGGCGGGACGCTGCCCGGCGTTGAACAGGTCGGACTGCAGGAAGATCTGGCCGTCGGTGATCGAGATGACGTTGGTCGGGATGTAGGCCGACACGTCGTTGGCCTTGGTCTCGATGATCGGCAGACCGGTCATCGAGCCCGCACCGAGGTCGTCCGAGAGCTTGGCGCAACGCTCCAGCAGGCGGGAGTGCAGGTAGAACACGTCGCCGGGGTACGCCTCGCGGCCCGGCGGGCGGCGCAGCAGCAGCGACACGGCGCGGTAGGCCTCGGCCTGCTTGGACAGGTCGTCGAAGACGATGAGGACGTGCTTGCCCTGGTACATCCAGTGCTGGCCGATGGCCGAGCCGGTGTAGGGCGCGATGTACTTGAAGCCGGCCGGGTCCGAGGCGGGGGCGGCGACGATCGTCGTGTACTCGAGCGCGCCGGCCTCCTCGAGGGCACCGCGGACCGACGCGATCGTCGAGCCCTTCTGACCGATGGCGACGTAGATGCAGCGGACCTGCTTGCTCGGGTCGCCGCTCTCCCAGTTCGCCTTCTGGTT
>JBMDXU010000271.1:0-12678 GCA_048594485.1 Pseudactinotalea sp. | reverse complement strand
GCAGTGGGTCACGGATCGGCTCGTCGAGGCGGGTCGCACACGTGCGCTGTCGCTCGGCTGGCCCGACGTCTACACGTTCACCAAGGCGCTCGGCGAGCGCGTGGCCGAGGAGCGGTGGGGCGCCGAGCACCGGCTCTCGATCGTCCGCCCGACGATCATCGAGTCCTCGCACCAGCATCCCTACCCCGGCTGGATCGACGGCTTCAAGGTCGCCGACCCGCTGATCGCCGCTTACGGCCGCGGCATGCTGCCGGAGTTCCCGGCGCTGCACGACACGATCCTCGACGTCATCCCGGTCGACCACGTCGTGAACGCGATCCTGGCCGCGGCGGCCGCTCCGACGCCGTCGGGCGAGGTGCAGTACTACCAGGTGGGGTCGGGTCTGCGGAACCCGCTGCGCTTCGGGCCCGTGGTCCGGCTCATCCGGGAGTACTTCAGCGCGCACCCGCTGCTGGACGACGAGGGCAGCCGCGTGCAGGTCCCGAACTGGACCTTCCCCAACGGCCCCGCGGTGGAGCGGAGCCTGCGACGGCGGGAGGTCGCCGTCGACCTGGCCGACCGGCTCGTCGGCCGGTTGCCCGCCAACGAGACCACCCGGTCGTGGATCTCCGGCGTCTACAAGGCCAAGCGCGACCTGCGCACGCTGCGCAAGTTCACCGATCTCTACCAGCCGTACACGCAGACCGAGGTCGTGTTCGACGACGCCCGCACGCGCGAGCTGCACGAGAAGCTGCCCGACGAGCGCAAGGCCGACCACGGGTTCGACATCACCGCCGTCGACTGGCCCCACTACCTCCAGGACGTCCACATCCCCAACGTGCCCGGGCTGATGCGGGCGCGCGAGCAGCGCCACAAGCCCGGCGGCGGCGGCAAGGCGGGTCTTCCCCGGCGCACCGACGTCCTCGCCGTCTTCGATCTCCACGGCACGATCGCCGCGGCGAACCTCCTCGAGACCTACGTCTGGGTCGAGATGGCCCAGGGCCCGCACAAGGCGCTCGGTGACATCTCGGGGATGGTCGGCCGCTCGGTGACCTACCTGCAGGCCGAGCAGCGCGACCGCGGCGACTTCATCCGCTCCTTCATGCGCCGGTACGCCGGCACCGACGAGGAGCAGCTGCGTCAGGTCGTCGCCACCAAGATCGCGCCGCTGCTGCGGTCGCGGATGCTCGCCGAGGCGGTCGAGCAGATCGAGGCGCACCGCGCCGCGGGCCACCGCACCGTGCTCATCACGGGTCAGGTCGACGTGTTCGTCGAGCCGATCGCGCACCTGTTCGACGACGTCGTCGCCGGGTCGATGGAGAAGGATGCCGCCGGCCGCTGGACCGGCCACCTCGCGACCTCCCCCCTCGTCGACGAGGCGCGCGCCACCGGGTTGCGGCGCTACGCGCGCGACCACGGCGCCGATCTCGCCGGCTCCTACGGCTACGGCGACACCTACGCCGACCGTCCCTGGCTCGAGGTGCTCGGGCACCCGACGGTCGTCAATCCCGACGCCAGCCTGTACCGCTACGCGCGGGAGAAGCGGTGGCCGGTGGTGTCGTGGACGACGGCGGCCGGGAGCCGTTTCGGGTCGATCGCCCGCAGTGTGATCGGGGGCGTGACCGGCGCGCTCCCGACGACGGGGTCGCGCCGATGACGTCGCCGCTCGTCGGTCGTGCGCTGGTCACCGGGGGGACCTCCGGGATCGGGCACGCGTTCGCGCGCGCCCTCGCGGCGCGCGGCTGCGACCTGGTGCTCGTCGCCCGCAACCCCGAGCGGCTCGCGAGCGTCGCCGACCAGCTCACCCGGCGCTACGGCGTCGACGTCGAGGTGATGAGTGCCGACCTCGGCGACGCCGGCGACGTCGAGCGGGTCGCCGCCCGGCTGCGCGAGTCGGACAACCCCGTCGAGATCCTGGTCAACAACGCCGGGCACGGGCTGCACGACCCGATCGCGCAGGCCGACATGTCGGTGCACACCGCCGCCGTCGACCTCATGATCCGCGCGGTGCTCGTGCTCGGCGGTACCGCGGGGCACGTGATGGCCGGGCGCGGCCACGGCGTGATCATCAACATCGGGTCCGTCGCGGGGATGATCGCGCAGAACAACTACTCGGCCATCAAGGCCTGGGTGAACACGTTCTCCGACGCGCTTGCGCTCGAGCTCGAGGGCACCGGCGTGCGGGTGTTGACGCTCATCCCGGGCTGGGTGCGCACCGAGTTCCACGACCGCGCCGCGATCCGCACCTCCAAGATCCCCGACTGGCTCTGGCTCGACGCCGACCGGCTCGTCACCGACGCGCTCACCGCCGTCGACGCCGGCAAGGACCGGTCGCTGCCCTCGCGGCGGTTCCGGATCCTCGCGTTCGTCATCCGCCACGCGCCCCGCCCGCTCGTGCGCGCCGGCACCGCGATGCTGCGGAAGGGGGCGAGGTCGACATGAGCCGTCGTGCCACCGACCGCTACCACGCCACCTGGCACCGGGCCGTCCGGTTCGTGTGCCAGCGGGTGCTGCTGCGTGCGGTCATCGCCGCCGAGGTCAAGGTCACTGTCGAGGGCGAGCGCAACGTCGAGGGCCTGCACGGGCCGTACATCATCGTGGCGAACCACTCCAGCCACCTCGACGCGGCCACCATGCTCACGCACCTGCCGTACGCGCTCGTCCGCGACCTGGCGACGGCGACCGCGGGCGACTACTTCTACAACAACCCGGTGCGCAGCAACTTCGTCGGGTTCTTCTTCAACTCCTACCCCGTCGATCGGGGTGCGCGGAAGTCGAAGAACGCCGGGCTGAGCGTGTCGCTGCTGCGCTCGGGTGTCCCGCTGCTCATCTATCCCGAGGGCACCCGCGCCCGTGACGGCGTCATGAAGTCGTTCAAGCCCGGCGCCGCCGCGCTGGGACGTGCGCTGCGGGTGCCGGTGGTGCCCATCGCGATCATCGGTGCGCACGAGGCGATGCCCGTGGGCCGCAACTGGCCGCGCCCTGGGCGGCCGCCGGTGCGCCTGCTCATCGGCAAGCCGCTGCGCGTGCGCGCGGGGGAGTCGCTCAACGACTTCAACGCGCGTGTCGAGGACCGTGTGCGCGCGATGGTGACGACCCAGTCCGCGACCGTCCTCGTCCACGAGGACCGCACCCCCGTGCGAGGTCGCCACCTGGACGACGCGGCGGACGCCTCGTGACCACCCGCAAGTCCAACCCGCGCCGGCAGCTGCGCGCCGAGATCGGAGCTCTGCGGCGAGATCGTATTTCTGGAAGTACGAGCTCGCCGCGGACCTACGATCTCGGCGGGTTGGCGACGGGCGCTGGACGCGCCGACCACCCACCCCGGCTCGACAAGGAGAACCTGTGACCGACGTGACGCACCAGAAGTGGTGGGGCTGGGGTGTCGAGGGCATCGCGTTCCATCACGACGACAAGCCGCACTTCGCGCCGTTCGTGCTGGACAAGATCGGTATCGACCTGTCGCTGCCGGGCACCCCGGCGCCGGACTTCGACGACATCGACGTGCCCGCCTCCCGCCTGGGTGACACGCTCGGCGCGGCCCTGCGCTCCGCCGTCGGCGACCACCATGTCGTCACCGACGACATGGACCGGGTGGTCCACACCTACGGCAAGGGGATGCGAGACCTCGTGTGGGTCCGCGCGGGCCACCTGCCGCGGATGCCCGACGTCGTCGTGTACCCGGCGAACGAGGCCGAGGTGCAGGCGGTCGTCGACCTGGTGGTCGAGCAGGACGCCGTCCTCATCCCCTTCGGCGGCGGCTCCAACATCTCCGGCAGCCTCACGCCGCCCGCCGACGAGGACCGGCAGATCGTCTCGCTCGACATGGGGCGGATGAACCAGGTCCTCGAGATCGACGAGGGGTCCGGGCTGGCGCGCATCCAGGCCGGTGTGCTCGGCCCCGACATGGAGGCCCAGCTCAACACGACCGGCTGGACGATGGGGCACCAGCCCGACTCGTTCAAGCACTCCACGCTCGGTGGCTGGATCGCGACCCGCAGCTCGGGGATGCAGTCCGACAAGTATGGAGATATCAGTGACATCGCTCGAGGATTTCGGGTGGTGCAGCCGGGCAAGGTGCTCGTGCTGCGGCCGCTGCCGTCGACGTCGACGGGCCCGAGCGTGCGCGAGATGGTGCTCGGCTCCGAGGGTCGCCTCGGCGTCATCACCGAGGCCTGGGTGAACGTGCACCGGCTGCCCGAGAACCGCGAGGTCATCGCCTACCTGTTCCCCCACTGGGCGGCCGGGCTGCGAGCGATGCACGACATCTCGACCTCGGACGCGTCACCGTCAATCACCCGCGTCTCCGACGCGAACGAGACCGGCTTCTCGCTCGCGACCCGCAAGGAGTCGACGTCGCTGTCCAGCAAGGTCGGTCCGCTGTTGTTCGACCTGCTCGAGAAGCGGGGGTGGGACCTGGATAAGGTCTGCATCTCCTACATCGGCTACGAGGGCGGCGCGGCGAAGGTTCGCAGCGACAAGGCGCTCGTCGGGCGGATCATCGGCAAGAACGGTGGCATCAAGCTCGGCAAGGGCCCGGGTGCGCTGTACGACCAGAAGAAGTTCGACACCCCCTACATCCGCGACTTCCTGCTCGACCGGGGCGCCGTCGGCGACGTGTCCGAGACGGCGGCCCCGTGGGAGAGGCTCGGCGAGGTCTACCACCGGGCGATCAAGGCGACCAAGGAGGCGTTCGAGCAGATCGGCGTCAAGGGGTACGTGATGTGCCACCTGTCGCACAGCTACCACTCGGGTGCGTGCCTGTACTTCACGTTCGGCTTCCCGCCCAACCCGGACGGTGACTTCCTCGAGCAGTACGACGTCGTCAAGACGGCGATCCAGCAGGCCTTCATCGACGGCGGCGGCACCCTCAGCCACCACCACGGCGTCGGCACCGACCACGCGCCGTGGATGGAGGCCGACATCTCGGTCGCCGGTGTCGACGCGATGGTCGGCCTGCTGCGGTCCGTCGACCCGAGCCGCAACCTCAACCCCGGCTCCCTCATCCCGCGTCACCGGGAGTGGTGAGCCACCCGCCGACACGTCCCACCTCCTGAGTTCGCCCCTCGACGTCGAGCTCGCCCTGTGCCGGGGCGACCTCGACGGAGAGGGGCGAACTGTTTCAGGCGAACACCCGGCGAGGCCTCGGGGCGCGAGGTGTCAACGTTGCCGCATGCCGATCACTGAACTACGGTGAGCCGAACATTGGAGTTCGGGAGGTTAGATGCGCCGGGGTGCGATCGCAACGTTGGTCGCTGTCGTGATGGCGGCAGGGTGCGGCGCGCCTGAGCCCGACGACGGACGACCGGTCGTGCTCGCGACGTTCACCGTCATCGCGGACATCGCGAGCAACGTCGCCGGGGACCGCCTGCGGGTGGAGTCGATCACCAGGCCCGGGTCGGAGATCCACGGGTACGAGCCCACCCCGGGTGACGTCGCGCGAGCCTCCGAGGCGGATCTCGTGCTCGACAACGGGCTGGGGCTCGAGGCGTGGTTCGCGCAGTTCGTCGAGGACGCCGACGTGCCGCACGTCGTCGTCTCGGCCGGTATTGATCCCATCCCCATCGCGGGTGACGCGTACGACGGCCTGGCCAACCCGCACGCGTGGATGAGCCCCCTCGTCGTCGTCGGCTATGTCGAGGAGATGGTGACGGCGTTCTCCGATCTCGACCCCGACGGCGCCGCGGAGTACCGCGAGAACGCGGACGCCTACATCGGCGAGCTCGAGCAGGTGCACACCGATCTCGTCGCTGCGCTGGAGCCGGTGCCGCAGGAGCAACGGGTGCTCGTCACCTGCGAGGGGGCGTTCTCCTACCTGGCCCGCGACACGGGGCTGGAGGAGGGCTACATCTGGCCCGTCAACGCCGAGCAGCAGGCGACGCCGCAGCAGGTGGCCGGCGCCATCGAGCTCGTCCTCGAGCGCTCGGTGCCCGCGGTGTTCTGCGAGTCGACGGTCAGCGACGCGCCCATGCAGCAGGTCGTCGAGGCCACCGGAGCGGCGTTCGGCGGCGTGCTCTACGTCGACTCGCTCTCCGAGCCCGATGGTCCCGTCCCCACCTACCTCGACCTCATCCGGCACGACGCCGAGGTCATCGCGACGGCGCTGACGGCGGGTGCTCCGTGAGCGCGGCGCTCGAGCTGCACGACGTCACGGTGCGCTACCGCGACGTCGTCGCGCTCGCGAACGCCGACCTGACCGTCGAGGCCGGTCAGGTGTGCGGGCTGATCGGGCTGAACGGGTCCGGCAAGTCGACGCTTCTCAAGGCCGTCACCGGCGCCGTCCGGTTGGACGGCGGACGTGTCGAGGTCGACGGCGGCCCGCCGGCGGTTGCCCGACGGCGGGGGGTGCTCTCGTACGTGCCGCAGAGCGAGGCGATCGACTGGGACTTCCCGCTGTCCGTGCGCGAGGTCGTCATGACCGGTCGTTACGGGAGGCTCGGCCTGACGCGCCGTCCCCGTCAGCGGGACCGCGACGCCGTCGCCGAGGCGCTCGACCGGGTGGACCTGACCACGCTGGCGGACCGGCAGGTCGGCCGGCTGTCAGGTGGCCAGCGCAAGCGGGTCTTCGTCGCCCGCGGACTCGCCCAGGGCGCGCGCGTGCTGCTGCTCGACGAGCCGTTCGCCGGGGTCGACAAGCGGTCCGAGGCGACGATCACCGGGCTGCTCCGCGATCACGCCGCGGCCGGCGGCACCGTGCTGGTGGCCACTCACGACCTGCACGCGCTCCCCGCGCTCGCCGACACCGCCGTGCTGCTGCGCAACCGCATCCTGCGGCACGGCCCGGCGCGCGAGGTGCTGGAGCCGGGTCACCTCGTCGAGGCGTTCGGCCTCGACCCGCTCGGGCGGGCCGCCGGATGAGCGGGCTGCTGGGTGTCGTCGTCGACCCCTTCTCCTACGAGTTCATGGTCCGTGCCCTGCTCGCGGTCACGGCGGCCTCGATCGTGTGCGGGGTGCTGTCGTGCTGGCTGGTGCTGATCGGGTGGTCGCTCATGGGCGACGCCGTCTCGCACGCCGTGCTGCCGGGTGTCGTGCTCGCGTACGTGCTGGGGTGGCCGTTCGTCGTCGGGGCCCTCGTGTTCGGCGTGCTCGCGGTCGTGCTCATCGGCGCCGTGCGCGAGACGAGCGGGCTGCGTGAGGACGCCGTCATCGGGATCGTGTTCACCAGTCTCTTCGCGCTCGGGCTCGTGCTGATCTCGGTGATCCCGAGCCAGACCGACCTGGGGCACATCCTGTTCGGCAACCTCCTCGGGGTCTCGCGGGAGGACCTGCTCTGGGTGGCCGGGTCGGCCGCCGTCGCCCTGGCCGCCCTGCTCCTCAAGCGCCGCGACCTCGTGCTGTTCGCGTTCGACCCGCTCCACGCGCAGGCGATCGGGCTCAGCCCGAGGCGGCTGTCGGCGCTGCTGCTGGGGCTGCTCGCACTGACCTCGGTGGTGGCGCTGCAGGCGGTCGGCGTCGTGCTCGTGGTCGCGATGCTCGTCATCCCGGGCGCGACGGCCCGGCTGCTCACCGACCGCTTCGGCCGGATGCTGCTGATCGCTCCGTCGACGGCGGTGCTCGCCGGCGCCGTCGGGCTCGTCGCGAGCTACCACCTCGACACCTCCTCGGGCCCGATGGTCGTGCTCGCGCAGTCGGTGCTGTTCGCCCTCGCGTACCTGTTCAGCCCGAGCCGCGGCCTGCTCGGCCGCCGCGTCGCGAGCCTCCGACGTGGTCGCGCGCAGGCTCAGCCGGTCGGCGTGACCCAGACGGAGTCGGTCGCGGCCCGGCCGAGCGGGATCGGCTCGCCACCCTCGTCCACGGTCACCGAGAGCGCCTCCGAGTAGGGCGCGCCGGGCTGCACGTGCACACGTGAGCCGACGACGAGGCCGTGCTCGGCGAAGAAGCGCAACAGGTCCGGGTCGCCGTCGGAGATCCGCTCGACCAGCACGGTCGTGCCGCTGGTCGCCTCGGTGAGCCGGGTGGCGTCCGGATGCACGACGTGCCCGTCGCGGCGCGGGATCGGGTCGCCGTGCGGGTCGCGCTCGGGGTGGCCGAGATGGTCGTCGATGCGGTCGATCAGGTCGTCCGAGACCGCGTGCTCGAGGTGCTCGGCCTCGTCGTGGACCTCGTCCCACCCGTACCCGAGGACCTCGACGAGGAACGTCTCGATCAGGCGATGCCGACGCACCATGGCGAGCGCGTGGGTGCGTCCGGCATCGGTGAGGCGGACCGCGCCGTAGGGGGTGTGGTCGGTGAGCCCCTGCTCCGCGAGCTTGCGCACGGCGTCGGACGCCGTCGAGAGCCGCACGCCCGCCCGGGCGGCGACCGCGGTGGCGGTGACCGGCTCGCTCGACCACTCCTGCAGCCCCCAGATGACCTTGAGGTAGTTCTGCGTGCTCGTGGAGAGCTCGGACACGGACATGCCCGGCAACCTACCGGGACGAGGTGGGGCGTTGTGCCCGTGGGCTCTCGCGCCGTCCTCGGCCAGGATGGCCGGATGAACCGACACCGACTCCTCGCACTGCCGCTGGCCCTCCTGATCGCCGGTGCCGCGGGTGCGTGCAACGCGACGACCTACACCTCCTCCTGCGCGGACGGGGTCTGCACGGTGACGCTCTCGGGAGCCGGCGCCGACGGCGACGTCAACGGCGGCCAGATTCTCGTCGAGCTCGACGGAGCGTCCGACGGCGAGGCGACCTTCGCCGTCGACGGCGAGGAGGCGACCTGCGCCCAGGGCGACCAGGTCGCCGTCGCCGGCTACGACGTCACCTGCACCGAGGTCGGCGACGACCGCCTCACCATCGAGATCCGCTGACCCCTCCGGTCCCCGAGATCGCCCCTTCGTGCTCGAGATCGCACCGCCCACGGGGCGATCTCGGCCCAGAGGTGCGATCTCGGCGGGTGGGGTGGGGTAGGCCGCGGCGGCCGCACCGCTCCGCCCTTCCCTCTGTTCTAGCGCTAGAATTTCTGGGACACTGCCATCGTGCCCTCAGCGACGAAGCCGAACATCCTGCTGGTGATGACGGATCAGCAGCGAGCCGACCTCACCCTCGGGGCCGGGTTCGGGATCGACACGATGCCGACGATGGACGCGCTCGGGCGCGCCGGCACGGTGTTCACCGCGGGTTACACCGCGTCGCCGCTGTGCGTGCCCGCGCGGGTGAGCATGTTCACCGGGCGCTTCCCCTCGGCGCACCGCGTGCGGCAGAACAGCACAGGTGAGCACGCGCTCTTCGGCGAGGACCTCCTCGACGTGCTGCGCGCGCAGGGCTACGGGCTCGGGTTCTCGGGGAAGCCGCATTTCCACCGGCCGTTGTCGGACTTCGACGCCGCGTGCGGACCCTTCATGCACGACGGCGGCCCGGCCGACAGCGATGCCGACCGTGCCTTCGACACGTGGTTGAGCGAGCTCGACCACGGCGTCGCGACCGAGCCGACGCCGTTCGCGCTCGAGCAGCAGCAGCCGTACCGGATCGTGTCGGGCGCGATCGACGTCATCGACGAGCTCGGCCAGGACGACCCGGAGCGGCCGTTCTTCTGCTGGCTCTCGTTCCCGGAGCCGCACAACCCGTACCAGGTGCCCTCGCCCTACTTCGAGATGGTCGACGAGGCCGACGTGCCCGACCGGATCGCCGGGCCGCAGGAGCGAGCGCGCAAGGGTCCGATGTACCGCTGGCTCGGGGAGCTCTTCGAGGACAAGCGCCCGGGCTTCGACGAGGGCTGGCGTCGGTACCGGGCGAGCTACTACGGGATGCTGCGCCTCATCGACGACCAGGTCGCACGGCTGCTGGCGAGCCTCGGGGACCGCGCCCAGGACACGATCGTCGTCTTCGTCGCCGACCACGGCGACTTCGTGGGCGAGTACGGGCTGCAGCGCAAGGGCGCGGGCATGCCCGAGGTGCTCATGCGCATCCCGTTCCAGATCAGCGGCCCCGGGCTGGTGCCCGGGCAGCGGCTCGACGCCCCGGTCTCGCTCGTCGACGTGCTCCCGACGCTGTGCGAGCTGGTCGGTGCCCCGATCCCCGACGGCGTCCAGGGTCGCAGCCTCGCCCCGCTGCTGCGTGGCGAACCCGCGCCGGAGGAGGAGTTCGCCTCGATCTACGCCGAGCTCGGGTACGGCGGTGTCCCCTACCGCGAGGACGAGCGGCCCGAGCTCCACTTCCGCTACGAGGGTCCGAGCATCGACGAGCTCAACACCGTGACCATGTCGGGCGGTACCCGGATGGTGCGCGAGGGTCGTCACAAGATGACCGTCGATCTCGACGGCCGGGTCGAGCTCTACGACGTCGTCGACGACCCGGTCGAGCTGGTCGACCTCGCCGACGACGCGGCGTTCGCCGAGGTCCGCGACCGGCTTCTCGTGCGCCTGCTGCGCTGGAGCATCCGCGTCTCGGACGACCTCCCCCGCGGTGCCTACATCCCCAAGGAGGCACCTCACAACTGGCGCTGGGCGCCGTCCAGGAAGGACACACGATGACAGTGCAACGACGCACGTTCCTCACGCTGGGGATCGTCGCTGCGGGGGCGCTCGCCTCCTGCAGCCGAGGCGGCGACGGCGGCGAGGGCAGCGGCAGCGGCGGCGGATCGGGCGGCGAGGGCGACCTCCGCGTCGCCTGGTACGGCGGGCAGCCGGTCACCGACGGCATGACGGCGGCGCTCGACGCCTTCGGCTCTGACCACGCCGACATCACCATCGCGACCGAGGCCGCCCCGTTCGACGACTTCTGGGATCGCATCGCGACCCAGACGGCGGGCGGTGACATGCCCGACGTGCTCCGGATGTCGATGAGCTACTTCGCCGACTACGCCTCGCGTGGCGCCCTGCTCGACGTCGGCGAGCTCGTCGGCTCCGGCGCGATCCACGTCGGCGGGCTCGACGAGGACGTCGCGATCAGCGGTGACATCGCAGGCGGCACCTTCGGCGTCGGGCAGAGCTCGATCGCCTACGCGGTGTTCGTGGACCCGGTCCAGCTCGAGTCCGTCGGCCTGACTGCGCCGGAGATCGGGTGGACCTGGGACGACTTCACCGAGCTCGCGACGTCCTACGCCCGGGAGGGTGGTGACGGCGTCTACGGCACCAACGACAACGGCGCGAACATCCAGGCCTTCGAGGTGTACGCGCGGCAGCGCGGCGGCGACATGTTCACCGAGGACGGCGGCTTGGCCGTCGGCGCCGACCTCATCGAGGAGTGGCTCGCGCTGTGGGCGCAGCTGCGGGAGGACGGCGTCGCCCCGCCCGGGGACGTGACGGCGGAGACCACCGGCTTCGAGAACGCGCTGCTCGTCAAGGGCTCCTGCGCGATGCAGTGGGGCTGGGTGCAGCAGGTGACCTTCTACCAGCCGCTCACCGAGGCGCCGCTGCAGGTGCTGAGCGTGCCCTCGACCACGGCCGGCGACCTGGGTGGGCTGTTCCTCAAGGCGCTCGACTTCTGGTGCATCTCGGCGACGACCTCCGACCCGGAGCGGGCGGCGTCCGTCGTCGACTTCCTCCTCAACGACCCCCGCGCTGTCGAGGCCATCGGCATCACGCTCGGTGTGCCGCCCTCGCAGTCCTCCCGCGACCTGCTCGCCGCCGACCCGGAGTCGGCGACCGGCAAGGCGATCGCGTACGTCGAGGCGATCGCGGGACAGGTGGGTCCGCCGCCTCCCGCGTGGCCGGTCGGCTACGGCGACCTGAGCTCGGCCTTCTCCCGCGCCAACGAGCAGGTCGCCTTTGGCGAGACCGATGCGGCCACCGCCGCCGCGGGCATCGTCGACGCCGCGCAGAGCGCGTTGGGAGGCTGAGCCACCGGGGTCGCCCCACCCGGCCACCCCTGGTCCGCCCGGGCGCTCGGTAGCGTGCTCCCGTGACGTCGTCGACCCCGCCCCCGCAGCGGGCGACGCTGCGTGAGGTGGCCGAGCGGGCCGGGGTGTCCCTCAAGACCGTGACCAACGTCGTCCACGGGCGTGACAACGTCCGGGCGAGCACTCGCGAGCGTGTCCAGGCGGCAATCGCCGAGCTCGGGTACCGACCCAACCTGTCGGCGCGGAACCTCGCCCTCGGCCGGGCGGGCACCATCGCCCTCGTCGTTCCGCAGCTCGACATGCCGTACTTCGCCTCGCTCGCCCGGCACGTGCTCGCCGAGGCGGAGCGGCACGGCTGGTTCGTCCTCATCGTGCAGACCGACGGCGACGTCGAACTGGAGCGGTCGCTGCTGGCCGGATCCTTCCCGCAGCGGCTCGACGGCGTGATCCTGCGGCCGTCCGGGCTGTCGCCGGAGGAGATCCGCGACCGGCCCGACGCCACACCGCTGGTGCTCGTCGGCGACACCCCCTACCCGGGGGTGGCCGACCACGTCGCGATCGACAGCGCCGCGGCGGCGCACGCCGTCGTCGATCACCTCGCGGCGCTGGGTCGGCGACGCATCGCGATGATCGGGTCGCGCCTGGGCTCCACCATCGACCTCCGACGCGACGGCTATCTCGCCGGGCTGGTCGACCACGGGCTCGAGGTCGACGCCGCGCTCGTGATCGGGGTGACGGCGAACACCGGCGAGGACGGGGCCGCGGCGATGGCCACCCTGCTCGACCTGGCCGACCCTCCCGACGCGGTGTTCTGCGCGACCGACTGGCTCGCCCTCGGCGCGATCCGCACGCTCGCGACGCGGGGGCTGCGGGTGCCCGAGGACGTCGCCGTCGTCGGGTTCGACGACATCCCGTACGGCCGGGTGTCGACGCCGACGC
>JBMDXU010000270.1:0-6616 GCA_048594485.1 Pseudactinotalea sp. | reverse complement strand
GTGCCTCGTCGGCGTCGGGCGTCACCGGCGGGTCGAACGGGCGGTGACCGCCGAGGAGGCTGACGGCCACGGCTCAGCCGGCCTCGGCGGCGGCGGCGAGCTCGAGGTCGAGTCCCTCGCGACGGATCCGGATGTCGATGTAGAGCAGGGCGACCACCGAGGCGACGAACGGTGTGGTCGCGGCGGCGGCCACCGTCGAGGAGACCAGGGTGGCGACCTGCAGAGCCGTGCCGTTCATGCCGGCGACGAGCTGCGTCAACGTCGTCACCGGGATGGCGACGACGTAGCTGACGATCACGACGAGCAGCTGGGTCAGCAGGTAGATGCCCGCGACGCGCCAGAACGTCGGCCTCGTGAGCTGCCACGAGCGTCGCAGCGCGGTGATCGGCGAGGAGCGCTCGAGCACCAGCGACGGCGTCGCGAGCACGGTGACGGTCGTGACGAACACGAGCCCGACCACCATCAGGAGCAGGCTGAGGAGGGCCATGCCGAGGATCAGCCCGACGTCGGAGGACGCGAGCGAGGCGATCAACGGCACGAACGCGATCGCGGTCACCAGCATCGCGAGCAACCCGATCAGGAAGGTGAGACCGAGCAGCTTGAGCAGCTGCGGGCGCACGAGGCTCCAGAGCTCGCCCAGCGGCAGCCGACGACCGAGCACTGACTGGCTCACGCTGTGGATGAGGACCCCGTTGAGGACGGTCGTGATCACGAAGGTGACGACGGCGCTGATGACCGAGGGCACGAGCGAGGCCGTCATCGCGCCGTAGAGCTCGTCGAGATCCTGCATCTGGGGGTTGGTCGAGCCCAGCAGCTCGGTGTACTGCTCGAACAGCCCCCAGGTCGCGACACCCTGGATCAGCGACGCGACCGCCACGACGACGGCTGCGAGCCCGAACATCACGCCCGGGTTCGCGCGGATCGCCTTGAAGGACCCGTCGTAGATCTCTCCGAGGGTGAGCGGACGCAGCGGGATGATGCCGGGCTGGCTGACGGCGAAGGACGGCGCCTGGCCCGGATCGCCGTACTGGCCGTAGGACGGCGGACCGCCCGACGGCGTCGGCCCCGGCGACCCGTAGCTCGGTGCGTCCGGAGCCTGGCCCCACCCGACGCCGTCGTCCGGCGGTTGACCGGGACGCGGCTCCTGCGGCCCCTCACCGGGAGGAGGTGTGCTCATCGTTCCCCTCGTGTCCTCATCGGCGCCCATCCTCGCACGCACGAGGCTCCCGGCGACCGCGGGGGTGCGACCATAGGCCCATGAACCCACGCGTCCTGGTCGTCGACGACGACGCCGCGCTGTCGGAGATGATCGGCATCGTCCTGCAGTCCGAGAACCTGGAACCGGTGTTCTGCTACGACGGGAGCAGTGCGCTGGAGACCTTCCGCTCCAGCCAGCCCGAGCTCGTGCTCCTCGACCTCATGCTGCCGGGCATCGACGGGATCGAGGTCTGCGGGCAGATCCGCGCCGAGTCGGGTGTGCCGATCATCATGCTCACGGCCAAGAGCGACACCACCGACGTCGTGGCCGGCCTGGAGGCCGGGGCCGACGACTACATCGCCAAGCCGTTCAAGCCGAAGGAGCTCGTGGCGCGCATCCGTGCGCGGCTGCGTCGTCACGACGAGCCCGACACCGAGCGGCTGCTCATCGGAGACCTCGTCATCGACGTCGCGGGTCACCGGGTGCTGCGCGGCGAGAACGCGATCAACCTCACGCCGCTGGAGTTCGACCTCATGGTCGCGCTCGCGCGCAAGCCGTGGCAGGTGTTCTCGCGCGAGGTGCTGCTGGAGCAGGTCTGGGGCTACCGGCACCAGGCCGACACCCGGCTGGTCAACGTGCACGTGCAGCGGCTGCGCGCCAAGGTCGAGCAGGATCCCGAGAATCCCGAGGTCGTCGTCACCGTCCGCGGTGTCGGCTACCGCGCGGGCGCGCCGCCGGCGCACTGACGCATAAGCACCGACGTATGAGCACCGACAGATGAGCACCGACAGATGAGCACCGACCCCACGTGGCGGGAGCGTGCGGCCCGGACGTCGCGGATCTGGTGGCGTCGGGTCCGGGCGCGCACCCGCGTGCTGGCGCGCGCCTGGCGTCGGTCGCTGCGGGTCCGCGTCTCGGTCACCACCGTCGCGGTCGGCGTCGTCGCCCTGCTCGCCCTCGGCGCGGCGCTGTCCGGTCAGGTCCGGGACTCCCTGTGGGAGAACCGGCGCGACGAGATCCTGGTGGACGCGGCCACCCGGGTCGACTCGGCGCAGAACAGGTTCGACGCCTCGACGCCGTCGCGGCCGCAGGACGTGCAGCAGATCGCCTACGACGTCGTCGGATCGTTGCGCAGCACCAGCTTCGGCAACGTCGGGGTGCTGCTGCTCGGTGGTGAGGGACAGGTCGATCAGGTCCAGGGTGTCGCGTCCGACGGCGATCTGCGCTCGGTCGTCAGCCCGGAGCTGCGCGAGGCCGTCCGGACCGAGCGCCACCAGATGTGGCAGGCGATCAGCATCCCGACGGAGGACGGCGCCGTGCCGGGCATCGCGGTCGGTTCGAGCGTGACGCTGCCGATCTCGGGCGACTACGAGCTCTACGTCGTCTACAGCCTCGCCGAGGAGCAGTCGACGCTGGACCTGGTGCAGCGGGTGCTCGCCCTCGGCGCGTTCGTGCTCATCGCCCTGCTCCTGGTGATGACGTGGTACCTGACCAAGCAGGTGCTCGCCCCGGTGCAGCAGGCGGCCAACACGGCGCGACGGCTGACCGACGGGCTCCTGGACGAGCGCATGAGCGTGCGCGGCGTCGACGAGCTCGCGGTGCTGGCGACGTCCTTCAACGAGATGGCGCACAGCCTCCAGGACCAGATCGAACGGCTCGCCGCGCTGTCGACCATGCAGCAGCAGTTCGTGTCGGACGTCTCCCACGAGCTGCGGACGCCCCTGACCACGATCCGGATCGCGAGCGAGGTGCTGTACGCCGCGCGGGAGGACTTCGGACCCACGGAGGCGCGCTCGGCCGAGCTGCTCGCGACCCAGCTGGACAGGTTCGAGGCCCTGCTCGCGGACCTGCTGGAGATCTCGAGGTTCGACGCCGGCGCCGCGACGCTCGACGTCGAGGAGATCGATCTGCGGGTCGTCGTCGATCGTGTGATCGAGGGCACGGCGCCGCTGGCTGCGCAGCGCGGCTCGGAGATCGTGCGGACGGAGCCGCCCGAGGAGATCCCCGTCGACATGGACAGTCGTCGGGTCGAGCGCGTCCTGCGCAACCTTCTCGTCAACGCGATCGAGCACGGTGAGGGTGGACCGATCGACGTCCTCATCGGCGTCGACGACCGCGCCGCCTCGGTCGTGGTCCGCGACCACGGCATCGGCATGACGGCGGTCGAGGCCGAGCGCGTGTTCGACCGCTTCTGGCGCGCCGACCCGGCGCGCGCCCGCACGCTGGGCGGCACCGGGCTCGGGCTGGCGATCTCGCTGGAGGACGCGCGCCTGCACGGAGGCACTCTCGACGCCTGGGGTTCACCGGGCGAGGGCGCGAGCTTTCGGCTCACGCTCCCGCTGCGCGCGGGGCTGCCGATCTTGGCGCACCCGCTGCCCGTGCAGCCGGAGCGGGAGGCGCCGCAGCCGGTCCGCGACGTCGACCCGGCCGGGCCGCAGTCGTTGCCCGACGAGTTCATGGCGGAGGTCCACGAGTGAGCCGAGCACCCTCGTACCGTCGTCGCCGGCCCGCGGCCGCGACGCTCGCCGTCGCGGTGCTCGCGGCCCTCTCGGTGCTGACGGGATGTGTGTCGCTGCCCACCGACGGTCCCGTCGAGACGGGGAGCGACGTCGCCCCTCCGGACGACGGCCTGGAGGTGTTCGCGCCCGGCCCCGCGGTCGACGCCGGCCCCGAGGAGATCGTCCAGGGCTTCCTGCTGGCTGCGGGATCGGGGCTGGGCGACGACTTCGCGCGCGCCCACGAGTTCTTGACGGCGGCCGGTGCCGACAGCTGGGTGCCGACGCAGGGCGTGACGATCTACGCCACCGACTCCCTCGAGATCACCCCGGCCACCGACACCGAGTCCGGCGACGTCACGGTCACGGTCTCGGCGACCGTCGCCGGCACGCTCGACGAGGAGGGCTCGTACACGCAGGCGACACCGGGACCGCCGCAGGACTTCACGTTCGTCATGGTCAAGACGGTCGACGACCAGTGGCGGATCAGCCAGCTCGACGCGGGCGTGCTGATGTCCGGTGTCACGTTCGGGCAGCAGTACCGGTCCTCGCACGTGTACTTCCTCGGGACCGACGACGCCAACCGCCTCGTCCCCGACACCCGCTGGGTGCCGCGCTCGGGCTCGGCCGACGCCGTCGTGGAGGCTCTGCTCGGCGGCCCGTCGGAGTGGTTGCGCGATGCCGCGTTCTCCGCGTTCCCCGACGGCACCTCGATGGGGCTCGACGGTGTCGAGCTGGAGGACCGCGGAGCGACCGTCACCCTCAGCACGCAGATGCTCGCCGCCAACGCGGCGCGCCGCGCGCTCGCCCAGGCGCAGCTGGAGGCGACGCTCGGCGAGCTCGGTCACGTCGGACGGGTCGAGATGAGCGTGGACGGCACGGTGCTCACCGTCGACGACGCCGGAGCGGCCATCGGGCTGACGCCGCTGGCCCCCCGGGCACCGACCGTGGTCACCCCCGACGGGCTCGCCACGGTGAGCGCGGATCGTCTGGTCGCCGTCGACGGCACCACCCGGATGCCCGAGGGCCTCGACTCGATCGCGCTGCCGTACGGCGACGGACCGGGCGTCGGCGTGGTCGACCTCGACACGCTGGTGACGCTCCCGACGGCGAGCACCTCGTCCGTGCCGCTGCTCGAGCCGGGTGGCCCGATGCTCGCGCCGAGCTACGACGTCGAGGGATGGGTCTGGACCGGTTCGACCACGGCCTCCGCCGAGGGCGCGCTGACGGCGGTCGACCCGGTGTCCGGGACCACGGTCGAGGTGCAGAGCCCGGGGCTGGCCGGAGCGGCTGTCGAGGCGATCAGGGTGAGCCGTGAGGGAGCCCGGCTGGCCTACGCGTTGCGGACCGACGACGCCGTGGCGCTCTACGTCGCCGCGATCGTCAGGGACGCCGACGGCACGCCGTCGCGTGTCGCCGAGGGTGTGCGTGTGGGTCAGGCGTTGACGTCGGTGCGTGCGCTGGTCTGGGTCGGTGAGGCCGAGATCGCCGTCCTCGGCACGACCGACGACGCGTTGACGACCGTGCTCGTCGGCGTCGGAGGTCCGTCGAGGCAGCTGCCCACGGTCGAGAGCGCCGTCGCACTGGCCGCCGGCGACAGCGACCGCGAGCTCTACCTCGTCACCGCCGAGGGCCTTGTCTACGGACGCAGCGGAACCGGCTGGCGTGTGCTCCACGAGGGGGTCGGCCTGCCCGCCTATCCCGGGTAGTCCGTCCACAGGCGGCGACCCGCACCGGCACCCGCGGCTCCAGCGGGGCACCATCGAGTCATGCGGGTCGGTGGACGTCGGGTGACGCGATGATGCGCGACCTGCTCTCCCTGGTCCTCCCGCAGGAGTGCGCGGGGTGCGGGCGCCCGGAGCGATCGCTGTGCCGACGATGTCTGTCGAGGTTCGGTGAACCGGGGCGGTGCGAGGATCTGACGGCGCACCTCGGTGAGGGTGCGGCAGCGTTGCCGACATGGGCGCTGGCGGTCTACGCCGACGAGGTTCGCCATGCGGTGCTGGCCTGGAAGAGCGGCGGCCGGCCCGATCTGACCGCGCCGTTGACGGCCCGGTTGCGCAGCGCCGCGGCGCGGGTCGGGGGCGACCTGGGAGCGCGAGAAGACGGCGGTGCCGTGCTGGTCGTCCCGGCGCCGTCGTCGAGCTCGAGGCGCCGCGCCGGCCGGTTCGTCGTCGGCGAGCTCGCCGACGCCGTCGGCGCGGGGCTGGCGAGCGCGAAGGGGCGGGACGTCGTCGTCCTCGACGTGCTCCGCCGTCGATCGTCCTCGTCGCACCTGCTCTCGGCGACGGCTCGCGCCCGTGACCGGGCCGACGCGGTCCGCGCTCTCGCCCCGCTGCCGGCCGGGGCGACCTGCGTCCTGGTCGACGACGTCGTGACGACCGGGGCGACCCTCGCCGGGTGCGTGCGATCGCTGCGCGCGGCTGGCGGCGAGGTCGTGGGTGCACTCGTGCTCGCGGCCACGCTGCCACCCGGTGCGGTGTCCACGAGATGGACGAGCGCGAACGCGGGTCGGACCGGAGGCGTTCCACCTGGTGAGCGTCCGGGATCCGCGCGGCCCAACCACGAGACGCCTCACGGGCCCGGGCACTAACGTCGAGGCATGATCCCCGACCCGCCCCGAGCCGGACGGCCGGGGAGCGGGGGGTGATGCCACGACCGCCAGAGCCGTGTGGGTGGGCCATGCGGTGACACGTCAGCCGGGCGGCAGCCCGGCGCAAGGCATCACGGAGGATCTGCAGACCATGGACATCGTGGTTGTCAGCCGTCACACCGAGGTACAGGAGAGGTTCCGCCGCCACATCGAGGGCAAGCTCGCGAAGGTCGGCCAGCTGTCGCCGTACGCGCAGCGCGTCGATGTCGAGATCTCCCACGAGGCGAACCCCCGGATGGCCGATCGGTCCGAACGGGTCGAGCTCACCGT
>JBMDXU010000027.1:0-10122 GCA_048594485.1 Pseudactinotalea sp. | reverse complement strand
ACGGCCGGCACCTCGGTGCGCACCACCAACGGCCCCGACTGGCGTCACATCACGTTCAACTCCACGGCCGGCGTGCTGCAGGACCTCGAGGTCCGACAGGCCATCGTCAAGGGCCTCGACCGAGAGGCGATCGCGGCGTCCGACCTCGCCGGACTCCCGCAGGAGTTCGTCAAGCAGCTCGGCAACCACATCTTCGTCAACGGCCAGGAGGGGTACGTCGACAACACCGGCGACTTCACCTTCAACCAGGAGGCCGCCGCCGCACAGCTCGACGCCGCCGGGTGGGTCCTCAACGAGGCCACCGGGATCCGCGAGAAGGACGGCGAGCCGCTGAGCGTGCAGTTCTCCGTGCTGACCGGTGTGCCGGTGAGCGAGAACGAGGGTCAGCTGGTGCAGCAGCAGCTCGCCCAGATCGGCGTCGACGTGACCCTGTACCAGCAGGACACGGCGACGTGGGGCGAAGCCCTCGCCGACGGCGACTTCGAGATGATCGCGTTCTCGTGGCTGGGCACCCCGTACCCCATGGGCGGCATCGGCCAGATCTACGGCGACCCGGAGACGAACAGCTCCAACTACGCGCGTCTGAACAACGACGAGATCAACGACCTCGTCGACCAGGTGAACGTCGAGACCGACCCGCAGACGCGGATCGACCTCGCCAACCAGATCGACGTGCTGATCTGGGAAGAGGTGCACACCCTGCCCCTCTACCAGCGGCCGCAGATCGTCGCCACGGTGGAGAACCTCGCCAACTACGGCGCGGAGGGCTTCTCCTCCTACAGCAGCGCGCACCCCGAGGACTGGGGCTTCACGGAGTGACCTGACCCGCGACGCGGATCAGCTCCGACGAGGGGCCGGTGGCAGGACGCCACCGGCCCCTCGTGCTGCTCCCGGCGCGTGCGAGGCGTCGGGCGACTCCGGGGAGAATGGCCTGATGCGTGCCGCTGTGACCATCCGGTCGAACGGGAACCGCCGGATGGCGATGGTCATCTGGGCGGCTGCTGCGCTCGTGGGGGGTCTCATCCTCGCCGACGGCGGCCCCACGGGTCTGCTGCGCTACGTGCTGTTCCCGGTGGCGATCGCCGCGCTCGCCTGGCTGGTGTACTGGCGTCCGCACGTGCGCGTCGACCCCGGCGGCGTGCGCCTGGTCAACGTGCTGCGGACGGTGACGATCCCGTGGGGCGCGATCACGGCGGTCGCGTCGCGCTGGGGCCTGCGTGTGGAGGCCGGTGGACGTACCTACCGCGCGTGGGCCGTGGCTCCCGCAGCCGGCGCTCCTGCGCCGGCCGAGACCAGCCTGCTCGACCTCGACGAGGGTGTCGATCTCGAGGTGAGTGCCGACGCCGGTCAGGTCGCCCGGCTGATCGAGCTGCACGTCCCGGAGTCGAGCGGCACGACGGACGCGGTCGCGAGGCGGTTCGACGTCCTCCCGGTCGCGCTCGTGCTCGGGATCGCGGTTCTCGCCCTGCTGGTGAGGGCGTTGCCGCTCTGAGTCGCTTCCGGCGACGCCCGGTCAGCGAGGCAGCGTGAGCTGGCCGTCGACGAGCAGGTCCCGGACGGCGGGCATGACGTCGTCGCGGATCGCTCCGACGGGCTGATCGAGCAGCACCCCGATCCCTGCGGTGATCTGGCCGAGGGTCAGCTCGCCGTCGCACGCCCCGACGACGGCGGCGAGCAGGGTGTCGGCCTGCACGACGCGACCGAGCCCACCGCCCTGACGCAGCAGGATCACGCTCGGGTCCGCCTGCCCGGGGACGTGGTGGCGCTCCTCGGTGACGTCACCCGCGACGACGGGCGCGAGATCGAGCTCCTGCTCCGCCGTGAGCCCGGCGAGCAGGTCCGCCACCCGCAGGGACGCCGCGATGCGCTCCCCGAGCGCCGGGCCGACCGGTCCGGTCAGCTCCTCCAGCCGGTGGCGTCGCGCCCTGGTGTCCGACTCCGGCCGCCGCAGGACCAGGTACCCGAAGCCGATGCCGCTGACGCCACGGCTGGCGAAGTCGGCCATCCACGCCGCGGCGGCCGCCGACCACGCCGCGCGATCGCGCTCGGCGGAGATGCCGCCGTCGCGCAGCCAGGTCTCGGCGTAGTGCGCCGGGTCGAGCACCTCGCGCTGGATCACCCAGCCGTCGAGGCCGCTGGCGTCGAGCCACTGCCCGACCCGCTCGGTCCACGCCTCGCCCTCGCGGATCTCCCAGTTGCCGAGCACCTGCGCGAGCCCCCGGGGCTCGAGCACCGTGCCGACCGAGGTGACGAGGTCGCGCACGAGGTCGTCGCCGGCCCGGCCGCCGTCGCGATAGGTGTAGGTGGCGAGCTCGCCGGTCCGGGGTGTGATGACGAAGGGCGGGTTGGAGACGACCAGGTCGAACCGTTCCCCTGCGACCGGCTCGAGCATCGACCCCTCCCGCCAGCTCGCCCGGACGCCGTTGAGCGCCGCGTTGAGCTCGGCGAACGCGAGCGCCCGGTGGGAGATGTCGGTGCCGATCACCTGCTCGGCGTGGGTCGCGAGCATGAGGGCCTGGACCCCGCACCCCGTGCCGAGGTCGAGCGCCCGCCCCACCGGATCCCGCACCGTGAGCTCGGCGAGCGTGCGGGAGGCGCCGCCCAGCCCGAGCACGTGGTCGGGCTCGACCGGGCGTGACGTCGTCGAGGAGTCCTGGTCGGACGCGAGCCACCACGTCCGGCCGCCGACGTCGACCGGCCGGATGTCGACGACGGCACGCACGTGCGCGCCGTCGGACTCGAGGATCCCGAGCCGGGCTGCGCCGTCGACGCCGACGCTCGCCAGCACCGAGGCGGCGAGGTCGACCGGGACGTCGTCGCCGAGCGTGAGCAGCCGGGCGAGCACCGCCGCCGGGTCGTCGCTCGCGCGCGCCGCCAGCAGCGCCGGCAGCACGTTCTCGCGCTCGAGCGCCGCGACCGCCATCGGGCCGAGCGCCACGGCGAGGTGCCCCACGTCGTACCGCGCCGCCTCCAGGTCCGAGCGGAGCAGATCCACGAGGGCGGGGTCGGTCCGGGGCGGTCTCACGGCCCCACCCTAGGCAACCGTCGTCCCGGGAGAGTCAGTCTGCTGCGGCGGCCGCCGCGGCAGCGGCCCGCTCCTGCCACCGCGGAGGGTCGCCGTACCGCTGCGGAGGGATCAGACGTCCGGCGGCGCAGTCGGCGACGAGGGTCGCCAACCGGTCGGCTCGGGTCTGCTCGCGCTTGGCGGTGTTCATCCACCGGGTGGCGAGAGCCCGGTACGACGGCGTCGCCTCCTCCCAGAAGGCCGTCGCGGCCGGATTGGCCGCGATCGCGGCGGCCTGCTCGGGCGTGAGCTCGTCCGCGGTGTTCTCGTAGGCGTAGACCCCGGTCCGCTCGGGCGTCCGCCGTTCGTAGGCCGCGATCCCGGCAGGTCGCATCCTCCCCTCGGCCAGCAGCCGCTCGACGTGCGCGACGTTGACGTCGCTCCAGTTCGATCGCGGCTTGCGCGGGGTCCACCGCTGACGGCGGGAGTCGCCGTCGATCCGCTGCGAGACCGAGTCGATCCACCCGAAGCAGAGCGCCTCGGGGACCGCGTCCTCCCACGTCAGCCCGCGGTCGGCCACGTGCTTGCCGCGCAGACCCATCCAGAGCTCGGTCGCGCTCTCGTGGTTCTCCTCCAGCCATGCGCGGAACTCCTCCGGCCCGCTGAAGAACAGCGCCGGTCGCTCGGAGGTGCCACCGGGCCGACCGATCATCGTCGTCTCGCTTCCATGAGAGCCCTCTCAGGATCCGTTCACCCGGATCTCATCGCCACGCCGAATTCTCGTCACTCATCCGCACCACCGCACTCCGAACCGGCGAGGTCGATCATGAACACCCGCACTCGGCGCGTCGCGCTCTTCTCGCACGACAGTCAAGGCCTCGGCCACGTCCGCCGCAACATCGAGATCGCGGCCGCGCTCGTGCGCGCCGACGACGACGTCGAGTGCCTGCTCATCAGCGGCGCGCCGCGTGCGACGGCGCTCGCCCTGCCCACTCGTACCCGCATGGTCACCATCCCGGCGGTCCGCAAGGACAAGGACGGCAGCTACCTGTCGCACCGGCGCGACCGCACGCTCGCGCAGACGCTCGCCGAGCGTGGCGAGGCGACGCGCGCCGCGCTCGCGGAGTTCGCCCCGGACGCCGTCATCGTCGACAAGCACCCCCGCGGCCTGCAGGGCGAGCTCGACGCCGCACTCGCCGAGCTCGACGCCCGTCGTGCCGACGGCGGGGGCCCGGCCATGATCCTCGGCCTGCGCGACATCCTCGACGACCCCGCGACCACACGTGCGGAGTGGGACCGCGACCGGATCACCGAGGCCGTGCTCGCGCACTACGACGAGGTGTGGGTCTACGGCGACCCGCAGGTGCACGACCCGGTGAGCGCCTACGACCTCCCGGCCGCCGTCGCCGAGCGCGTGCGGCACACCGGTTATCTGAGCCTCGGCCGGGGCGGTGGCATGACGGCGTCGACACCGGTGCCCGCGCAGCCGTTCGTGCTCGGTCTGGTCGGAGGCGGGCAGGACGGCGCCGAGCTCGCGCGCGCGTTCGGCGCGGCGTGGTCGCCCCGCGGATACCTGCGTGTGCTCGTGACCGGCCCGTACATGGACCCGGCCGTCCTCACGCAGCTGCAGCGTCGCGCGGACGCGACCGGCGACCTGCTCGTGCTGCCCTTCGTCCCGTCGACGCTCCCGCTGGTCCGCGCCGCGCGCGCGATCGTCACGATGGGTGGCTACAACACCGTGTGCGAGGTGCTCGCCACCGGCGCCCCGACGCTGGTGGTGCCGCGTGTCCGGCCCCGTCTCGAGCAAGCGATCCGCGCCGAGCGGCTGGCGGCGGCGACCGACCTGCAGACGCTCCACCCGGCCCGCGCCGACGCGGTCACGATCGGCGACTGGCTCGAGGACGCCGTCGCCCGCGGCCGTCGCCCCCACCCCATCGACCTCGACGGTCTGCAGCAGCTCCCGCAGCTCGTCGCGTCCGCCATCCGCACCCGCCAGGAGGCTCCCCGTGCGCACGTCTGACCCCCGGATCGGGTACGTCCTCAAGATGTACCCACGCTTCTCCGAGACCTTCGTCCTCACCGAGATGCTCGCGCTCGAGGCCGCCGGCGCGGATCTGCGTGTGTACTCGATGCGGTACCCGGCCGACGGTCGTTTCCATCCCGCGCTCGCCGATCTCCGGGCGCCGGTCACGTATCTCCCGCACAAGCTCCGCCCCACGGACCTGTGGGCGCTGCTGCGCGACGCAGGCGCGGAGCTCGACGTCGCCGCGCACCTCGACCTGCTGCTGTCGGTGACGCCCGACGAGGCCTCCGCGGCGCTCGACCTCGCCGCCGCCGCGCGGGCCGACGGCCTCACGCACCTGCACGCGCACTTCGGGTCGACCGCCACCACGGTGGCGCGCGTCGCCGCGCGGCTGGCCGGGATCGGCTACTCCTTCACCGCGCACGCGAAGGACATCTTCCACGCCGAGGTCGTCCACGAGGAGCTGGCCGCCAAGCTGCGCGACGCCGCGTTCGTCGTCACGGTCTCCGACTACAACCTCGCCCACCTGCGCGCGACCTTCGGCGCCGACGCCGATCGTGTGGTCCGCCTCTACAACGGGCTCGACCTCACGGCCTTCGACGTCTGGACGGGGCCGCGCGAGCCGCGCATCGCCGCCGTCGGTCGCCTGGTCGAGAAGAAGGGCTTCGACGACCTGCTCGTGGCGATCGCGTCGATGCGCGACGCCGGTCGACCCGTGCCGGCCGACATCGCCGGCACCGGTCCGGAGGAGGGGAACCTGCGCAGCATGACCGAGCGGCTCGGCCTGCAGGACCTCGTCACCTTCCACGGCGCGCTCCCCCAGCACCGGGTCCGCGACCTCGTCGCGACGGCCGCCGTGTTCGCGGCGCCCTGCGTCATCGGCAGCGACGGCAACCGGGACGGCCTGCCCACCGTGGTGCTCGAGTCCCTCGCGCTCGGTACGCCCGTGGTCTCCACCCCCGTGACCGGTATCCCCGAGGCCGTGATCGACGGCGTCACCGGGTTGCTCGTCCCCGAGAGCGACCCGGCGGCCCTCGCGGCCGCGATCGGGAGGGTCCTCGACGACGGCCCGCTGGCGACGGCGCTGGCCCGCCGGGGTCGCGCGCACGTGGAGGCCGTGTTCGACTCCCGCCGCAACAGCGCCGAGCTCGGCCGCCTGCAGGCCGCTGCGGGGATCGCGCAGCTCGAGGCGGTCGGGGCATGAGCACGCTCACCGACACCCGTCCCGCCGCGTCGGCGTCCGCCAGGACGCTGCGCCGCGTCGCCTACGTGTGCACCGACCCGGGCATCCCGGTGTTCGGCACGAAGGGCGCGTCCGTCCACGTGCAGGCGATCCTGCGTGTGCTCGTCCGGCACGGTGTGCACGTCGACCTGGTGTGCGCCCGCACGGGCGGCCCGGCACCCGCCGATCTCGCCGGTGTCGTCGTGCACAGCCTCCCCGCCGTACCCAGGGGCGACGCGCGCGAGCGCGAGCTCGCGGCCCAGCGCAGCGACGCCGCGGTCGCCGGCATCCTCGACCGTGTCGCCGCGTCCGGCCCGCTCGACCTCGTCTACGAGCGCTACGCGCTCTGGGGTCGGACGGCGACCGCGTGGGCGCGCCGGCACGGCGTCCGTTCCCTCGTCGAGCTCAACGCGCCGCTGATCGACGAGCAGCGCACGCACCGAGAGCTGGTGCACGAGGTCGGGGCGACCGACGTCGCCCGCTCCGTCCTGTCCACCGCCGACGGCGTCGCGTGCGTGAGCGAGGGTGTCGCCGGGTGGGCCGCGGCCCTGGTCCCGGACGCCGCGCTCGTGGTGGTGCCCAACGGCGTCGACACCCGTGCGGTGACGCCCGCGCCCGGAGAGGTCACGGGCCGGACCGGTCCGTTCACGATCGGTTTCGTCGGCACCCTCAAGCCGTGGCACGGCGTCGAGCACCTGCTCGAGGCCGTGGCGATCGCGCGCCGTGCGCCCGGTGGTGACGACGCGCGGTTGCTGCTCGTCGGTGACGGTCCGCAAGCCGGCACGATCGACACGCTCGCCGCCGATCTGGGCATCACCGACGCCGTCGAGCGCACCGGTGCCGTCGCGCCGTCGGCCATCCCGGCGTTGCTGCGACGGATGGACGTCGCGACCGCGCCGTATCCCGCGTCGACCGACTTCTACTTCTCGCCGCTGAAGATCTACGAATACCTCGCCGCCGGGCTGCCCGTCGTCGCGAGCGCGATCGGGGTCATCCCGGAGCTGCTCGAGCGCGGGCGCTGGGGGCGCCTGGTGCCGCCCGGTGACCCCGCCGCGCTGGCCCACGCGATCGTCTCGCTGCGGGACGCCGTCGATGAGCGTCAGTGGATCCATGACGCCGCGCCCGTGCGTGCACGCGAGCACGACTGGGACCGGGTGCTGGAGCAGTCCCTGCGGCACGTCTCAGCCCGACTCGGCCCGGAGGTGACCAATGGCACGCGATGACAAGCCCCGGACGCTGCGGGAGGCGATCCCCGGGCTGCGCGCCACCGGCCGCCACGTGCGACCGCACCTGCGCGGCGAGAAGCCGATGATCGCGGGCGGCCTGCTCGCCCTCGGTCTCGAGGTCGCGATGCGGCTGCTGGAGCCGTGGCCGCTGAAGTTCGTCATCGACGGTGTGATCACGGCACGCGGCGCCGATGTCGGCGCGAGCAGCACCCTCAGCCTCGGCACGGTGCTGCTGCTCGCCTCGCTCGCGCTGGTCGCGATCGTCGCGCTGCGTGCGGTCGGCTCCTACCTCATGACGATCTGCTTCGCGCTGGTCGGCAACCGCGTCCTCACCCGGGTGCGCGCCCACACGTACGCGCACGTGCAGTCGCTGTCGATGGCGTTCCACGACACGGCACGGACCGGCGACCTCGTCACCCGCGTCACGTCCGACGTCGGCCGGTTGCGCGAGGTGGCCGTCACCGCGGCGCTGCCCCTGGTCGGCAACGTCGTGACGATGGTCGGGATGGTCGTGGTGATCGCGATCCTCGACTGGCAGCTCGCGCTCTCGATGCTCGTGGTGATCCCGGTGTTCCTGCTGCTCAGCGTCAAGCTGTCGCGACGGATCAACGGGGTGTCGCGGGAGCAGCGGCGCGCCGAGGGCGATCTCGCCTCGGCCGCGACGGAGTCCTTCAGCCAGATGCGTGTCGTGCAGGCCTACTCGCTGCAGGAGCAGCTGCAGTCGGCCTTCGCGAGTTCCAACCAGCGCTCGCTGAAGGATGGCGTGAAGGCGAAGAAGCTGGCCGCGGGGCTCGAGCGCAAGACCGATGTGCTGGTGGGCGTCGGCACCGCCGTCGTGCTGTTCGTCGGTGCGCACCGCGTGCTGGCCGGAGCCCTCACACCCGGCGAGCTGGTCGTCTTCATCACCTACCTGAAGGCCGCCTTCAAGCCGATGCGCGACCTGGCCAAGTACACCGGGCGCATCGCGCAGGCCGCTGCCTCGGGCGAGCGGATCGTCGAGGTGCTCGCCGAGCGCCCCCAGATCGTCGACGCGAGCTGGGCGCGCCCGGCGCGTCCCGCCGTCGGCGACATCCACCTCGACGGCGTCTGGCTCGCCTACACCTCCGGGCACCCGGTGCTGCGTGGCCTCGACCTGCGCATCCACGCGGGCGAGCACGTCGCCGTCGTCGGTCCCTCCGGCGCCGGGAAGTCGACGATCGCCGCGCTGCTGTCGCGCCGGCGCGACCCCGACAGCGGTCACGTCCGCATCGACGGTCACGACCTCCGCGACCTGACGATCGAGTCGGTGCGGCGCCAGGTCGCCGTCGTCCTCCAGGAGAGCGTGCTCTTCGCGACGTCGATCGCCGAGAACATCCGGTACGGACGCCCGGACGCGACCGACGCCGAGGTGGAGGAGGCCGCCCGGCTGGCCGGCGCGCACGACTTCGTGCTGGCGCTGCCGAACGGCTACGACACGGTCGTGGGCGAGCGCGGCGCCACCCTGTCCGGCGGGCAGCGGCAGCGCATCGCGATCGCTCGTGCGGCGATCCGCAACAGCCCGATCATCGTGCTCGACGAGGCGCTCACCGGTCTCGACGACGGCACCGAGCGCGAGGTCGTCGACGCGCTCGGACGCCTGATCGAGGGTCGGACGACCATCATCATCACGCACGACCTCGACGCGGCGCGCGACGCCGACCGGATGATCTGGGTCGACGGCGGCCGCGTCGTCGACCAGGGACGCCCCGACGAGGTGCTCGGACGTCGCGCACCCGCGGAGGTGGCCGGTGCCCGCTCCTGAGACCGCCGACCTCATCGCCCGCGACCCCGCGCTGCCGCTCGCGAGGCTGCTCGACGACGAGGCGCTGGCCACGTGGCTCGCCACACCCGGATCGGCAGCACCGGTGGTACGGCGCACCTACCTGCGGTACAAGCCCGGAACGAGCTGCGTCGTGCTCGTCCGGATGAGCACACCCAGCGGGACCCGCGAGGTCGTCGTGACGGGGTTCGGACCGGGGAGCCGGGACAAGCTCACCAAGACGCTCCTCAAGGCTCGTGAGGGCGAGATCGTGGCCGCCGAGGTCGATGCCGGCCTGGTCGCGACGACACCGACCGCGGACCGTCAGCTGCCGGCGCTGCGGAGGCTGCTGACCCACCCGGGCCGCGCGGTGCGAGCCCTCGTGGGCGACAGATCCCGGGTCACCGCGCTGACCCCGCTGGCCTACAAGCCGCACCGTCGCTGGGTGGGACGCGCCGATCGCGAGGACGCCGCACCCGTGCTCGTGCGTGTCTACCGACGGCAGCACGCGCACCGCCATCTGACCGTGCTGCCGGAGCTGACCGGGCTCCCGGCGCCACGGCTGCTCGGCGGACCGTTCCGGGACGCCGTCGCGATGACCTGGGCGCACGGGAACGTCCTGGCGGAGATGCTGGCGGAGAGGTCGACGCCCGTGGCCGCCCTGCGCGAGGTCGGACATCTCCTCGCCCGGCTGCACGCGGTCCCCGCCGTCGACACGCCGCACGCCGCGGCGCCCGACCTCGCGGCGGCGAGCGACGCCGTCGGAGCGCTGGCACCGGCGCTGCGCTCGCGCGCCGAGGATCTCGCGGCCCGGGTCCGTGCCCGGCTCACCGACCCCGGCCCCGTCGTGCTCGCTCACGGCGACCTCTC
>JBMDXU010000269.1:0-41581 GCA_048594485.1 Pseudactinotalea sp. | reverse complement strand
TGCCGTCCACCCAGCGGGCGCGCGCCGAGTACGAGCGCGACCGCCAGAACCAGAGGTACTACCTGTGACCACCCTGCACGAGAACCAGACCCTGATCGGCCACTGGGTCGGCGGCACGCCCGTCGACGTCGACCCCGATCGCAGCGCACCGGTCTACAACCCGGCGACCGGCGACGAGATCGCCCGGGTCGCGCTGGCGAGTGTCGAGGAGGTCGACGCCGCGGTGGCGACCGCCGTCGCCGCGCAGCGCTCGTGGGGCAGCCTGTCCCTCGCCAAGCGCGGCGCGGTGCTCTTCCGGTAACGCGAGCTGTTGGCCGCGGCCGCAGGTGAGCTGGCCGCCGTCATCAGCCGGGAGCACGGCAAGGTCCTCTCCGACGCGCGGGGCGAGGTCGCACGCGGCCTCGAGGTGGTCGAGTACGCCTGCGGGCTGCCGCAGCTGCTCAAGGGCGAGCTGAGCGACGAGGCCGCGACCGGCATCGACGTCTTCACCACGCGTGAGCCGCTCGGTGTCGTCGCCGGCATCACGCCCTTCAACTTCCCCGCGATGGTGCCGCTGTGGATGTCGCCGATGGCGATCGCGACCGGCAACGCGTTCGTGCTCAAGCCGTCCGAGCGCGACCCCTCCGCCGCCAACGTCCTCGCACGCCTCTGGCAGCAGGCCGGGCTGCCCGACGGCGTCTTCACCGTCGTGCACGGCGACCGGACCGCCGTCGAGCGGCTCCTCGACCACCCCGACGTCGCGGCCGTCTCCTTCGTCGGCTCGACGCCGATCGCCCGCGCCGTGCACGCCCGCGCGAGCGCGGCCGGCAAGCGGGTGCAGGCCCTCGGTGGTGCGAAGAACCACGGTGTCGTGCTGGCCGACGCCGATCTCGAGGACGCCGCGGACCACCTCACCGCCGCCGCGTTCGGCTCGGCCGGCGAGCGGTGCATGGCGCTGTCGGTCGCCGTCGTCGCCGCGGAGGTGGCCGACGAGCTGGTGCGCCTGCTCGCCGATCGGGCTCGCGCCGTCAAGGTCGCGCCCGGCGACCAGCCCGACGCCGACATGGGCCCGGTCATCACCGCCGCGGCCAAGGAGCGCATCGAGGGTCTCATCGGCTCCGCCGAGCGTGAGGGCGCCGACCTCGTCGTCGACGGCCGCGGCCTGCAGGTCGAGGGCCACGAGGGTGGCTTCTTCGTCGGCCCGACGCTGATCGACAACGTCGCGACCGAGCACGAGGTGTACCGCGAGGAGGTGTTCGGGCCGGTGCTCGACGTCGTCCGCGTCCCGGACCTGAGCGCCGCGATCGACGTCGTCAACGCCAACCCGTACGGCAACGGCACCGCGATCTTCACGTCCTCCGGTGCGGCCGCACGGGAGTACCGGCGCAGCGTCAAGGTCGGCATGGTCGGCGTCAACGTGCCGATCCCGGTTCCGGTCGCCTGGCACAGCTTCGGCGGCTGGAAGGACTCCCTCTTCGGCGACAGCCCGATCTACGGCCCCGAGGGGATCCACTTCTACACCCGCGCGAAGGTGACCACCGAGCGCTGGCCCGCGCACAAGGTGGCGGCGTCGTTCCACTTCTCCGGCGACGGAGACAAGTGAGCATGAGCGAGAAGGTTCGCTTCGCCGTCGTCGGCGCCGGGCGCATCGGTGCGGTGCACGCAGCCGCGATCGCCGACCACGAGCGTGCCGAGCTGGTGGTGGTGGCCGACCCGTTCGGTGACGCCGCGGCCACGCTGGCCGGGTCGCTGGGCGTGGGGTCGACCACCGACGCCGACGAGGCGCTGACGAGCTCGGCGGTCGACGCCGTCGTCGTCGCCTCCCCGACGGCCCTCCACGTGCCGCACACGCTGACGGCGGTCGACGCGGGCAAGTCGGTGCTCATGGAGAAGCCGGTGGCGCTCGATGTCGCGGCCGTCGACGCGTGCCTGGAGGCGCTGGGCGACCGCGCCTCGCGTGTCATGGTGGGCTTCAACCGTCGCTTCGACCCGAGCGTGGCCGAGGTGAAGGCCCGCGCGCTCGCCGGTGAGATCGGCGAGGTCGAGCAGGTGACGATCATCAGCCGCGACCCGGCCCCGCCGCCGTCGGGCTACCTCGCCGGTTCGGGCGGGATCTTCAAGGACATGACGATCCACGACCTGGACATGGCGCGGAACCTGCTGGGCGAGGTCGTGGCCGTGCACGCTGTCGGGCAGCACCTCGACCCCGCGGTCGAGGACGCCTATGACGCGGCGACGCTCACCCTGACCGGCGCGACCGGTGCGGTCGCCGTGATCGTGAACTCCCGCCACAGCGCCGCCGGCTACGACCAGCGCATCGAGGTGTTCGGGAGCCGCGGAGCGCTCGAGGTGACGAACCAGCGATCCTCCTCGGTGCGGCTGCACGACGCGAGCGGCACCGAGCGGTCGGGGCTGTTCCTGCCGTTCTTCCTGGAGCGGTACGCCCGCGCCTACGCGGCCGAGCTCGACGCCTTCATCGACGCGACGCTGACGGGCGCCCCGCAGTCGCCGTCGATCGCCGACGGCCGCGCCGCTCTCGCCCTCGCCGAAGCCGCCGCCGAGTCCGCCAGCACAGGCACCACGGTCACCCTGACCCCCTGACCCCCTGACCCCTCCCCGCGCGCCCAGCTCCCCCACCCCCAACCCCACCCCACCCCCGCCGAGATCGCACTTTGGGGCCGAGATCGCACCGCCGACGGTGCGATCTCGGCCTGATAGTGCGATCTCGGCGGTGTGAGGAAGTGTGGGTCTGCCAGGCCCGGCGGGGCGGCTACCGGGGGCCGAGGGTGACGGTGGTGGTGCCCGGGGTCGTGCCGGTGAGGTAGAGGCGCCGGCCGTCGAGGGCGTCGGTGCCGCCGAGGAAGGCGTACACCTCACCCGGTTCGTAGAAGCCGACGGCGTCCGGGTCCGCGTCGAGGGTGGTCTCGATGACGACGGCGTCGTCGCCGGCCCGGAGCTCGGCTGTGCGGCCGGTCATCCTGAAGGTCGCGGTGCCGACCGCTTCCATGCCGGAGAGCTCACCCTCCCCGAGGGCGATCTCGAGCGACCACCGGGTGCGCGGACCGCTGGTGCGCACCGTCAGCTCGACGGCGTCGCCCAGGCGGACGTCGATGTCGGTGACGAGCGCCACCTCGTCCGCGGCCCGCTCGTCGAAGGCCATGGCGGCGCTGAACCGGCCGTCGTCGGTGAGGCGGTAGGCGCCGTCGGGGCGTCGCGACGACGGCGGCAACGGCTGGTAGTACGCGGCGGCGACCCGTTCGTGCAACCGCAGCACGCCGCCGTCGACCTCGTCACCACCCTCGACGCCGAGCGACTCCGCCCGGAACGGACCGAGGCCGAAGAACACCCGCGACAACCGCAGCGATCGGATAACGGCGGCGCCGGACCGGTAGCGCAGGAACGTCGGGTTCGCCGCGAGCCCCGACCCGACGCGGCCGACGTGCGGCACGTCGGACCCGCCGGAGACGACGACACGCGTGCCGTCGCGCTCGGCGACGAGCAGCCTCACGCCGTCGAACCGTCGTGACCACCGCGGCGGGCGCGCTCCCGCCTGCCCGAGCTCCTCGCCGAGCTCGGGGTGGAGCGCCAGCTCGATCACCCCGTTGACGGCGGCGACATCCGTCGCCGAGACCAGCCGCCCGCCGTCCGCCGACGGCTCGCTCAGCTGCGCACCCCTCACGCAGACCGCGCACCCGCCGAGCGCGAAGCGGCGCAGCTGCAGGTGGAACAGCTCCACCGGGATCGTGCGCCGGTGGTCCTGGCGCCGGGAGAACAGCGTCTCGACGACGCCGTCGGCATCGGTGAGATCGAGGACGGCGTGCAGGTTCCGGTGGACGACGTCGGCCAGGTCCGGCCGGTCGAGCGCGGTGGCGAGGGTGAGGAGGCTGGGGTTGCTGACGAGCGCCGCGTAGATCGCGCTGCGCTCGGAGTAGAGACCGTCGGCGTCGACGTCGACACCCTCGGAGAGCCACTCCCGGGCCCTGGCGCGGGCCGGGCCGGCCAGATCGGCCGCGACGCCGACGTCCGCGAGCCCCACCAGCGCCGCCGCCATCTCCCACCGGTGGTTCGGCGTGTGCACACCGCCGGCGATGAGGGCCGGCATCGCGGCGTGGGCGATCCGCCGCAGCCCGGGCACGACGCCGTCCAGCCCCGGCTCGTCGAGCCGCCCCGCCAGCTCGAGCGCGATCGCGAGATCCGTGAGCGCGAACGCCGAGTCCGGCGGCGAGGAGATGTTCCCGTCGGCCGTGAACAGCCCATCGGCGCCCTGCAACGAGGCGAGCCGCTCGACCAGCCCCGGGCACGCGGCCAGACGACGCTCGTCGGCGGGCGTCGCCACGTCGCGCAACGACCGCGACGCGAGGGCGACCACGACGAGCTTCATGAGCTCGCGGTGCCCCGTCGCGAGCTCGGACGTGGCGTCCCACCACTCCTGCGCCAACGCGAGGAGCCGATCGCCGAACGTCGCCACGGCCAGCCATTCTATGTCCGGACATTTGCTCCCCGCACGACCACACGAAGGTCAAGAGTCGTTCTCGCATCCGTGACCGATCGGTAACACGTTCGTCACGCGTCCTTCCTACCGTCAGGTCATGTTCGAGCACGTCGACCCGTTCATCGGCACGGAGGCCACCGACCTCGCGCCGCTGACCGGGCTGGCGGCGACCTGGTGGTGGCCGAAGCCGCAGGTCGGCAACACCCATCCCGGTGCCTGCTACCCGCTCGGGATGGTCTCCGCGGGCGCGTACTCGGGCGCCTACCCCACCGGGTACGGCCGCTACGGGCTCTCGACCGAGGGTCTGCCACCGGTCATGCACGAGCGCAAGGTGGCCTCCGGCTTCACGCACTTCCAGCAGTCGGGCACCGGCGCGATCCGCAAGTACTACAACTACGTGCGCGTCACCCCCATGGCGCTGCCGCTCGACGAGCTCGGCACCACGTGGGACCTCCTCGACGAGCACGCCGAGCCGGGCCTCTACCGGGCGACCCTGTCCTCGGGCGTCACCGCCGAGATCACCGTCGGCCCCAAGAGCGCCGTCCACCGCTACACCTTCGGTGCGCACACGAACGCGCGCGTCGTCGTCGACCTCTCGCTCGGCGGGCTGACCATCCCCAACGGCGCCACGGTGCCGTTGCGCGCCCACCTCGCCTCGCTCCCGCACGGCATCGCCCAGGGCGAGATCGTCGTCGAGGGCGCCCCGCTCGCCGTCCACATGGAGTGCGAGGCGCCCGGTTGGCGCCAGCTCCTCTGGTACGACCGCCGGCTGATGCCCGGCGGGTCCCGTCTCGACTTCGACTCGATCCGCCCGACGACGTTGCGCGAGTTCGGCGTCATGTGGGCCGGTCCGACCGAGGCCGGCCAGGTGGTCGAGCTGCGCATGGGGTTCTCGCTGCGCGGCGTCGAGCAGGCGCGCGCCAATCTCGCCGACGACGGGGCCGCCGGTACCGGCGGCTTCGAGCGGCGACACACCCTGACGACCGCGACCTGGCGAGAGCACCTCGGGCAGGTCGCGGTCGACACCACCAGCAGCGAGCGTCGCACCGTGATGTCGACGGCGGTCTACCACTCCCTCATCAAGCCCTGCCTCGCCCCGGACGAGAGTCCGTTCTGGCCGGGCGACGGCGCCTTCGTGTTCGACCTCTGCACGATGTGGGACATCTACCGCACCCAGCTCCCGCTGCTGATCGCGCTGCAGCCGCAGCGAGCCGTCGAGATCGCGAACGCCCTGCTGCGCATCTGCGAGGAGGAGGGCAACTTCCCGATCGGCTACCGGATGGCCCGCGGCGCCGACCGGTTCAGCCGGCAGGCCAGTGCGCTCGCGCACACCTTCCTCGCGGACCTGTGCCAGCTCGGTCTGCCCGGCGTCGACTGGGACTGGGCGCTGGTCCACATGCAGGCCGACCTGCGGCGCACGTACGGTGAGGAGTACCTCCTCCACGGTCGCGCCGAGCCGATCAGCCACACCCTCGACATCGCGTTCGGGTACCGGTGCGCCGCGAGGGTCGCGACCGCCGTCGGCGACCGCGCGCTCGCCGAGGAGTTCACCTCGCTCGCACAGGGGTGGCGCAACGCCTTCGACCCCACGACCGGGCTGCTCCGCGACTCGACGTACTACGAGGGCGGCAAGTGGAACTACTCGTTCCGCCTGCTGCACGACATGGCCGGCCGCATCGAGCTCGCAGGCGGACCCGCGTCGTTCACCGCCATGCTCGACGCGTTCTTCGGCGTCGGGGCGGACCCCGTCACGCAGCCCGGCGTCGGGCCCGGCAAGGACGAGATGGCCGCCGGCTACACGCTCAACCGGTTCGAGGGGATGAACAACGAGCCGGACATGGAGGTGCCGTGGGCGTACCACTACGTCGGGCGCCCCGACCGCACCGCCGAGGTGGTGCACGCCGCGGTCCACCAGACGTTCGGGGCCGGCCCGGGTGGCCTGCCCGGCAACGACGACTCCGGCGGGCTGTCCTCCTGGTACGTGTGGGCGTCGCTGGGGCTGTTCCCGGTGGCCGGGCAGAACCTGTTCCTCGTCAACGCCCCCTCGTGGTCGTCGGCGCGGATGGCGGTCGCACGCGGCACGCTCGAGATCGACACGATCGGGTTCCGCGAGTCCTCGCCGACACCGCAGTACGTGCAGTCGGCGAGCCTCGACGGCGTCCCGCTGCACCGGTCCTGGCTGTCCGGGACCGAGCTCCATCGCGGCGGTCGCCTGGTGATCGCGCTCGGCGACGAGCCGAGCGACTGGGGCACGACGGAGCTTCCACCGTCAGACAGCACATCCACGACCCTGCTGGAGGTCTGACATGGCATCGCGACGACTGGTGATCGTGGTCCGCGCCGATCCGGTGATCTGCGGCCACTCGGGCGAGGCGCGCAACCTGGCCGAGGCCGCTCTGCTGCGCGGCTTCGACGAGGTCCGGATCCTGACCTGGCCCCTCGACCGGCTCCGCGAGACCGGGCTGCCGCTCAAGCCGCTCGAGGAGATCTCGCCGTACAGCGACGGCATCGTCGTCGAGCGGCCCGAGCCGGTGGGCGACTACAAGGTCCCCGACGGGCGGTACGTCGCCGGCATCGTCGGCCGGCTGGTCGAGCTCTTCACCGACGGCGTCCCGACCGTGTGCATGTCGCTCTACCTGAGCCCGCACACCCTGGCCGTGAGCGAGGCACTCACCGTGGCCCGGGCCACGGGTCTCCCGGTCGACGTCGTGACGATCGCCGAGGCGGTCGGCAGCGACATCACCAACGTCGTGCGGGCCGCCGTCGAGGAGGACCGCTTCGGTGCCGCGGCCCACGTGCTGCACGCCTACCTCAGCAGCGACGTGTGCGTCGCGGTCTCGCAGTACACGAAGGATCTCGTGGTGGCCGACGCCGAGGCGCTGGACGCCGCGCACGGCACGACCTTCGGACCGCGCTGCCGCGAACGGGTGAGCGTCTCCTACCCGACGATCGACACCGCCGCCTACACCGGCATCACGACCGACGAGCGTGACCACCACCTCGTGGCGCGCGGGCTGGTCGCCGGGGAGTACGTGTTGTTCCTGTCGCGGCTCGCGCGCGCCAAGGGTGTCGACGACCTCATCGACGGCTACGCCAAGAGCCAGGCGCGGCACCGCTTCGAGCTCGTGATCGCCGGTGACGGGCGGGAGCGCGAGGAGCTGCACGCGGTAGCGGAACGCTCGGCGGTCGGCGACCGCATCCGCTTCCTCCACGACGTCTCCGACGCCGAGAAGCCGTCGCTGATGGCCGGGTGCGCGGCGTACGTGCTGCCGAGCAAGCCTCGGCCCGAGTTCACCGAGACGTTCGGGATCGCGCTGGTCGAGACGATGCTCGCGGGCGGCGGCCCGGTGATCACGTGCGACACGGGCGGGATCGTCGAGGCCGTGGGCGACACCGCGAGGTTCGTGCCGCCGTCGGACCCCGACGCGATCGCCGCAGCGCTGGACGAGCTCCTGCTCGAGCACGACGACACCGACCGTGCGGCCTGGTCCGAGCGCGCCCGCGCCTACGCGCTCCGGTTCGACCGGATGCCGATCTTCGACGCGCTGCTCGCCCGGGTCGACGCCGTCCTCGCCTCCCGGCGTGTGGCCGCTCGGGTCTGACCGATCCGCGGGCTCACGCCACTCGCAGCAGCTCGTCGTGCAGGAGCCGCGCTGCCTCACCTATCGCCTGCTCAGCGAGCGGTTGGTCGATCGCAGGGATCTCACTGGCCGTGAGTGCGACGACCATGACCGCTCCTCGTCCGAGATGCTCCACGACGCCCGCCTCGTGACGGAGGTGAAGAAAGCTTCCGGTCTTGGAGGACCACACGGAGGTGTCGGAGGCGAAGTCGGGTGCGAGACGATGTCGGAAGACGTTGCCGGCCAGTGCTCGCCGGAGCGGCTCCGAGACACGGGGGTCCAGCGAGCCGTCCCAGATGCGGTGAAGCAGGTCGGCGAGCGAACGGGCGGTGCCTGTGTTGGCCCGCTCCAGGTCCAGCTCCGGCAGCGGCGGGGTGGTGCGCTGCTGTTCGGCTGTGGCGAGCATCCCCATGACCGTCGGGAAGTCGTGGTCGTCAACGCGCAGGGCGAGCGACGAGTAGAGCGCCTCGATGGGGTGACGCACAAGGAGGTCGCGTATGCCGAGACCAGCGACCCATGCGGTGACCTCCTCCGGGGGCACGAGCCTGAAGAGCGCGTCGGCTGCGGTGTTGTCGCTGATCTCGAGCGCCAGTGTGATCAGGTCGCCGACAGCGATCGTCGCGGGACGTGTGAAACGGGCCAGCCCTGGGCCTCCACTCGAACGTTCGCTGTCGCCGAGGGTGACAGGGGCGTCCAGGTCGACGCGACCTCGGGTGCAGGCATCCAGGACGGCCCCGGCAAGTGGCAACTTGACCAGGGAAGCCAGTGGGAACGGCTGGTCGGGTGCGAGGCCGACCTCGTGCCCCGACTCGACGTCTCTGACGAGCAGAGCACCGCGTAGGCCTGCCTGCGTGAGAACTCGCTCGGCGCGTCGCGTCTGCGTGGTCATGACGTCGGACCCGACCCGAGTGCCTTCTCGATAGCCGGACCGAGCACGTCGCGCAGCGACTGAGCGGCGTCTTTGCTGCGGAACTTCAGGTGATAGCGGCGGTCCGCATCGAGCTCGGGTGCGGGCCACCATCTCAGCCCCCAGTGGGTCGCTTGGTGCTGCGAGCACACGAGGCGGGCATCGCCCGCCGTCACGTTCGCGAGAGCGCTGAGGATGTTGGTGGCGGTCCGGACCTGGCCGGCGCCGAAACCCAGTCGCGCGACAGCCCGTCGCAGGAGCTCGAGCCGCGGGGCACCTGCATCTTCTTCAGTGACCACGAGATCGACATGATGCCCTCGGCCGGCACGAGTCGGGCGGAGCAGTCGCAGAGCGCCGTCGTCCTCCGCGGCAGAACCGATGCCCAGCGGTACCGTCCAGCTCGGCTGGCGCCCCTCACCCAGCAGCAGCGCGGCGTCCACCATCCCGGCGGACAGCTGGTCGGCGCGCTCGGACGGAGAGGCCTCCACGATCTCTATCTCCTGGCCATGGGCTCGCGTGTACAGCACCGCACCGGTCCACCCGATCGGGTCCAGGTGTCGCGGGACGACGAGGCGTACCGCACCGGCATGGTGAGCACGAACTGCGTCGAGAAAGGCGGACTCGGCTTCGAGGAACTGTTGCGCGGGGCCCAGGACCGCCATGCCAAGGGCGTCAGACGAACCTCTCTGGAGGTGCGGTCGAGGAGGCGACCCGCAGACACAGACTCCAGACCGGCAACCCGGCGACTGATCACCGGCTGGCTGGTGCCCTCGTCGATGGCTGCAGCCGAGAAGCTCCGGAGGCGGGCGACCGAGAGGAAGGCTTTGACGGACAAGTGGAGGTCCACTCGCCAACTATGCACGAACGACATGAATTGCCGCCTTACCGTCTTTGATCGGCACGAGGTGCACGTTCGAGACTCACCCCATGACTCGTTCTGCCACATCCCGACGACAGCTCATCCTTGGAGGAGCCGGTGCCACTCTGGGTTCCGCCCTGGCGCTGGCCTCGCCCTCGACGACAGCCGACGCCGAGGGTCGGACTCCAGCGCGTGGCTCTCTGGATCGGGCACTGGCGTCGATCGAGGCGGAGACCGGACGCATCATCGGCGCCGCTGTCGGGGATGGTCGACGGAGGTTCTACGGCTACCGACCCGAGACGGCATTCCCGATGTGCTCGACCTTCAAGACTCTGCTGGTGGCGCTCCTGCTGCGCGAGCACGCCTACGACGACGACTTCTGGCTGCGCCGGATCTCGTTCTCCGCCGCGGACGTCGTTGTCAACTCCCCTGTCACCAGTGTGGACGACGACCGTGTGATGACGGTCATGGAACTGGCCGACGCCACGTTGCGCTGGAGTGACAACACTGCTGGGAACCTGCTGCTGCGTGAGGCCGGCGGTCCCAGCGCGGTCACCGCGTTCGCGCGCCGGCTGGGAGCCTCAGCAACCCGCCTCGATCGTTGGGAGCCGGAGCTGAACGAAGCCCTCCCCGGAGACGAACGCGACACCAGCACCCCCGCCGACCTTCACCACCTGTACGGTTCCCTCCTCGTCGGGAACGCTCTCAGTCGACTCGGCCAGGCACGACTGCGCGACTGGATGCTGCGGAACCGCACGAGCGGAGAACGATTGGGCCAGGATCTGCCCACAGACGTCGAGCTCGCGGACAAGACCGGGGCAGGTGCCTACGGAGTCGTCAACGACGTGGGCGTTCTCTGGAGGGGAGAACGGCAGCTCTGCGTCGCTGTGCTCACACGGACCGAGGACCCTGCGGCTGACGTCGACAACGCCGTTGTGGCACGTGTCGGGAGACTTCTGCGAGAGAAGTGGCTCGCGTGAGCGAAGCACTCCGTCGCTCAGCCGGGCCCAGGCTGGTCGGCGCCGCTCTGGGGATCGCGGGAGCTCTGGTCGGCCTGATTCCGTGGCTGCTCACTGGCGCCCGGCTTCCGCTGCAGAACTTGTGGGTGCGTCCGACTCTGCCGGACGACATGCCTCATGCGCTGCTTCCCATCAACCAGTACTACGTCACCACGATCATCGCTCTCCTGCTCAGCGGTGCGGTGGCTGCTGGATCGGCCGCCCGCGTGACTCGTCAGCACGGGGTCTCGGTTGCCTGGACCGTCGTCGCCTCGATCGTCTGCCAGGTCGTCGCAGTGGGACAGAGCATGATCGTCCTGCGCGACGGCCTCGGTCTCAACGCAGATGTCGGCCCCTTCGAGCCCGACCCTGCCGACCCGCGGGCGGCGCTCTACTGGTGGGGCATGCTGATCGGAACCGTCCTCACCACCGTGGCGGCTGCGCTGGTGACGCTCCTGATCTCACGCCCGTCACGGCGGCCTGCCGCGCTCGGCCTGGTTCTCGCGTCTGTTCCGCTGGCGTCCTGGATCGGGGTGTGCCTGTCCACGGCAAGCGGCCCGACAGGCCCGCCGACATTCACCGGACAGCTCGTCCGCTGGCTCCCCGTCCTCGTCACGGCTCCAGCGCTCGCATGGTGCGGGCTGAGGTCCCCCGGCGCGTTCGGGGTCTGGCTGGCGGGCCTCGCGGCACTCGTGTGCCTGCCTCCGATCTTGACCGCCGTCACGTCCGCCCTGGGCACCCGGTCTCTGCGTGGCAACCCGGAGCAGACGCGCGCCGTGATGGCCGAAGTCCTCCGCGCCTCGCTGGGCGCGGGAGTGGCGCCGGCTCTCACCGCTGCCGTTGTGGCGCTTGTGCTTCTCGGCCTTCATCAGCGCTTCCGAGAACCATCACCGACGGGCCAGGACTCGGATGGCAGGTCGCGCTCGTGAGATGCCCCGCGGCGAGCATCATGGCAACACCCTCCACAGCGGCCTCCTGCCCGTCCGACGCACGACGAGGAGCGCGCATGCCGCCGACCTGGCGGACCACCACGGCCGCATTCACGATCACGACCTCGAACGACAGATGGCTGATGGTCCGCCATCAGCGCCTCGGCGTCACCTCATGGGAGCTTCCCGGCGGACACGTCGATCCAGGCGAGTCCATGGAGGAGGCGGCGGCCCGCGAGACGCACGAGGAGACCGGAGTCCGCGTGCGCATCGATGCACTGGTTGCCCTGTGTGTGCACGAATGGCACGAGCGCGCTCGACGTCAGGTCATCGCCTTCTTCGCCGCCGAGACCACCGGGAGCGATCGCGGGAGGACGTCCCCGCACGAGCCCGAGATCGACCGCGTCGAGTGGCTCGACCCGCTCGTGCTCCCGAGGGCGGAGACGAGTCCCTTCCTCCACCCCCTCGTGGACGACTATCGACACGGATGGGTGCAGGCACCGTTCACGTTCTGGATGACTCACCGCCTCACTCCGCACGGCTCCTGGGTGCCGGCGTCGGTGACGAAGCACCGCTAGAGCAGGTGCACGATCGATCCGCTCGCAGCGGGGCCTGACGACGTGGTCGGTTGTGACCGGGGCCAGTTGGTCTCGTCGAGCGGTCCGGGCAGCGACAGCACCGCGCGCAGCCCCCTGAGCGGTGACTCCTCGAGCACGACGTCGCCGCCCTGCTCCCGGGCGAGCTCGCGGGCGATCGCCAGCCCGAGACCGGACCCTCCGGCGTCACGCTCGCGCGACTCCTCCAGCCGCACGAACCGCTCGAAGACCCGCTCGCGCTGCGCGGGCTCGATCCCCGCGCCGTCGTCGTCGACCAGCACCGACCCCTCGGCGATCGTGACCAGCACCTCGCCGGCGGCGTGACGGCGTGCGTTCTCGAGCAGGTTCCTGATGACACGGTCGACGGCGTCCTGGTCGCCGTGCGCTCCCCCCTCGCCCTCGATCCTCACCGTGGGCCCGGTGGTCGGCAGCGTCCCGGCGACCCCGGTGACGACCTCGCGCAGGTCGAGCTCCCGCGGGCGCAGCACGCGAGCGCCGACGCGCGCCAGCAGCAGCAGGTCCTCGACGAGCGTCTGCAGCCGCGCGGCGTCGGCAGCCAGGTCGGTGACGAGCTCGTCCGAGGGATAGGACGCCGGGTGCCGGGCCGCGACCTCCAACGAGGTGAGCAGCGAGGCGAGCGGCGAGCGCAGCTCGTGGGCGGCGTCGGCGACGAAGGTGCGCTGACGCTCCGCGGCGGCCCGCGCCGCGCTCGCCGCCGCCCGTTCCGCCGTCGCCGCCGCGTCGAGCCGGTCGAGCATGGCGTTGAGCGTCTGCGCGAGCGCGGCGAGCTCGCCCGTCCGCGGGACCGGCAGCGACCCCGGACCGCCCGCGGAGACGACCTCGGCGGCGGCCGCACGGAGGTCCTCGACGGGCCGCAGCGCCCGGCCCAGGACCACCCAGACCGCGACCGCGAGGCCCAGCACGAGCACCGGGACCACCCCGGTCAGCAGCAGCGACAGGGTGCGGCCCGTCTGCACCACGTCGGCCAGCGGCACCACGGCGACCACGGCGACGCCGTCGGTGGCCACCTCCCGCCACTGCCCCGGCAGCTCCGACGGCGGCACCCTCAGCACCGCCACGCGCGACGCGCCCGCATAGGGGCTGTCGGCATCGACGACGACCGGCGCGTCGTCGGCGTCGGCCGCGGCCACGACATCGGCCGCGACCACGGGGAGCGTCATCGATCCCGTGGTCGAGGTCGCGAGCACGGAACCGCCGGCGTCGAGCAGCTGCACCACCTCACCGGGCGCGCCGACCGCGAGGGTGTCCGGCAGCCGGTCGGCGACCAGCAGGTCGCGCACGGTGAGGACGCGGGTGGTGACGGCGTCGTCGAGGGCGTCGACCCGCTGGGAGGTCACCAGCTGCACCAGCAGCACCGCCCCTGCCGTCAGCGCGAGGGCGAACACACCGGCGGTGACCATCGTCAGCCGGCGGCGCAACGTCGTCGGCCCCGGCGTGCTCATCCCGCGAGCCGATAGCCGACGCCGCGGACGGTCACGATCGCACCGCGCCCGATCTTGCGCCTGAGGTACCCGACGTACTGCTCGACGACGTTGACGTCCTCACCCGACTCCCAGACGTGGTCGAGCAGCTCGATCTTGCCGACCACGCGGTCCTGATGACGCATGAGGTACTCCAGCAGCGCGAACTCGCGCACGGTGAGCTCGACCGGGACGCCGTCGACGGCGACAGCGCGCGCCGCCGGGTCGAGCGTCACGTCGCCCGCGGTCAGCACCGCCGGTCGTGCCACGGCGGGGCGCCGCGTCATGGCGCGGATCCGCGCGAGCAGCACGACGTAGGAGACCGGTTTGATGAGGTAGTCGTCCGCGCCCGCGTCGAGGCCGTCGGCGACGTCGTGATCGCCGTCCTTCGCCGAGAGCATGAGGACCGGGGTCCAGATCTGCTCGGCGCGCAACGCCGCGACGACGTCGAAGCCGTTGCGTCGCGGCAGCATCACGTCGAGGACGACGGCGTCGTAGTCCCCGAACCGCGCCAGCTCCAGACCTTCGTCGCCGTCATGGGCGAGATCGACGGCGAAGCCCTCGGCGACGAGGCCGCGCTGCAACGAGCGCGCGAAGGATCGCTCGTCGTCGACCACGAGGACCCGCACGACCTCAGCATCGCATCCCGCTCCGACGCTCTGCGTCCTCTCTCAGGATGAGCAGTCCTCTCTCAGGACGAGCACAGGATGGGTGAGGCAGACTCGTCGGCATGGACAGACGACAGCTGCGCTGGGCCGTTCCGGGTGGTGTCGCCGCCGCCGTCGCGGTGGCGATCGCCGTTCCCACGCTCGCCTCCGCCGATCAACCCACCGACCTTCCCGACCTGGAGCCCGCGGCGCTGCTGACCGCGGTCGCCGAGGCGGAGCCGGTCCCGATGTCGGGGACCGCCGTCTACACCGCTCGCCTCGGCCTGCCGGAGATCCCCGCCGCGCTCACCAACGGCGCCGACCCGCTCAACCTCCTCTCCGGCTCCTCCACGATCCGGGTCTGGACGGACGGCGTGGACCGCTCCCGCACCTCGCTGCTCGGGTCGACCTCGGAGTACTCCGTGGTGACCGACGGCGCCGAGGCCTGGAGCTACGCGTCCTCGACCGACGTCGTCACGCACGTCACCCTGGACGAGGCCAGCCAGGAGCGGCTGCAGCAGGCGCAGGCCGATCGTGAGGCCGCCGCTGCGGCCGGCGACATCCCGACCCCCGCCGAGGTGGCCGCGGACCTCCTGGACCGCGCTGCCGAGGACGCCACGATCGAGGTCGCCGACCCGGTGATCGTGGCCGGGCGCGACGCCTACAGCCTCGTGGTCACACCCACGACGGACGACACCCTCGTCGACCGTGTCGAGATCGCCGTCGACGGCGAGACGTACGCGCCGTTGTCGGTCGCGGTGTGGAGCACGCAGTCGGCCGAGGCGCCCGCCCTGGAGCTCGCCTACACCGATGTCAGCTTCGCCGCTCCCAGCGACGCGGCGCTCAGCTTCTCCACGCCGGCAGGCGCGACCGTGCAGGAGAAGGTCGTCGACCTGGCCGAGCACCTGCCCGAGACCGCCGCCGCACCGGACCCCGCCGACTGGACGCTGCCCGACGGCGTCACCGTCACCGGCGAGGGCTTCGCGACCGTGGTCGAGCGGACCGATGTCGACGTCGCGGGTCTGCTCGCCGGCGACCCGGCCGCCGTGGAGGGTGAGCTCGACAGCGCCGGCTTCGGTCCGGACAACGAGCTGGTCCAGGAGTTCGACCGTCCGGACGGTCTCGACACCGAGGCGCTCTACACCGAGCTGACCACGCCGGTCGACGGCGGCCGGCTGCTCTCCAGCGCCCTGCTCTCGGTGCTGGTCACCGATGACGGTCGCGTGCTCGTCGGTTCCGTCCCCCCGGACGACCTGCTCGCGATCGCGGGCCTTCGCTGACCGCGAGGCCTGCCGAGGCCGCGCGTGACGAGGGCGCTCCCGACGCCGCCATCGTCACGCGCGGTCTCACCAAGCGTTTCCGGTCGGGCCAGGTCGCCGTCGACGGCGTCGACCTGCTCGTCCCCCGCGGCTCCGTGTACGGCTTCCTCGGCCCCAACGGGTCCGGCAAGACGACGACGATCCGGATGCTGCTCGGCCTGGTTCGCGCGACGTCGGGCCAGGCTCGGCTGCTCGGCGAGCCCATGCCCGACGGCGCGGCGACCGTCCTGCCGAGGGTCGGTGCCCTGGTCGAGGGCCCGGCCTTCCAGCCGTACCTGAGCGGACGGGCCAACCTTCGTCGGCTCGACGCCGTCGACGCGACGGCCGACCGGAACGGGCGCACGCGGATCGAGGCGGCGCTGGAGCGGGTGGGCCTCGGCCCGGCAGCGGCGAAGCCGTACCGCCAGTACTCGCTCGGCATGAAGCAGCGGCTCGGTCTCGCGGCCGCGCTGCTGCGACCGCGTGAGCTGCTCGTCCTCGACGAACCCACCAACGGTCTCGACCCCCAGGGCACACGAGAGGTCCGCCACCTCGTCCGGGAGGTCGCGGCCGAGGGCACGACCGTGCTGGTCTCGTCCCACCTGCTCGCCGAGATCGACCAGGTGTGCACGCACCTCGGCGTGATGAGCCGGGGGCGACTGCTCGCCCAGGGACCGCGGGAGGAGATCGTCGGCGGGGACCGTCGACGTGTGGAGATCACGACGGTCTCCGAGCACCGCGACAGGGCGACCGCCGCGCTGGACCGGCTCGGGATCACGACCGAGGCCACGGCCGCCTCCGACGGAGTCCTCGTGGCGCGACTGGGCGAGGCGGACCTGCGTGACGTCGTGCCCGCACTCGTCGCCGCGGAGGTGCCGGTGCTCGGACTGCGGTCGCTGGCGCCGACGCTCGAGGACACCTTCGTCGAGCTCACCGGGGAGGGTTTCGATGTCACGGGCTGAGGCGATGCCGAGCACGGGGAGCGCAGCGATCGCACCCGCTTCGGGGGGACAGCCGAGGCGTGGCGCCTTCCTGCGGCTGCTGGGCGCCGAGCTCCGACTGGCGCTGGGTCGACGACGCACCCAGCTCCTCATGCTGCTCCTCGCTGCCGTGCCCGTGCTGCTCGGACTCGTGCTGGCGGCCGTGCAGGACGGCGACTTCGCCGGGCAGGGGCCGGGCTTCATCGACCGGGTGAGCGGCAACGGGCTGTTCCTCGTGGTGACGTCGCTGTTCCTGTGCCTGCCGCTGCTGCTGCCGCTGGGCGTCAGCATCGCCGCGGCGGACGCCCTGGCCGGGGAGGCCTCGGCGGGCACGTTGCGCTACCTGCTGGTGATCCCGGTGGGTCGGGGGCGGTTGCTGGCGGCGAAGTCGCTGGCCGCGTTCGGCCTCGTGCTGGTCGGCATCGCGGGGGTGAGCGCCGCGGCGCTGATCACCGGATGGGCGCTGTTCGGGTACGCACCGCTGGATCTGCTCTCGGGGCAGACCATCGGCGTCGCCGCCGGGTTCGCCCGCATGCTCGGCGTGGCGGCATACGTCGCGCTCTCGCTCACCGGCCTGCTCGCCGTGGGCCTGTTCTACTCGACCCTGACCGAGGTCCCCATCGGGGTGATCGCGGCGACGGTGGTCACGTCGATCGTCTCGTCGGTGCTCGACTCGCTGCCGCAGCTGGCGTCGATCCACCCGTTCCTGCTCACGCACCACTGGCTCGACTTCTCCGAGTTCCTCCGGTTCGAGGTCTCGTGGTCGCTGCTCGGTCAGGGCATGCTCGTCCAGCTGGCGTGGGTGGCGATCTTCGGCTCCGCCGCGTGGGCCCGATTCACGACGGCGGACATCAGCTCCTGACGCCGCGTGGTCGCTGCGGGTCGGTCGGCGAGGTCAGTCCCGCAGGCCCGTGTTGATGTCGGAGCTCGTGATGTAGCGCTGGAACACCAGGTACAGCACCACGAGCGGGATCATCGACAGCACCGACGCCGCCAGCAGGATCGACCAGTCCACGTTCTCGGCCCCGATGAGCGAGCGGAGCGCGATCTGCAGCGTGTAGCGGTCGGGGTCCTTGAGGATGATGAGCGGGAAGATGTAGTCGTTCCAGCGCCACTGGAACGAGATGATCGCCAGCGTCAGCATGAGCGGCCGCGCCAGCGGCACCATGATCCGCAGGTAGATCGACAGCTCGCGTGCGCCGTCGATGCGGGCGGCGTCGATGAGCTCGTCGGGCACGCTGACGAAGAACTGCCGGAACATGAACACGCCGGTCGGGGTGAGGATCGACGGGGCGATCACCCCCCAGAGGTTGTTGTACAGGCCGAGGTCGCGGACGATGGCGAACGTCGGGTTGAGGATGACCTCCCCGGGCAGCATCGTCATCGACAGCACGCACAGCGCGAGCACCGACAGCCACGGTGTGCGGTACTTCGCCAGCGCGTAGCCGGCGGAGGCGCAGAACATCACGGTGAGCGCCGTCGTCACCACCGCGACGACCAGTGTGTTGGAGAAGTACTGCAGGAAGTCCAGACGCTCCCAGGCGCGCTGGTAGCCGTCGACGCTCCAGCTGCGGGGCAGGAAGCTCAGCGGGTAGGAGAACAGCTCGCCGCCGGGCTTGAACGAGGACAGCAGGAACCACAGCAGCGGGAACGCGATCAGCACCGCGAGCACCCACATGAAGGTCGTCGGAACGATCGCGCGGCGGAACCCGCCCTTGCGTCGACGGCGGGCGACGGGCGCCGTCGTGGTCGGAGGGGTCGGCGTCACGGGGGGCGTCGTCGTGGGTGTCGTCGTCACCATGAGGAGGCCGCCCTTCTGCTGATCGCCAGCTGGATCAACGCGATGACCATGAGGATGACCAGCAGCACCATCGAGGCCGCGCTGGCGTAACCGACCTCCGCCCGCTCGAACCCGGTCTCGTAGATGTACTGCACGATCAGCCGGTTCGCCGTGCCCGGGCCGCCGTCGTTGAGCGACTGGATGAGCGCGAACTCCTTCATCTGACCGAGCGTGAGCAGCAGCACGACGAGCACCGACGTCGGTGCGATGGCCGGCATCGTGATCGACCAGAATCGCTGGACGGCGTTGGCGCCGTCGAGCTGCGCCGCCTCGTAGTACGACGTCGGCACGTTCTTCAGGGCCGAGACGAACAGCAGCATGTTGAAGGCCGCGCCGCCCCAGGCCGACGCGAAGATGACGACCAGCAGCGACAGGTTCGCATCGGTCGACCAGGCGACGCGCTCGCCCCCGAGCTCGCCGATGACGTAGTTGACGAAGCCGAAGTTCTCGCCGAACAGCCACCGCCAGATGACACCGGTGACGATCGGCGAGACCAGCCAGGGCAGGAAGAAGACGATCCTCGCCCCCGTCTTGCCCTTGGCGTGCAGGCTGGTCAGCGCGAGCGCCATCAGCAGCGACAGCGCGTAGCCGAGCGGCACGGACGCGACGGCGTAGGTGAGCGTGCGGGTGAGGGCGCCGTAGAAGTCGGGGTCGCGCAGGAGCGCGGAGTAGTTCGCGAGCCCGACGAACTCGGCGTCGCCGTAGCCGCGGTAGTCGGTGAAGCCGTAGGCCAGACCCAGCACGCCGGGCCACAGGAAGAACATCGCGAACAGCACGATCACGCCGGCCGTCATCAGCAACGGGCTCAGCTGGTAGTTGTGCAGACGCCGACGTCGGCGCGCGGGTCGTGGTGCTGCCGTGCTGGTCGCCACGGTGCCTCCTGAGGGGTCGAGGTGGGAACGAGGACGCCGGCGCGCCGTGTGGGGGGGCGCGCCGGCGTCCTCGGTCACTCGGAGCTGGCCTGGTAGTCCGCGATGATCGCGGCGACCGTCTCGTCGGCGGTCTGCTCACCGCTGATGAGCTTGACCGTCTCGTCCTTCAGCGGCTCGAAGTCAAGGCTGCCGCCGACGTAGGCGCCGAGCAGCTGGTCCGTGGTCTGCACCGCGGAGACGGCGGGCGAGGCCGCGATCTCGTCGTTGTAGAGCTGGAACGCCTCGGCGTCGTTCTCGTAGGTGGGGGTGATGCCCTCGAGCGCCGGGAGGCAGCCCTGGATGTTGCAGTACTCGGTGTAGTTCTCGACCGTGTAGAGCCACTCGATGAAGGCCATCGTGGCCTCCTCGTTGCCGGTCCCGTCGTAGGCCACCAGCCAGGACGCGGCGCCGTAGTTGGTGGCGCGGACGGGCTGCTGCGGCATCGGGACCGACGCCCACTCGAAGTCGGTGATGTTGGCCTGGAAGTCGGCGATCTGCCAGACCCCCGACATGTACGCCGCGACCTGGCCGCTCTTGAAGGTGGCGCTCGCGTCGTCACCCGCGGTCCACACCGAGGCGGGCATGAAGCCCGAGGAGTTCATGTCGGCGAAGTACTGCAGCGCCGGGGCGGTCTCCGCGTTCATGGAGTACGTGCCGTCATTGTCCTCCACACCGAGGCTGCCGAACTGGTAGAGGAACGCGCGCAGACGGTGGGCCGAGCCGTCGACGACGAGGCCGTAGTCGGTGCCGGTGGCCTCCGTGACCTCGTTCGCGGCCGCCTGGAACTCGTCCCAGGTCCACTCACCGCTGATGTCGGTGGGGTAGTCGACGCCCGCGTCGTCCCACAGGGTCTTGTTGATGAACATGCCGACGGAGGTGAGCGTGGTGGGGAGCGCCTTCACCTTGTCGTCGGCCGGGTCGGCGACCAGCAGGGTGTCGATGACGTTCGACGACTCGGCGACGTCGGTGAGGTCGAGCAGTCGGTCCTTCCACACCGGGTCCACGTTCGGGGCGAGGGCGAGGTCGGGGAGGTCGTCGGCCTGGGCGCTGGTCCGGAGCGTGGTCGAGAGGTCGTCGCCCGGGACCTCGACGATCTCGACCGTGACGCCGGTCTCCTCCTCGTAGCGGTCGGCGAGCGTCTGGAGCGCGCCGCCCTGGGCGGCATCGCCCGACTGCATGAGGGTGAGGGTGTCGGTGGCGCCGTCGCCGCCGTTGTCGTCGGAGCACGCGGCGACCGTCAGCGCGAGCGCGCCGACCAGGAGTGCCGCGCTGATGCGGGTGGGGTACTTCACGGGTATGCCTTTCGTCTGGCGCTCGAGGAAGCGCAGGAGGACGGACCCTTTGCTATCACTCTGAGGTCTAACTGGTCAACGATTCCACGCAACTGAAACCGAATCGTCACAAACGTCAGGACATTCGGACAGCGAGAGATGGTGGATGATCCGCTCGATCGCGGCAGTCTGCGCTGCCGCCTTGCCCAGTGGCGCTCGCTGCTGTTACACATCACTCTGATAGCGAACTACTCACCCACACTCTGCGAGGCGTCGTGAGCGACAGCGGTCCGGCCGGCCAGGCCCTCCTGCGACTCGTCGGCGTCGACGTCGGTGGGACCACGACGCAGATCCAGGCGATCGACGTCGATGGGACACCGCACGAACTGGTCCGCCGCTCGTCGGGGTGGCGCGTCGGTCCGCTTCTCGGCGACCCCGAGGGCCCGCGCGACCTCGCCAACGTCGACCGTCTCGCCGAGACGATCGCCTCGGTCGGCCGGATCGACGCGTCCACCGTGCTGGCCGCGGGCATCCACGACTGCGACACCGACGAGGAGATGGCGGTGGTCGCCGATCGGCTGCGCGTGGTGCTCGGGTGTCGTGTCGAGGTCGTCAACGACGCGCTGCTGCTGCGCTACGCCACCCCGGAGCGGTCGACCGTCGAGATGATCGTCGGGACCGGCGCGATCGTCAGCGGCACCACGGCGGAGGGGGCTCGTGTCACGGCCGACGGCCACGGCTGGCCGGTCGGCGACCGCGGCAGCGCTCCCGACCTGGTCCACGCCGCCGTGGTCGCCACCCTGGAGGCTGGGGACCGACGTGAGGACGACGACCCGCTCTACCCCGCCGTCCGGGCGGCCTTCGGCGCGCGCACGACGGCGGAGCTGGCCCTGCGCGCGCGAGAGGACCTGGATCCTGCTCGCTGGGGCAGCAGGGCGAGCACGGTGTTCGACGCCTGGCACGCCGGCTCGGCGACGGCGCACTGGATCGTGAGCAACCGTGCCGGCAGGCTCGCCGACGCCGTCGTCACCGTGCGCCGGAACGGCGCGGTCGGGCGCACCGTCGTCGCCGGTGGTGGAGTGATCGCGAACCAGCCCCGCTACGAGGCGATGATCCGCCACCAGCTGAGCGTGCGCGCGCCGGAGGTCGAGCTGGTCGTGGTCCGGACCCCGCCCGCGGCCGGCGCCCTGGCGCTGGCTCGTGAGATCGCCGACGGCGCCGCCGGCGTCGACGTCGGGGTGGCCCGAGCGCTCTGAGCCGACAAGTCGATCAGGCGAGGTAGGTGGCGTCGCTGGCGCGCTCGACGGCCAGTCGCGCGGCGCCGACCAGGGCCGCGTCGTCGCCGAGCGCGGAGACGACGATGCGGGGGACGGAGGCGACCCGGCCCACCAGCCGTCGGCGGATCTCCTCCACGGCGAGCGGCGGCTGCCGGGTCAAGCGACCGGCGAGCACGATCACCTCCGGGTCGAGCACGACGCTGAGCGCGGCGCACGCGAGGCCGACGTGGTCGAACACCTCGCTCGCGATCTCCACCAGACCGGGAGGGCCGCCGTGGGCGGCGGCGTCGAGGACGTCGTCGAGCGAGGTCGAGGCGACGGAGGCCGCGACCCGCGACTCCAGGTCGCCCTGGAGCGTGAACAGCCGCTCGAACGCCGAGCGGTCGGCGAGCAGATACCCGATCTCGCCCGCACCGGCGCGGTGCCCGCGCAGGATCCTCCCGTCGATGACGACACCCGCGCCGATCCCGAAGCCCAGCACGAAGGCGACGAGACTCCCGGACCCCACGCCGGCACCCTCGGCCCACTCGCCGATCGCCGTCGCGTTCGCGTCGTTCTCGATGACGATGGGGATGCCGTGCCGCGCGCGCAGGATCTCGCCGAGCGGGATGTCGTGCCACCCGAGCTCGCCCGCGTTGGTGACGCGCCCGTCGGGCGAGACCGCACCGGGGACGCTGACGCCGATCGCCACGCACGGCTTGCCGAGACGCGTCGCCGCGTCGAGCAGGGTGTCGATCATCGCGAGCGTCGACGGCGTACGACGTGCGGCGATCTCGCCGGGGCCGGGCGTCGCCTCCTCGGTGCCGTCGTCGGCGACGTGCACCACGCGACCGTCGAGGTCCACGAGCCTGCCTCGCACGCGGGCCGCCGTGACCTCGACGGCGGCGACGAGACGCCCCTCACCCGCGTGCCTGTACATCCCCGACGGCCGGCCGCCCGAGGTCCGGTCGACGCCGTCGAGGATGATCACCCCCTCGGCGACGAGCGCGGTGCACAGGCGCTCGACGGTCGCGGGGCTCAGTCCGGTGCGCTCGGCGATGCCGCGGCGCGTCAGCGGTCCGTGCTCGCGCAGCGCGTCCAGCACGGCGGTCCGGTTGATGCGGGGCACGACGCGGGTGGTCGCGGTGCGCGCCCGCTGCGGTGCACCGGTCATGTCTGGGGACACTACTGGTCCGGCCGCGTGCTGCCGGCGCCCACCGCCCGGAGGGTCACCACCTCGAACGGTCGCAACGTGAGCGCGATCTCGTCACCGTGCGTCTCCACCAAGCGCTGCGGCGTCTCGTGCAGATCGGTGACGACGATCTCGTGGTGGGGCGAGTCGATCCGGACGGTGGTCGCGACCCGTGCACCGGTCGCCTCGTAGAGGCGCACGACGACGTCGCCGCTGCGGTCCTCAGCGAGCTTGACCGCCTCGAGCACCACACGCCGGTCGTCGACGTGCACGAGCGGCTCGACGTGCTGCCCGGCCGCACACTCGGCCGGACGCCGAGGTGGGAGGTTGAGGGCGTACCCCTGCTCGACGGCGGTCAGGACGTCGGCCCCGAACGTGACCGAGGTGCGCAGCGTGTGCGCGCCCTGGTCGGACTCGGGGTCGGGGAACATCGGGGCGCGCAGCAACGACTGCCGCACCCGCACCGCCGTGCCGTCGGGCAGCCGCACACGGGTGACGTCGTGCCCGTAGGTCGCGTCGTTGCCGACCGCGACGCCGTAACCCGGCTCACCGACGTGCACCCAGCGGTGCGCCGGCGTCTCGAACCTGGCCGCGTCCCAGGAGGTGTTCGTGTGGGTCGGACGGCGCACGTGCCCGAGCTGCATCTCGGAGGCGAAGTCCGTGGCGGCGACGTCGAACGTGAAGCCCAGCTTCAGCAGCGTGCGGCGCTCGTGCCAGTCGACCTCGGTGCGCACGTGCAGGGTCGGGTCGTCGCCGCTCGCGAGCGTGAGGTGCTGCACCACGCGACTGGTGCCGAACGAGCGGACCACCCGCAGGCCGCCGTCGACGACCTCGACGGACTCGGCCTGCAGGTGGTCGGTCCCGACGCGCTGGTAGTGATGGTCGATGTCCCAGGCCTCGAAGTCGTTCGGGATGTCGCGGAACGTCTGCAGGAGGTTGCCGACCTGCCCCGGCGCGATGGCCTCGCGGCCGTCCACGAGGGTGACCGCGGACGTCACCAGGCCGCGGTGGTCGACCCGCACCCGCACCGCCTCGTTGGCGAGCAACCAGCCGTCGCCGTCGGGCGTGAGCGTGGCCGCGGTCCTCGGGGTCGGGACCCCGATGCCGCCCGCCGGGACACCGTCCCGGTCGAACGGCGAGGCGTTCGCGACGGCGTCGCCCGCCACGCCGAGCGCAGCCAGCGAGGCCGCGATGATCTCCTCGAGCTCGCGGGTGATCGCCTCGTGGTGCGCCTCGGCCTCACGGTGGACCCAGGCGATCGAGGAGCCGGGGAGGATGTCGTGGAACTGGAGCAGCAGCACGAGCCGCCAGATCCGTTGCAGCGCGTCGGCCGGGTAGGGCGCGCCGGTGCGCACCGCGGCCGTGGTGGCCCACAGCTCGGCCTCCCGCAGCAGGTGCTCGCTGCGCCGGTTGCCCCGCTTGGTGCGCGCCTGGCTGGTGTAGGTGCCGCGGTGGAACTCCAGGTACATCTCGCCGACCCAGGTGGGCGCGTCGTCGGCGTACTGGCGGGCGACGTCGAAGAAGCGCTCCGGCGTCGACATCTCGACGCTCGGCGAGCCGTCGAGCGAGGCGACGCGGTGCGCCTGGGCGAGCATCCGCCGGTTCGGTCCGCCACCGCCGTCGCCGAACCCGAACGCCGCGAGCGAGACGTTGGTGCGGCCCTTGTCGGCGAACTGGGTGGACGCGCGCTCGAGCTGGGGCGCGACGAGGCGCGCGTTGTAGGTGTCCATGGGCGTGAAGTGGGTGAACAGACGCGAGCCGTCGACGCCCTCCCACCAGAAGGTGTGGTGCGGGAAGGGGTTGGTGTCGTTCCAGCACATCTTCTGCGCGAACAGGTCCGTCATCCCGGCCAGGCGGCCCAGCTGGGGCAGCGCACCGGTGTAGCCGAAGGAGTCGGGCAGCCACATCACCGTCGAGTCGACGCCGAGGTGCTCGCGGAACCAGCGGGTGCCGTGCACGAGCTGCCGCGCGAGCGACTCGCCCCCGATGAGCGTGAGGTCCGACTCCACCCACATCCCTCCGACCGGCACGACGCGCCCCTCCTGCACCCGCGCGCGCAGCCGCTCGAACAGCTCGGGGTAGGACTCGGCGAGCCAGGCGTACTGCTGCGCCGAGGAGAAGGCGTAGGTGAAGGTCGGGTCCTCGTCCATGAGCGCGAGCACGTTGGCGACCGTGCGTGCCACCTTCCGGGCGGTCTCGCGGATCGGCCACAGCCAGGCGGAGTCGATGTGGGCGTGCCCGACGGCGTGGATCCGGTGCGCGCTCGCCGCGGCCGGCTGCGCGAGCGCCGGGGCGAGCGCGGCCCGCCCGGCGGTCGCCGTGCCCGCGACGTCGGTCGGGTCGACGGCGTCGCACATGTCCTCGAGTGCCGCGACCAGCTCGGCCCGACGCGGCGTCGAGGGGTCGAGGACGCCGGCGAGCCCGCGGAGGGTGCGGATGTCGGCCGCGAGCGCCTCGACCTCGGTGTCGACCAGCACGATCTCGAGCCGGCGGAGCTGGTAGATCGGGCCGTCGCCGGCGGTCGCGAGGTCGCCCATCGGCGACGGCGTCGTGTAGCTGCCCCGGTAGACGTCGGGGTTGGCGGCCGCCTCGACGAACAGATCCACCGCCCCGGCCGCCGTCTGGGGCAGCGGAACCCAGGAGTTGCGAGGAGAGATCCCCTTGATCAGCTCCCCCGTCGGCGACCACGCCGCCCCCTCGGCCTGGAACCCCGGCATCTGGTCGTCGAACCCCAGATCGACGTCGATCTCGAGACGGGTGCCGTCGAGCGGCCAGCCGTCGGGGACGTCGCCGACCGCGTGGAACCACGTGGTCCCCCACGGCCGCCCCCAGCGGTCGCCGATCGCGACCGGCTCGTAGGTCTGCGAGCGTGCGTGCGCGAAGGTGACCGGCTCGCCCGGCGCCTCCCAGGCCGTCAGGTGCAGCGCGCGACGCTCGCGGACGACGGCGGGGCGGATCCAGTCGGACACGAGTCGGTCGGCCCGCGCGAGCGTGGCCTCGGCGCGGGTGTGCACCGACCCATCATGTCAGGACAATTGAGCGCCTCGGCGTCGCGTCCGTGCGACGCCCTACGATCGCCCGATGGCGAGGACGACGCGAGGGCGAGCCGCAGCAGCGGCAGCCGTGGTCGCCGGAGCCACGCTCACGAGCTGCTCCGCCGAACCCGAGGAGCCGACGTTGCCCGAGACGCTCCCCATCGACGCCGAGTTCGCGTACAGCACGAGCCTGGAGCCGGGCGAGGACGACGGGCTGCTCGCCGGCACGGTGGAGCTCCTCGACGGCTGCCTCGTGATCGTGCCGGACGGCGGCGGCGACCCGGTCGTGCCGGTGCTGCCGATCGCCGTCACGACCTTCGACGGCACCGAGCTGGTCGTGGACGACACCATCACCGACATCGGCAGGTCGCTTATGCTCCCGGGCGGCCCGCGGACCGACGTCGAGGACGACTGGGTCGTGCCCGAGGCATGCCCCGAGCCCGACGGCGAGCGAAAGCTGTATTTCTCCGTCAATCTCGGCTGACGCCGTCCAGGGCGGGTCGGACGCCACCGACGCCTCCGGACGAGGGCGACCCGGCGAACTTCACTACGATGACGGGCGTGGCAGCGAAGGTCACTCTCAGCGACGTCGCGAAGGTGGCCGGCGTGTCACTGTCGACCGCCTCGAAGGCGCTCAGCGGGACCGACCGCGTCTCCGAGGAGACGCGGGAACGGATCCAGGAGGTCGCGCGGCGGTTGGATTTCCAGCCCGACGCGCTCGCGCAGTCGTTCGCGCGTGGCCGCTCGCGCACGATCGGGATCCTCACGCAGAACGCCGAGGGGACGTGGTCGGAGCCGATCCTGGTCGGAGCCGCCACCGAGCTCGGCCGCCGCGAGCACGCCACCCTCCTGTACGACGCCGCCTTCGACGCCGGGACACTGGAGGCCTCGATCCGGCGGCTGCAGGCGAGGCGCATCGACGGCCTGCTCGTCATCGGCGACGGCCCGCACCACGCGATGAGATCGCTGACCCACGCCTTCGGGGTCCGGGTCGCCTACGCCTTCACCCGCACCGACGTGGCGACCGACGTCACCTTCCTGCCGGACAACGAGCAGATCGGGCGACTGGCGGCCGAGCACCTGCTCGGCCTCGGTCGTCGTCGGCTCGCGCACATCACGGCGCACGAGGACATCGCCGCCACCGAGCGCGCCCGAGGGTTCGTCGACGCGATCGCGCGCGCGGGCGTCGAGCCTCCCGTGATCCGCAGCCACGGCCAGTGGCGGGAGTCCGACGGCGTGCTGCTGAGCACCGGTCTGCTCGACGACGGGGTGGAGTTCGACGGCCTGTTCTGCGGCAACGACCACATGGCGCGCGGCGCCGAGCGTGTGCTGCGCGAGGCAGGACGGCGGATCCCGGCGGACGTCGGCCTGGTCGGCGTCGACAACTGGGAGGGGATCGTCATCCAGAACAGCGGCCCGCACCTGACCACCGTCGACCCGCGACTGTCCGACCTCGGAGCCGCCGCCGCCCGCTACCTGCTCGCCGACGAGGTCATGAGCGGACCGCAGCTGCGTCCGTGCCTGCTCGTCGCGGGCGAGACGACGACCGGCGAGACGCCCGGCCCCATCGGGCACCCGACGATGGCGACCTGGCCCGCGAGCCCTACTCCTTGATCGCGCCGGCGCTGCCCGCCGCACGCAGGAACTGGCGCTGGAACACCAGGAACAGCAGCACGGGGATCAGCACGGAGATGAACAGCGCGGCCATGAAGATGCCGAGGTCCGTCGAGGACTCCACGCGCGGCAGCGCGACCGAGAGCGGCTGGAGGTCCGCCCGCGGCAGCACCAGCAGCGGCCAGAGGAAGTCCTTGTAGGCGCCGATCAGGGTCAGCAGCGAGATCACGCCGAGGATCGGGCGCGACAGCGGGATCACGATGCTCGCGAACATCCGGAACGGGCCGGCGCCGTCGATGCGGGCGGCGTCGAACAGCTCGCGTGGGATCGCCTGCAGGGAACGAGCGACGAGAAGCACGTTGAACGCGCTGGCCGACGACGGCAGCCACACCGCCCAGAACGTGTTGATGAGGTTGACCCCGAGGATCGGCACCTGGACGACCGTCAGGTACAGCGACACGAGCGAGATCACCCCGGGGATGAAGAGGGTCGCGAGCACGAGGGCGTTGACCACGCCGGCGTAGCGGGGCCGGAGCACCGCGATGCCGTACCCCCCGGTCGTGGCGACCAGCAGCCCGAAGAACCACGAGCCGAGGCACACGATCAGCGTGTTGCGCAGGTACGTGCCGAACTGGATCGAGGTCCACGCCTGCCACAGGTTGTCCCAGTGGATCCCGCTCGGCCACAGCGCCAAGGGTGTCGCCAACGTCTCCGTGGACGTCGACGTCGCGGCCTTGAAGAGCCAGAACAGCGGTCCCGCGCAGGTGATGGCGAGCGCGAGCAGCACCAGCACGCCGGCGACGCCGACGGCGGCTCGGAGCCCGCCGTTCTTGCGATCCATCACCGAGACGATGCTGCGCTCGGCGGCCTCCTCCTCGCGGGGGCGGCGACGACGGGGCGGGCGGACGGCGCCCGGAACGGCGGGGGGCAGGTCCGTCGCCGGCGTCGCGCTGGTGGTCGTCGTGGTCATGAGGAGCTCCAGCGTCGGGTGAGCCGCAGGTAGATCGCCGACAGCAGGGTGAGCACGAGCGCGAGCATGAGGCTCAGCGCCGTCGCCCGGCCGTAGTCGCCGGAGGTGAAGGCGTACCGGTAGATCAGCAGCAGGATCGTCATGCTCCGGTTCGCCGGTCCGCCGCCGGTCATGATGTAGGGCTCGGTGAAGACCTGGAACGTGCCGATCAGCTGCAGGAGCAGCATCACCAGCAGGACGCCGCGCATCTGGGGCAGGGTCACGTGCCAGAACCTGCGGGTCACGCCCGCGCCGTCGATCTCCGCCGCCTCGTACAGCTCGGTCCGAATGGTCATCAACGTCGCGAGGTAGATGATGACGGCGGTGCCGAAGCTCGCCCACGTCGCCTGGACGACGATCGCGGGAATCACGAGGTCGCCGTCGTTGAGCCACTGCAGCGGCGCGACACCGAACCAGCCGAGCACCGTGTTGACGAGTCCGCTCGCATCGGGTCGGTAGAACGTCTTCCACAGCAGCACCGCGACCACCGGGGGGATGATGACCGGCAGGTAGGCGAGCACCGACGCCAGCCCGCGGGTGCGCCGCAGCTCGGCGATGACGACGGCGAGCAGGATCGGCACGGGGAACCCGATGACCAGCGCCAGCGCCGTGAACCACACGGTGTTGAGCACGGCGGTGCCCAGCAGCGGGTCGGCGAGCACACGCGTGAAGTTGTCCAGCCCGACCCACTGCGTCGTGATGAAGTTCGTCTGCTGCAGGCTCAGCACGAGGCTGCGCAGGATCGGCCACCAGGAGAAGAAGCCGAACGAGAGCAGCAGCGGCAGGAAGAACACGAACGTGCTCAGCCCGCCACCGCGCACCCATCCCAGCGGCGAGCGTGGGGTGCGTGTCGTCGTCGGCGGTGTGGTCGCGACCATGGGCCGCTCCTTCCTCGAGGGCGTCACGCCCCGGGGCCGCGACGGGCCCCGGGGCGAGCGAGCGGTCAGCCGGCGTCGAGCGTGGACTGCATCGTGGACTGCGCGTCCGCGAGGAGCTGGGCGATGTCGGCGTTCTCGTTCGTCAGCACCTCCTGCACGACCGGGTCGAGCGTGGCGTACAGCTCCTGCGCCTTCACCGACGGCTCCGGGATCAGCGGCAGCTCCTCGACTGTCGACAGGTACAACTCGTAGTTCTCGCGCGGCACGTTGATCTGGTCGGCGATCCACCCGAGGTACTGCTCGTCCAGCTCGGCGTTGACGACCGGGAGCCCGGGCGCGCCGACCGCGACACCGTCGGCGGCGGCCGCCGTGGCGTCGGCGACGGCGACGTCCTGGTCGGTGAACTTGCGGAAGTTGTTGAACTCGATCCAGGTCATCGCCGCAGCGATCTCCTCAGCGGTCGCCCGCGGGTTGACGACCGAGACCGACCCGCCGCCCAGGGTGCCGATGCCCCCCTCGGCCTGCGGCAGCGGTGCCACACCGAAGTCCTCCGGCGCCATGCCCCGGTTGGTGACCATGTTGCTGTAGTTGTCGGCGCCCTGGACGAACATGCCGACCTGGCCCGAGGCGAACGCGTTGACCGCGTCGTCGTAGTTGAGCAGGAAGTTGCTGCCCATCACGTCCTCGTCCCAGCGCAGCTGGCGGTACAGCTCGAGCACCTCGGCCGCGGCCGGGTTGTCGATCGTGGCGGTGGCGCCGTCGTCGCTCTCCATCGTCGACCCGAACGCGTAGGACGTCGTGGTGAGGATCCAGCCACCGGTGTTGTCCAGCGTCATGGTGGCGAAGCCCTGGGCGTCGGTCGCGTCGGTGATGGCACGGGCGGCCTGGGCCACCTCCTCCCACGTGGTCGGCGGTGCGTCCGGGTCGAGCCCGGCCTGCTCGAAGAGCGCACGGTTGTACAGCAGCCCCATCGTGTAGGCGGCGGTGGGGACGCCCCAGACCTGCCCGGCGTCGTCGGTGACCACCTCCATGACCGTCGGGTTCAGCTGGTCGAGCACGGTCGAGTCTGCGAGGAAGTCACCGATGGGTGCGACCTGCTGTCGCTCGATCAGCGCCCCGATCTCCGTGAACGGCACACTGAGCACGGTGGGCATGGTGCCGCCCGCCAGCAGCGCCTGGAAGGTGTCGGCCTCCCACGTGGTCTCCTCGGCCTCGATCGTGATGTTCGGGTGGGCCTCCGTGAACTCCTCCAGCGTGCGCTCGAACGCGGCGAGCTGCTCGGGGAACTCCGTGGTGGGCTTGCCGCCGACGCTGATGGTGACCGGTGCGTCGGGGTCGACGTCGTCGGTCGACGGCGGTGCGGTGCCGCCGCCCGAGCAGGCGGTCAGGGCGAGCGCGCCCGCGACGGTGACGGCCGCGAGCGCGTGCCGCCGGGTGAGGTGTGACATCGAAGAACTCCTTCGTTCCGTGACTTCTCGGGGTGGGTGGGATCCGCTCACGCGGTGGGTCAAGGGGCGATGAGGCCGCCGTCGAGGCCGCGGACTCCGGCCGCCCAGACGTCGTGGCCGGACAGGTCGGCGGGGTAGCGCGCGGCAGCGCGCTCGTCGAGATCGATGCCCCACCCCGGCTCCTCGCTGGGGTACCACCAGCCGTCGACGACGCGCGGGGTGCCGGGGAACACCTCGTGCACGGCGTCGGAGTAGACGTGGGACTCCTGGATGCCGAACGCCGGGCTCGTGACGTCGAGCGCGATGTTGGCGGCGGCACCGATCGGCGAGGTGTCGCCGGGCGAGTGCCAGGCGGTCCGCACACCGACCAGCTCGGCCGCGGCGGCGAGCTTGCGCGCCGGGGTGAGCCCGCCGATGGCCGATACGTGGCAGCGGATCAGGTCGACCCCGCCACCGAGGACGAGCCGGGTGGCGTCCGTCATCGAGGTGGCGAGCTCGCCGACCGCGATCGGCACCGGCGAGGCCGCGCGCACCTGAGGGAGCGCGTCCCAGTGCTCCGGGGGGAGCACGTCCTCGAGGAAGAACAGCCGGTACGGCTCCAGCGACCGTGCCAGCGCCACGGCCTGCTTCGGGGTGAGACGGGAGTGGACGTCGTGGAGGAGCTCGACGTCGTCGCCGAGCCGCTCGCGTGCGGCCGCGAAGAGCTCCGGCGTGGTGCGCAGGTACTCCCCCACGCGCCAGCCGTGCGGGTACGCGGCGCGTGGATCGGTGACCTCGGGCAGCCGGGGCGACCCGTAGGTACCACGACCGGGCTGCGACACCTGCAGGCGAACGTGCCGCCAGCCGTCGGCGACGAACCGCTCCGCCTGCTCGAGCGTGTGGTCGATGCTCGCGCCCCCGGCGTGCGTGTAGGTGTCGGCAGCCGCCCGCACCTTGCCGCCGAGCAACTCGTGCACCGGTCGACCGGCGCGCTTGCCCGCGATGTCCCACAGCGCCTGGTCCAGCCCGGAGATCGCGTTGTTGCCGACCGGGCCCTCGCGCCAGTACCCCGAGAACCGCGCGAGCCGGACCAGGTCCTCGATGTCGCCGGGATAGCGACCGACCACGAGCCGGGCGAGGTGCTCCTCGACGACGGTGACCACGGCCTTCCAGCGCTGCGTGAACGTGGCGCAGCCGAGCCCGTACAGGCCGGGGTCGGAGGTGTCGACGCGCACGACCACGAGGGGGATCCCCTCGGGCGCCGTGACGACGGCGCGGACGCCGGTGATTCGGACGCCGTCGGGCGCCGGCCAGGGCTGCTCGAGCTCGACCGCGGTGGGCGTCATCGGGTTGCCTCCTCGGCGACGTCGGAGCGGGTGCCGTCGTTCGGCGCCGGCTCGAGACCGGCGCTGCGTCGCGCGACGAACCCGAGCAGGTCCCGAGCCCGCGAGGTGTCGATGAGCGCCTCACGCCCGGCGACGGGACGGCGGACCGGCACCTCCGGCGCGTGAGCCGCGAGCAGGTCGAGGCTGGGTTCGGGCCGGTAGGTGTCGGGCGCCGAGAGGCCGACCACGTGCGCGCCCTCCAGCGGGGCGACGAGCGCGGCGTGCACCGCCTCGGCCGCGTCGGTCAGGTCGAGGTAGGACCACCCCTCGCGCACCTGCTGGTGGCTCACGTGGCTGGCGTGCGCGCGAACCTGCTCCGGTGTCCCGACGAACGGGAAGCGCAGCGCGATCACCGCGGTACCCCAGTGCGCGGCCACCATCTCGGCGGTGAGCTCGTCGCTGCGCTTGGAGAGCGAGTACCAGTCGCCGAGCTCGACGGGGATGTCCTCGTCGATCGGGAAGTAGGCGGGCAGCCGGTGGCCCGGTCGCATCGGGACCCCGAAGGCGTTGATGCTGCTCGCGATGACCGCTCGCCTCACACCCGAGGCAGCAGCCTGCGAGAGCACGTTGAAGGTGGCGTCGGTGTTCACCCGGTACACCTCGTACGGTGGTGCGAGGTCGCGGTGCGGGATGGCCGCCAGATGGACGACGGCGTCGACGCCGTCGATGGCCTCGGCGACATCGGTGATCACGGTGGCGTCGCCCGTGACCGTGCGATCGGCCCGGGAGGGTGACGACCAGCCCGTCGCGAGGCCGGTGACCGCCAGTCCGCGACCGATCAGGTCCGCGACGACCGCCCGCCCGATCTTGCCGTCGGCACCGGTGACGAGGACACGTCGCAGTCTCGGCTCCACCACGTCTCCATCGATCCGGGAGGGCCACATCGCCCGTCCTGCGAAAGTGCTTTCGCAGCACAGGTTGACACCGCGCGTCGCGCCTGTCAAGCATCAGTTCGGTCACGATGCGAAAACAGTTCGCACCGCGCCGACAAGCGGCTCGGGAGCATCGATCGCTGCGCCGACGATCGCCGGGCGGCGAGGTCGGCGGCCGCAGCGGCTCCGTCGTCAGGCGGCGTTCAGCGCCGTCCCGCGCGATCGGGACGGCGATCGGCCATACGCGGGACGGCGCGCGACCGACGACCCGGGCGCGACGCCGACGCCGACGCCGAGCCAGCTAGGCTCGCGCAGCCCCCGCGATCGCACGCCGGTCGGCGTCGCGGACCACGGCGAGCGCGTCCGGGAGCTCGCGCGCGAGATCGTCCCAGTGGCACTCGATGGTCAGCGATCCGTCATAGCCCCGCGCCCGCAGCAGAGTCAGCAGCTCGGCGATCGGCCAGTCGCCCGTCCCGGGAGCGCGGCGCCCGGTGTCGGCCAGGTGCACGTGCCCGATCCGCGTGGTGTGCTCGGCCACCGCTTCCAGCGGCTCGCCGGCCATGACGATGTGGAACAGGTCGGCCACGACCGGGACGCCGTCGATGCGGTGCTCCGTCAGCAGCTCGACGGCCTCGCCGACGGAGTTCACGAGGTTCGTCTCGCCCGTGTGCAGCGGCTCGAGGACCAGGCGCAGGTCCCGCTCGGCGGCGAGGTCCCTCGCGAGCATGACGACCTCGGCGAACCGTGCCCGCGCCGCCGCGCGGTCCGCGCCGACCGGGATGGTGCGCGCCGCGCCGCTGCCGAGGACGACGAGCGCACCGGGGAGCGCGACCTGGGCGACGGCGTCGAGCGTCGGCCCGAGATAGGCCTCCACCTGCGTCATCGGGAACGTCGGGTCGGCGAGCTTGACGTCGCCGGGGAACAGCACCGCGAACGACGGAGCCGGCGGGGCGTCGTAGTCCGGGTTCGGCACCCAGCCGCCCTCGGCGGGCACGACCACGTTCCCGACGATCGAGGGCTCGACGTAGTCGGCGCCGGCGGCGAGGACCGTCGGTGTGTCGCGCACCGGAGCGATGACGCCGACGCCGCTCATCTCACAGTGCCGTCGACGCGGGATCGACGCCCAGGTCCAGATCGGCGATCAGCACCGGCCCGCCCGAGACGAGCGAGGCGTTGCCGGCGATCCCGACGCACACCGCACGGACGCCGTCGAGCACCCCCGCCGCCTGCGAGAGCGGGTCCGGCCGGGTGCCGGGTGCGAACACGTCCTGGAGGAGGTAGGCGTCGCCGCCACCGTGACCGCCGATGCCCGCCGGGATCTCGACCTCGCGGGCCGGCTCCCAGTGACGCTGCACGACGAGGCGCTCCCCGACGGGACGGGTGCGCTCGGCCTGCTCCACGGGGTTGGCGCTGGGGTCGACGACCGCCCCCGACGCCTCCACCCACGAGCGCTCGACGACGTCGAGCTCGGCGCGACCCTCGGACCCGTTCACCACGACCCGGTATCCCTCCCACGGCGCGTGCGCGGTGAGGCTGTAGGTCATGAAGGGTCCGCCCGCGTAGTCGACGACGACGCCGAGGTCGTCCTCGATGGTGATGCCGGGCGCGAACACGTCCTGGTCGCGGACGTAGCCGTCGTGGTGCTCGTTGTCGTAGTAGAGCGCCTTCAGCTTCTCGTCGGCCGTCAGGTCGAGCGACCACGGGTCGTCGGCGGCTCCCTCGGTGCCGCGCACCGGTCGCACACCGGCCCCGGCGGCACCGGCGCCGTCGGGACCGTAGAAGCGCAGCCCACCCGTGGCGTACACGCGGCTCGGCACGTCCTGCAGCCACCAGTTGACGAGGTCGAAGTGATGGCTCGACTTGTGGATGAGCAGACCGCCGGACCCGGTCTTCTCACGGTGCCAGCGGCGGAAGTAGTCGGCGCCGTGGGCCGTGTCGAGCACCCACTCGAAGTGCACCGAGAGCACGCGACCGATCTCGCCGTCGGCGATGACGCGCCGCAGCTCGCTGTTGCGCGGCGAGTAGCGGTAGTTGAAGGTCATGACGAGGTCGCGACCGGTCTCGCGCATCGCCTCGGCGATGCGACGGCACCCCTCCTCCGAGATGGTGAGCGGCTTCTCGACGACGACGTCGGCGCCCGCACGCATCGCCCGCGCCACCAGATCGGCGTGGGTGTGGTCGGGGGCCGTGATCACGATCCGATCGACCTTCTCGGTCTCGATCATCCGCTCCAGGTCGGCCGGCTCGTAGCGGGGCAGGTCGGCGCCGACCTGCTCGCTGTACCAGCCGGCACGGCCGGGGTTCGGCTCGCACCAGGCGACGATCTCGCCCGCGTCGGCGTGCTGACCCGTGAGCGCACCCACGTACATGCCCGCGCGCGACCCGGTCCCGGCGACCGCATACCTCATCGAAGCTCCTTCGCTCTCGCCCGCCCTTGCGCAGGTTCGGACCCCGAGTCTCGTCGGGCGGGGGCCGCCGCGGGAACCGGATGCCCCCAGTTGCCCCGCTTTCGTCGCCGCTCGCGGTCGGATCGAGCAGATGTGCCCTCCCGGCGATGCCGGCCGGACGGGTACGGTCGCTCGGGCCGAGGACGACCAGGAGGACTCCGATGACCGATCAGAGCACCCCGCCCGCCGACAGCGAGGGGATCACCGCGCTGCGGCAGCGGCTCGCGCGGGCCGAGCGCCGCGTCGACTCGCTGGAGCGCATGCTCGTCAGCGGGTACTGCGTCGCGGTCGGCGCCGTCCTGGTGGCGGGGCTGCTCCTGCCGTTCCTCCAGGCCGACGCGGACGACGAGGACAGCGTCTCCTACTCCGTGCTCACCGCGATCGTCAGCATCCGTGAGGACAGCGGAGACGCCCCTCCGGGGGCGTTCGGGGTGGCGTTCGCCGTCGGGTTCATCGGGCTGATCCTCGTGGTGCTGGCGCTCCTCCTGCTCACGCTCCCGGCGGCGGCACGGGGCAACCTCGCAGATCGTCGCCGGACGCTGTCCAAGGTGCTCGTCACGCTGGGCGCGATCGGCTCCGGCGTCGTGCTGCTGTTCTCGCTGGCGGGGCTGCAGGAGGACGTCGATCAGAGCCCTGGCCCCGGCGGGTGGGTCCTGCTGCTCGGCGTCATCGGCGCGGGTCTCCTGCTCGCCCGATCAGCCGAGCCGCTAGTCGCCGCGCCGCCCGTGGCGATCCGCCGAACGGTGAGATAGGGCTTCACCGCGCCGGGAAGGTACCGGCGCCGTCCGCACACCGCCGCTCAGTCACCGCCGTCGGGCAGGTACGTCGCGAGCCGTGAGCCGCGCGCACCGACGTCGCGGAGGTCGCGGAGGGTCGCCGTCCGGGGGAGCACACCCGCCGCGCGCGCCTGCACGAGGACGTTCCCCAGCGCTGTCGACTCCTCGGGCCCGGCGATCACCGGCAGCCCGGTGGCGTCGGCTGTGAGCTGCATGAGCAGCGCGTTCCGCGAGCCGCCCCCGACCACGTGCAGGGCGCTCACCCCCTGGCCGGAGAGCTCGACGGCGTCGCGGACCGCGCTCCGGTAGGCGACGGCGAGGGAGTCGAGGATGCAGCGCGTCACCTCCGCCGGGGTCGTCGGAACGGGCTGCCCGCTGGTGGCCGCGTGCGTGGCGATCCTGGCCGGCATGTCCCCCGGGCGAAGGAAGTCGGGATGATCCACGTCGATCACCGTGCGCCCCGCGGGCGACGCCGCCGCCTGCGTGAGCAGGTCGCTCAGCTCGACCGGCCGGCCGCCCTCGGACCACACCCGCTGCGACTCCTGCAGCAGCCACAGCCCCATCACGTTGCGCAGGTAGCGGACCGTCCCGTCGACCCCGAGCTCGTTGGTGAAGTTCTTCGCCCGGCTCGCCTCGGTGCGGATCGGCTCGTCGATCTCGACGCCCACGAGCGACCAGGTCCCGCACGAGAGGTAGGCGATGTCGTCCCGTTGCGCGGGCACCCCCACGACGGCGGAGGCGGTGTCGTGCGATCCGACCGCCACCACGGGCACCGCGCCGAGACCGGTGCGCTCCGCGAGCGCCGGCGTCAGCGTGCCGATCGTGGTGCCGGGGGTGACGATGTCGGCGAGCGCGACCCGTGGCACCCCGAGACGGTCGAGCAGCTCGGCGGACCAGTCACCCGAGCCAACGTCGACCAGCCCCGTGGTCGAGGCGTTGGTCAGCTCGGCGACCCGACGGCCGGTCAGCCAGAAGCCGAGCAGGTCGGGCATCAGCAGCACCGACGCGGCACGCGGCCACAGGCTCCCCCGCATCTCGGCGTCGAGCTGGAACACCGTGGTGAAGGGCAGGTGCTGCATCCCGCTGATCGCATACAGCTCCTCCGCCGAGACGCGGGCGTGCACGCGCGCCACCGCGGCCTCGGTGCGGCCGTCGCGGTAGGCGGCGGGCTCGGCGAGCAGCCGCCCGTCGGCGTCGAGCAGCCCGTAGTCGACCGCCCAGGTGTCGATCCCGATCGAGGCGACGGGGCCGACGTCTGCGGCCGCGCGCAGGCCCGCCACGATGTGCTCGAACAGGCCGGTCGCATCCCACCTCAGCGTGCCGCCGTCGTCGGCGGTCGCCGCGTTGGGGAACCGCGCCACCTCGGCGAGGTCGACGACGGGACCACCGTCGCCCTCGCGCACCTCGCCCCGGATGACACGTCCGCTCGACGCCCCGAGATCGACGGCGACGAACGCCGTCGGTGTCTGGCTGCCGGCCATCGGACTATCGCAGGAACGCGGCCGCGACACCGGAGTCGACGGGGATGTGCAGGCCGGTGGTCTGGGAGAGGTCGCCTGCCGTGAGCGCGAACGCGGCCGCCGCCACGTGCTCCGGGAGCACCTCCCGCTTGAGCAGCGTGCGCTGCGCGTAGTAGGCGCCGAGCTCGGACTCCGGCACCCCGTAGACGGCCGCCCGCTTCGCGCCCCACCCGCCGGCGAAGATCCCCGAACCGCGGACGACGCCGTCGGGGTTGATGCCGTTGACGCGGATTCCGTGCTCACCGAGCTCGGCGGCGAGCAGCCGCACCTGGTGCGCCTGGTCGGCCTTCGTGGCCGAGTACGCGATGTTGTTGGGGCCGGCGAAGATCGAGTTCTTGGAGCTGATGTAGATGATGTCGCCCCCGAGCCCGGCGGCGATCATCGACCTCGCCGCCTCGCGAGAGACCAGGAACGACCCGCGTGCCATCACGTCGTGCTGCAGGTCCCAGTCCTTCACCTCGGTCTCCAGCAGCGGCTTGCTGATGGACAGCCCGGCGTTGTTGACGACGAGGTCCACGCTGCCGAACGCGAGGTTGGCCGCGGCGACCATGGCCTTCACGTCGTCCTCGCTGGTCACGTCGGCGCGGACGGCGACCGCCCGGTCAGGGCCGCCGAGCTCGTCGGCGACAGCCTGAGCCTTGGCCTCGTCCAGGTCGGCGATGACGACGCACGCGCCCTCGGACGCGAACCGCTCGGCGATCGCCTTGCCGATGCCCGACCCCGCGCCGGTCACGAGCGCCACCCTGGTCGCGAGCGGCTTCGGCCTCGGCATCCGCTGGAGCTTGGCCTCCTCGAGCGCCCAGTACTCGATCCGGAACTTCTCGCTCTCCTCGATCGGCGCGTAGGTGGACAGCCCTTCGGCACCGCGCATCACGTTGATCGCGTTGACGTAGAACTCGCCGGCGACACGCGCCGTCTGCTTGTCCTTGCCGTAGGAGAACATGCCGACGCCGGGCACGAGGATGATGAGCGGGTCGGCGCCGCGCATGGCAGGGCTCGACGCCGTCGCGTGCCGCTCGTAGTACGCGGCGTAGTCGGCGCGGTACGCCTCGTGCAGCGCCTCGACGCGAGCAGTCACCTTCTCCATCGGCGCGTCGGGCGGCAGATCGAGCACCATCGGCTTCACCTTGGTGCGCAGGAAGTGGTCCGGGCAGCTGGTGCCGAGCGCGGCCAGTCGAGGGTGGTTCCTGGAGGCGAGGAAGTCGAGCACGACGGTGTCGTCGGTGAAGTGACCGACCATCGGCTTGTCGTGGCCGGCGACGCCGCGCAGCAGCGGGGCGAGCTCGGCGGCGCGGGCGCGACGCCTGGCCCTCGTGAGCGGCTCGAACTTCTTCACCCGCGGCCCGAACGGGTTCTTCTTGCTGTGGGCCTTGATGTACCGCTCGGCGGTGCGGATGATCCAGAGCGAGTTCTTCCGGCAGGCCTCGCTCGTGGCACCCCAGGCGGTGATCCCGTGCCCGCCGAGGATGCAGCCGATCGCCTGCGGGTTCGCCTCCTTGATCGCCGCGATGTCGAGCCCGAGCTGGAACCCGGGCCGGCGCCACGGCACCCACACGACCTTGTCACCGAAGATCGCCTCGGTGAGCGCCTCGCCGTCGACCGCGGTCGCGATCGCGATGCCGGAGTCCGGGTGCAGGTGGTCGACGTGCGCGGCGTCGACCAGGCCGTGCATGGCCGTGTCGATCGACGGCGCGGCGCCGCCCTTGCCGTGCAGGCAGTAGTCGAAGGCGGCCACCATTTCGTCCTCGCGGTCGACGCCCGGGTAGACGTCGACGAGCGCCCGCACACGGTCCAGTCGCAGCACCGCCAGCCCGCTCTCGGTGAGCGTGCCCAGGTCGCCGCCGGACCCCTTCACCCAGAGCAGCTCGACCGGCTCACCCGTCACCGGGTCGGTCTCGACGCCCTGGGCGGAGGTGTTGCCGCCGGCGTAGTTGGTGTTGCGCGGGTCCGCCCCCAGCGCGTTCGATCGCGCGATCAGCTCCGCGGCCGCGTCAGTCATCGACCCGCCCCTTCCTTCACGATGTGTCTGCCTTCTGAGACATCCGCGACGTCTCTGCTCTGCTTGTCCGACCTCCGGGTGTGTCTGGCTTTCGAGACACGACGGCCCACGAGGTCGACGGTGTGCGACGCCTCAGGCGCCCCAGCCGGCCTGCGTGCCGCCGACCCGCTCGTCCGCGACACGCTCCGCGTACCCGGAGGCGAGGAACGCGGCGACCGGGTCGCCGTCGAGCCCCTTGCTCTCACGCACCTCGGCGAGCAACGGTCGGACATCGGTGTTGTAGGCGTCCATGAGGACGGCGTTGGCGCCGAGGACGTCGCCGTCACGTTGCGCGGTGGCGAGCGCGTCGCGGTCGACGAGGAGTGCCTTCGCCGTCGCCTCCTGCACGTTCATCACCGAGCGGATCTGGCCGCGGATCTTGGGCTCGATGTTGTGGCACTGGTCGAGCATGAAGTTCACACCCGACTCGGCCTTCAACGCATCGGCCGCGACGATCTCGTTCATGATCCGGAACAGCTGGAAAGGGTCGGCCGCACCGACCATGAGGTCGTCGTCGGCGTAGAAGCGCGAGTTGAAGTCGAACGCACCCAGCCTGCCCACCCGCAGCAGCTGCGCCACGATGAACTCGATGTTGGTCCCCGGGGCGTGGTGACCGGTGTCGAGCACCACCGTCGCCTGGTCGCCCAGCGCCAGGCAGTGCACCAGCGAGGTCCCCCAGTCGGGGATGTCCATCGTGTAGAACGCGGGCTCGAAGAACTTGTACTCGAGCAGGATGCGGTGCTCGGGGTCGAGCGCGGTGTAGATCTCGGCGAGCCCGTCGGCGAGCCGGTCCTGACGCGCGCGGATGTCGTCCTGGCCGGGGTAGTTGAGACCGTCGGGCAACCAGATCTTGAGATCGGTCGACCCCGTCGCCCGCATCACGTCGATGCAGTCGAGGTGGTGCCGCACCGCCTGGGACCGGACCGCGGGGTCGGCATGGGTCAGCGAGCCGAGCTTGTAGACGTCCTCCTGGAAGAGGTTCGAGTTGATCGCACCGATGCTCACACCCAGGTCGGCGGCGTGGCGACTGAGGTCGTCGTAGTCGTCGACGAGGTCCCAGGGGATGTGCAGCGACACCCGCGGTGCGGCACCGGTGTACCGATGCGCCTGGGCGGCGTCGGCGATCTTCTCGTAGGGGTCACGGGGCACACCGGGCGACCCGAACACCTTGAACCGGGTTCCCGAGTTGCCGAAGGCCCACGACGGCAGCTCGATGGTCTGCTCGGAGAGGGCGGCCCGGACCTCGGTGTCCGACAGCGCGTGCATGGAGGCTCTTTCGCTCAGGGCTCGTCGCCCGCTTGAAACGTTTCACGCAGGGTAGGGG
>JBMDXU010000268.1:0-4911 GCA_048594485.1 Pseudactinotalea sp. | reverse complement strand
GCCGTCCTCACCCAGCGGGGTGTGCAACGAGATCGGCTCGCGACCGTACTTCTGGACCTCGACCACCTTCTCCGGGGTCATGTCCAGCTCCTTGGCCAGCTCCTCCGGGGTGGGCTCACGGCCGAGGTCCTGGAGCATCTGGCGCTGCACGCGCGCGAGCTTGTTGATGACCTCGACCATGTGCACCGGGATACGGATGGTGCGTGCCTGGTCGGCCATGGCGCGGGTGATCGCCTGGCGGATCCACCAGGTGGCGTAGGTCGAGAACTTGTAGCCCTTGGTGTAGTCGAACTTCTCGACCGCACGGATCAGACCGAGGTTGCCCTCCTGGATCAGGTCCAGGAACAGCATCCCGCGGCCGGTGTAGCGCTTGGCGAGCGAGACCACGAGGCGGAGGTTGGCCTCGAGCAGGTGGTTCTTCGCGCGGCGGCCGTCCTGAGCGATCCACTCGAGCTCGCGGCGCATCTTGCCCTCGAACTTGTTGGCCGGGTCGCCGAGCTTCTCCTCGGCGAAGAGGCCGGCCTCGATCCGCTTCGCGAGCTCGACCTCCTGCTCGGCGTTCAGCAGCGCGACCTTGCCGATCTGCTTGAGGTAGTCCTTGACCGGGTCGGCCGTGGCGCCGGCGGTCACGACCTGCTGCGCGGGCGCGTCGTCGTCATCGGCGTCGGAGTACACGAACCCGGCGGAGTCCGACTCGGACTCCTCCTCGGAGCCCGCAGGCTTCTTCTCGGTGCCCGACTCAGCGCTGTCGTCGCCGACCGTCTCGTCGCCGGCGGGCTCGGCGCCAGCGTCGCCGTCGGAGGCGGCGTCGATCGCGGTGTCATCGATCTCGACGTCGCCGTCATCGGGCTCGGCGTCGTCCTCGCGCGCCTTCGTGGCCTTGCTCGTCTTCGCGGGGCTGGCCTTGGACGTCGCGGGCTTGGCGGCGCTCGTGCGCGCCGCAGGCTTCTTCGCCGCGGGCTTCTTCGCCGCGGGCTTGGCAGCGGTGGTGGTGGGGGCCGCCTTCGTGGAACGGGCGGCGGTGGTGCGCTTCGTCGTCTTCTTCTCGGTGGCGTCGGAGACAGCGGAGTCAGGCATGGGCGGAGGAGACCTTCTTCTTCACAGCGGGCACAACGATTTCGACCGCGGAGGACCCGCGGAACGAGGGGCGCAGCACTTCGGCGGCGGAATCGCCGTAGCGATTCGACGATGGGCGATTTCGACGAGGGGCGACTTGTCAGCCGCGCACTCGACCATTATAAACGCGTCGCCCCGCCGGATCTGTTCCCGACGTCACCGCTCGCGCCATATCTCAGGCGAAAGCCTCGACCGGCGGGCACGAGCAGACGAGGTTCCGGTCCCCGAAAGCGCCGTCGATCCGCCGCACGGGCGGCCAGTACTTGCCGACCTCCATGCCCGCGACCGGGTAGACCGCTTCACGCCGGGTGTACGGGTGGTCCCACTCCCCCACCATGCTCGCGGCGGTGTGGGGCGCGTTGACGAGCGGGTTGTCCTCGCGCGGCCAGCTCCCGTCGACCACCGCCTGGACCTCGCCGCGGATCGCGAGCATCGCGTCGACGAACCGGTCGATCTCACCGAGGTCCTCGGACTCGGTCGGCTCGACCATGAGCGTCCCGGGCACCGGGAAGCTCATCGTCGGGGCGTGGAAGCCGTAGTCGATGAGTCGCTTGGCGACGTCGTCGACGGTGATCCCCGACTCCGCGGTGAGCGGTCGCAGGTCGAGGATGCACTCGTGCGCCACGAGCCCGGCGTCGCCGCGGTAGAGCACGGGGTACGCCTCGTGCAGGCGCGACGCGACGTAGTTCGCGGACAGCACCGCGTGCGCGGTCGCCGAGCGCAGCCCGTCCAGCCCCATCAGGCGGATGTACGCCCAGCTGATCGGCAGGATCGACGGCGACCCGAACGGCGCCGCGCTCACCGCGCCGTCGACGCGGCCTCCGCCGGGTGTGAGCGGGTGTCCGGGCAGGAACGGCGCCAGGTGCTCGGCCACCGCGACCGGCCCGACGCCGGGACCGCCGCCACCGTGCGGGATGCAGAAGGTCTTGTGCAGGTTGAGGTGGGAGACGTCGCCGCCGAACGCGCCCGGCCCGGCGACCCCGACGAGCGCGTTGAGGTTCGCGCCGTCGATGTAGACCTGACCGCCCGCGTCGTGCACGAGGTCGCAGAGCTCGGTGATGCCCTCCTCGTAGACGCCGTGCGTCGAGGGGTAGGTGACCATGATCGCCGCGACGCGTCCCTCGTGCTGCGCCAGCACGCGGCGCAGGTCGTCGAGATCGACGTCACCGGTGGCGGCCGTCGCGACGACGGCGACCCGCAGCCCGGCGAGCACGGCCGACGCCGCGTTGGTCCCATGGGCGGAGGCCGGCACGACGCAGACGTCCCTCTCGGCGTCACCGCGGGCGAGGTGGTACTCGCGGATCGCCAGCAGGCCCGCCAGCTCGCCCTGGGAACCGGCGTTGGGCTGCACGCTCACGGCCGCGTACCCGGTCCGCTGGGCGAGCCACCCCTGCAGCTGCTCGACGAGCTCGACGTACCCGGCGACGTCGTCGGCGGGAGCGAACGGGTGGATGCGGGAGAACTCCGGCCAGGTGACGGCGGCCATCTCCGTGGCCGCGTTGAGCTTCATCGTGCACGAGCCCAGCGGGATCATGCCGCGGTCGAGCGCGTAGTCCGAGTCCGCCAGCCGACGCAGGTAGCGCAGCATCTGCGTCTCCGACCGGTGGGTCGAGAAGATCGGGTGGGTGAGGTACTCGGTGGTACGGGCCAGACCGACATCGGCGATCGACGACGGCGCCACGACCTCCGCACCGGCGTTCTCGGCACCGATGGCCTCTCCCGCGACCCCGAGCAGCGTCGCGACCGTCGCCGTCGTGGTGACCTCGTCGCAGGAGATGCCGACGAGATCGGGCGCGGGGCGCCACAGCGTGATGTTCTCGGCGAGGGCGCCACGCACCAGGGCGTCCGCGACCTCGACGCTCGTGCGCACCGTCACGGTGTCGAAGAACGTGTCGCTGACGAGCGTGTATCCCCGTGCTCGCAGTCCGCTGCCGAGCTCGCGCGCGTGCTCGTGCACACGCTCGGCGATCGCGCGGAGGCCGTCGGGGCCGTGGTAGACGGCGTACATCGATGCCATCACCGCCAGCAGCACCTGAGCGGTGCAGATGTTCGAGGTCGCCTTCTCGCGGCGGATGTGCTGCTCGCGGGTCTGCAGCGCGAGCCGGAAGGCGGGAGCGCCGTCGGCGTCCTTGCTGACGCCCACCAGCCGCCCCGGGAGCTGACGCTGGAGCCCCTCGCGGACCCCGAGGTAGCCGGCGTGCGGACCACCGAAGCCCATCGGGACGCCGAACCGCTGCGTCGTCCCGACGACGACATCGGCGCCCCAGTGGCCCGGCGCCTCCAGCAGGGTGAGCGCGAGGAGGTCGGCCGCGACGACGACGATCGCGCCGGCCTCGTGCGCAGCCGAGACCCATCGCTCGTAGGTCTCGCGGGTGCGCACGGCGCCGGAGGCGCCTGGGTAGGACAGCAGGATCCCGACGACGCCGGTCAGGTCGGGGACGTCGCCGTCGACGTCGATCTCACCGAGGTCGATCCCGACCGGGACGGCGCGGGTGCGGAGCACCGCCGATGTCGCGACGAGCGTGTCGGTGTCGACGAGGAACCGGGTGCCGGTCCTGGTGACGCGGTGGGCGAGCAGCATGGCCTCGGCCGCCGCGGTCGCCTCGTCGAGCATCGACGCGCCCGCGACCGCCGTGCCGGTGAGCTCGATTACCATGGTCTGGAAGTTTAGCAGCGCCTCCAGCCGCCCCTGCGAGATCTCGGGCTGGTAGGGCGTGTAGGCGGTGTACCAGGCCGGGTTCTCCAGCACCGTCCGCTGGATGACGGCCGGCGTGACGGTGTCGTAGTAGCCCTGGCCGATCATCGACGTCCGCACGGTGTTCCGGTCCGCGAGCGCACGCAGCTCCGCCAGCACGGTGGTCTCGTCGGGTGCGGCCGGCAGCTCGCCGAAGGTGCCGACGATCCCGGCGGGGATCGCGGCCTCGATCAGCGACTCGACGTCGGGGTACCCGAGCTGCGCCAGCATCCGCTCGCGCGCGTCGGCGTCGATGCCGATGTGCCGGTGGACGAAGGTCCCGTTCGTCGTCTCGGCGGTCATCGCCTCAGCCCTGGATGAGCGCGCTGTACTGCTCGACGTCGAGCAGCGGTCCGGGCGCCTCCACGGTCACGGTGAAGAGCCAACCGGCCTCGTAAGGGTCGGAGTTGACGACCTCGGGGGTGCCGGCAGCCTCTTCGTTGACGGCCGCGACCGTGCCGGTGACGGGTGAGTACAGGTCCGAGACCGACTTGGTGGACTCGATCTCGCCGCACGCGGCGCCGGCGACGACGGCGGTGCCGACGGCCGGCAGGTCGAGGTAGACGACGTCGCCGAGCGAGTCGGCGGCGAACGCGGTGACACCGACCGTGGCGGTGTCGCCGTCGATCTTCACCCACTCGTGCTCGGCGGTGTACTGGCGGTCGGTGGGGATCGTCATGCCTGTCTGCTCTCGGTTCGCGGGTCGGTCACGCTGGTCGTCGATAGAACGGTAGTTCAACCACGGTCATCTGCTGGACGGTGCCGCGGACATCGATGTCGAGGGTGTCGCCCGGCTGGGTGGGGATGCTCACGTGCGCGATCGCCACCGGGTGACCGAGCGTGGGCGAGAGCACACCCGAGGTGATCGCGCCGACGGCGGCCCCGTCCGGCCCGAGCACCGTGCTCCCGGCGCGTGCGGCGCGCCGGCCCTCCCCCGTCAACCCGATCATGTGGACACCGGACGGCTGCTGCGACCGCTCGGCGAGCGCCCGCCGCCCCACGAACTCGTGGTCGAGCTGGACGACGCGTCCCAGGCCCACCTCGTACGGGGTCGTGCTCGT
>JBMDXU010000267.1:0-10691 GCA_048594485.1 Pseudactinotalea sp. | reverse complement strand
GCGCGAGTTCGGATCCCTGGGGTGCTCCGGAGACCTCGCCCCGCTCGCCCACTGCGCCCTCGCCCTCATGGGCGAGGGCGAGGTCACGACGCCCGACGGCGGCACGCGCGCCGCGTCCGAGGCCCTCGCCGACGCGGGGCTCACGCCGGTCGTCCTCGACGCCAAGGAGGGCCTCGCGCTCATCAACGGCACCGACGGCATGCTCGGGATGCTGCTCATGGCGATCGTCGATCTCACCGACCTGCTCCGGGTGGCCGACGTCGCCGCGGCGATGTCGGTCGAGGGCCAGCTGGGCACGGACCGGGTGTTCGCGGCCGACCTCCAGGCGCTCCGACCTCATCCCGGCCAGGCCGCGAGCGCGGCGAACCTCGAGGCCCTGCTCGCGGACTCGGGTGTCGTCGCCTCGCACCGCGGCCCCGACTGCAACCGCGTCCAGGACGCGTACTCGCTGCGGTGCGCGCCGCAGGTGCACGGGGCGGTGCGCGACACGGTGGCGCACGCGCAGGCCGTCGCCGAGCGGGAGCTGGCCAGCGCGATCGACAACCCGTGCGTGCTGCCGGATCAGGGCCGTGTCGAGTCGAACGGCAACTTCCACGGCGCGCCGGTCGCCTACGTCCTCGACTTCCTCGCGATCGCCGTCGCCGACCTCGCCTCGATGTCGGAACGACGCACCGACCGCTTCCTCGACAAGGCGCGCAACCACGGCCTCCCGCCGTTCCTCGCCGACGACCCCGGCGTCGACTCGGGCCTCATGATCGCGCAGTACACCCAGGCGGGCGTGGTGTCCGAGCTCAAGCGCCTCGCCGTCCCCGCCTCGGTCGACTCGATCCCGTCGTCGGCGATGCAGGAGGACCACGTCTCGATGGGGTGGGGTGCGGCGCGGAAGCTGCGACGGGCCGTCGACGGGCTGACGCGCGTGCTCGCGATCGAGCTGCTCACGGCTGCGCGGGCGCTCGAGCTGCGCGCACCGCTCGAGCCCGCCCCGGCGAGCCGCGCCGTCATCGACGCGCTCCACGCCGCTGGCGTCGCCGGCCCCGGCCCCGACCGGTTCCTCTCCCCCGAGATCGAGGCGGCGGTGGCCGCCGTCCGGGACGGCGTCGTGCTGGACGCCGTCGACCCGCACGTGCGACTGAGGTGACCCCGCCTCAGTAGCGGATCGCCTCGATGGGGCGGATGCGCACCGCCATCAACGCCGGGACCAGACCGCAGAGCGCGCCGACCGCGACCGAGGCGAGCAGGCCCGTGACCGCCGCGGAGACGGGGTAACCCGGCTCGGTGACCCCGGGCAGCGACAGACCGCCGTACATCAGCTCCACCAGCGAGACGTTGCGCAGCACGACGATCGAGATCACGACGCCGACGAGGCCGGCGAGCGCTGTCGCCACCACGGACTCCAGCATGATCGAGAAGAACACGCGCCCCGAGCTCGCCCCGAGCGCGCGTCGCACACCGATCTCACGGATCCGTTGCCGCAGCGTCACGATCGCGATGTTGAGCAGGTTGAGCGCGGACAGCGCGAGGATGAGAACCCCGATGCCGGTGACCACCAGCCGGTACGTGCGGGTGTAGTCCTCCTGCCCGTACTGATCGATGCGGTCGGCGAAGACCTCGAACTGCTGCCCGTCGATGCTCGCGAGCTCGGTGGTGAGCCGGTACTGGAGCTCGTCGGCGAGCGCGGGGTCGATCCAGATCCGGATCTCCGGGAAGCTCCCCTGCTCCGTCGGGGATCCGACCGAGGTGCTGTAGGAGTCGTAGAGCATGTAGGACTCCGGCATCCCGCTCTGCCACGGGTCGGGGTAGGAGCCGATGACCGTCGCCGTGGTCGGACGCTCGCCCTGGATCTCGACCGTGAACGGCCCGGTCCAGCTCTCGTGCCCGAGCATGCCCAGCAGCACATCGTTGACGACGATCGGCGGCGACATCATCTCCTCGTCGCCCGGCGAGAACCACCGACCTGCGGTGACCTCCATCCCGGCGATCTCCGACCAGTTCTGGTCGACGGCGTAGGTGGTGACATCGGTCAGGTAGCCACCGGTCACGAGCGGGAGCGTCACGTACGTCGACCGGGCGGCGCCCTCGACCTGGTACCGGTCGACGAACGCGGTGAACGCCTCGTCGGCGGCGGAGAAGTCGGGGATGCTGCCGTCCTCGGGCCACACCGTCGGCGACAGGTAGACGGAGAACGTCGCCGGCCGCCCGCTGCCGCTGTTGAGCTGCTCGTTCACACGCTGCAGCATCTCGCCGGCCGCGGTCACGCTCGTCATCGCCATCACCGAGACGGCCACCCCGACCAGCGACAGCAGCACGCGCAGCTTGTGGATCCGCAGCTCGTCCCACGCCTCGACGAGCGCGCCCCAGAGCCCGGTCACGCCGAGCTCACCTCGGCCGCGGAGGCGCTCTCGGGCGTCAGCACGCCGTGGTCGAGCCGCAGGATGCGGTCGGCGCGGGACGCGACCGTGAGGTCGTGAGTGATCGTGACGAGCGCCGTCCCGAAGTCCCTCGCGCGATTCTCCAGCAGCGTCATGACCGCGTCGCCGGTCTCGACGTCGAGGGCCCCCGTGGGCTCGTCCGCGAGGATGACCTGCGGTCCTCGGACGAGCGCCCGCGCGATCGCCACCCGCTGCTGCTCTCCGCCCGAGAGCTGGTCGGAGGTCGACTCCACGCGGTCGCCCAGCCCGACGGCGTCCAGGGCCTGGGCCGCGAGCTCGCGCCGGAGCCAGAACTGCCGGCCACGCGCGTACAACAGCGGCGCCGTCACGTTCGCGAGCGCCGTCCGGCCGGCGAGCAGGTTGAACTGCTGGAACACGAAACCGAAACGCGCTCCACGCAAACGGGCCCGACGTCGCTCGGACAGCGCGAGGAGGTCCTGCCCGTCGAGCACATAGGAGCCGGCCGATGGCTTGTCCAGCAGGCCGAGCAGGTTCAACAACGTCGTCTTGCCCGTGCCCGAGCGGCCGACGATCGCGACGTGCTCGCCCGCGTCGACCTCGAGGTCGACCCCGGTGAGGATGTCCAACGGCGAGCCGTCGGGCAGCCTCACCTGCCTCGCCAGCCCGGCCGCGTGCAGGAGCGCCACGCCTCAGCCCTCGCCGCCGTCGGTGTCCCCACCGGAGGTGTCGTCGACCTGCTCGCCCGAGCCGTCGTCCACCATCCCGTCGTCGGGATACGTCGCCGGTGTGCCGGGGACGAACTGCAGGATCTCCGCCCCCTCGCTCAGGCCGTCGGTCACCTGGACCACCTCGCCGTCGGAGATGCCGAGGCCGACAGGAGTCTCGACAGGCTCGCCGCCGTCGGCGTCGACCACCCACACGCTGCCGGACTCGTACGATCCACGCACCGCCGTGAGCGGCACCACGACGGCGTCCTCGACCCGGTCGGTGACGACCGCGATGGTCACGGCGAGCCCCGGGAAGACCGTGACGTCCTCCGGGACGTCGCAGCGGAGCTCGGTCGCGCTGCCCTCCTCCCCCGAGGTCGTCTCGAGCTCCACCCCCGTGCAGGCGAACGGTGCCGGGCCGTTCGTGATCGTCACCTCGGCTGTGTCCGGGAGGTCGATGAGCCGGTACAGCGACTCCGGGGGAACCGTCGCCGTGACGACATTCTCACCGGGGTCGACACGCGCGACGACGTCGCCCTGGGCGATCTCCTCGTTGAGCTCCGCCTCGAAGGTGATCTCGCCGTCGGCGTTCGCGTAGACGGTCGTGTCAACGACGAGCGGCGACTGGGGACTGGTGGTGATCGTGCCATCGGCGTCGGTCTCCGTGATCGGTTCCCGCTCGGTGGTGGTGCGCAGCGTCATCAGCGGGTCGTCGTCCTCGACGCGGTTCCCCGACGCCATGGCGAAGTACACCGCCGTCCCCGAGGTGGGTGCCGTCACCTCGGTCGCCGGCACTGGGTCGATCGACCCCGTCAGCTCGACCTCGTTCGTGATCGTCCCGGTCGTAACCTGCACGACCGGGTCCGTGAAGTCGGCCCCGGACGCGACGATGCCCGGGCCACCGGTCTCCTCGAGCGCCGGCGCGGTCTCGCGGAACGCGATCACGCAGAGGGCGACGGCGATCACCGCCCACAGGATCAGTCGGATGCCGGGCAGCACCACACGGCGCATCGTTCCCATCGAAGCCCCCCTTGGCGTCGTCGGATGTGTGTGCAGCGTAGGCGGCGGCGATCGTGATCAGGCTGTGGCACGCACGATCAGAGCAGATCGAGAGCGACCGCGTGGCGGAGGACGTCGGCGTGGATCGGGTCGTGGACCTCGAGGAACGCGGCGGCCTCGGCGGGTGGGAGCTGCAGGACGTCGGTGATCTGCTCGCCGTCCTCGGGGCTGGTCGGCGGGCCGACGACCTCGACACGCGCGACCGCGTGCAACCAGTACGCACGGGGGAACGGCAGGTGCGGCCGGTACGGCTCGTCCGACCGCGCATCGGCGACGAAGGCCGAGAACGGCGTGATCTCACCGATCAGCGCGGCGCCGGCCTCCTCCATGAGCTCGCGCCGCGCCAGCTCGAGCAGGCTCTCGCCCGGCTCACGGGTGCCTCCGGGAAGGAACCGCCAGTCCTGGTCCGACCGGCTGACCACCACCAGTCCCTGCGCCGTGACCGCGACCAGGTGCAGCCGTGACACCAGCTCGCCCGGGACCTCCTCGACCGTGTACCGCACGTCGCAGCTCGCGTACTCGACGTAGTCCCACCCGTACAGCCGCGCGAACTCCCCCCGCCACCGGTCGTCACCCACGAGCCTCATCCTCCCCCGCCCACGCTCCGCCCCCGACTCGCCCACGCCCACCCCCGCCCCCGCTTCCGACGCCCACGCCCACGCGACGCCCACGCCCACGCGACGCCCACACCCACGCCCACCCCACCCCTCCATCCCCGCCGAGCAGGAGCTTGTGCGCGCTCTGGCGCGTGCTCGCGGGCAGAACGTCCTGCTCGGCGCATCGGGGCGGGCAGAACCTCCTGCTCGAGCAGCCAGCACAGCTGATTCGAGCCCGCCCGCCCTGGTCGGCGCATCGGGGTGGGCACAACCTCCTGCTCGAGCAGCCAGCACAGCAGATTCGAGCCCACCCGCCCGACGCGGGTCGTTAGCGTGGCGGCCATGGATGGCGCACGAGAGGTCCGCGCGAACCGCGGCACCACCCTCACGGCACGCAGCTGGGCGACCGAGGCGCCGCTGCGGATGCTCATGAACAACCTCGACCCCGAGGTGGCGGAGCGGCCCGACGACCTCGTCGTCTACGGCGGCACCGGCCGCGCCGCCCGGGACTGGGCCTCCTTCGACGCCATGGTCCGCACCCTGACCACCCTCGCCGACGACGAGACGATGCTCGTGCAGTCCGGTCGCCCCGTCGGGGTGTTCCGCACCCACGAGTGGGCGCCGCGGGTGCTGATCGCGAACTCCAACCTCGTGCCGGACTGGGCCACCTGGCCCGAGTTCCGCCGCCTGGAGCACCTCGGCCTGACGATGTACGGGCAGATGACCGCGGGCTCCTGGATCTACATCGGCACCCAGGGCATCCTGCAGGGGACCTACGAGACGTTCGCCGCCGTCGCGGCCAAACGGTTCGGCGGCACCCTCGCCGGGACCCTCACCCTCACCGCCGGGTGCGGTGGCATGGGTGGCGCACAACCGCTCGCGGTGACGCTGAACGACGGCGTCGCCCTCGTCGTCGATGTCGACCCGGGCCGGCTGCACCGGCGGGTCGAGCACCGCTATCTCGACGTCGTCGCCTCGGACCTGGACGACGCCGTCGCCCGCTGCCTGGACGCGAAGGCGGCACGACGGCCGCTGAGCGTCGGCGTCGTCGGCCACGCGGCCGCCGTCTTCGGCGAGCTGCTGCGGCGCGGCGTCCCGATCGACGTCGTCACCGACCAGACGTCGGCCCACGACCCGCTCTCCTACCTGCCCGACGGCGTCGCGCTGGAGGAGTGGCACGAGTACGCCGAGCGCAAGCCGGAGGAGTTCACCGACCGGGCGCGCGAGTCGATGGCGCGCCACGTCGAGGCGATGGTGGGCTTCATGGACGCCGGGGCCGAGGTGTTCGACTACGGCAACTCGATCCGCGACGAGGCCCGCCAAGGCGGGTACGACCGGGCGTTCGCGTTCCCCGGCTTCGTGCCCGCCTACATCCGGCCGCTGTTCTGCGAGGGCAAGGGGCCGTTCCGGTGGGCGGCGCTGTCAGGCGACCCCCGCGACATCGCCGTCACCGATGCCGCGGTCCTCGACCTGTTCCCCGACAACGACCACCTGCGTCGCTGGATCAGCGCCGCCGGGGAACGGGTGGCGTTCCAGGGGCTCCCGGCGCGCATCTGCTGGCTCGGCTACGGCGAGCGCGACAAGGCGGGGCTGCGGTTCAACGAGCTGGTGGCCGCGGGCGAGATCAGTGCACCGCTCGTCATCGGCCGCGACCACCTCGACTGCGGCTCGGTGGCCTCGCCGTACCGCGAGACCGAGGCGATGGCCGACGGCTCCGACGCGATCGCCGACTGGCCCCTCCTCAACGCCCTCACCGCCACGAGCTCGGGCGCGAGCTGGGTCTCGATCCACCACGGCGGCGGCGTCGGCATCGGCCGCTCGATCCACGCCGGGCAGGTCAGCCTCGCCGACGGCACCGACCTCGCCGCCGCCAAGCTCGAGCGCGTCCTCACCAACGACCCCGGCATGGGTGTGATCCGGCACGTCGACGCCGGGTACGACGAGGCCGAGCAGGTGGCGGCCGAGCGCGGCGTCCGCGTGCCGATGCGAGAAGGCTGAGCATGCCACCCCACCCCCACCCGAGCCCGCGGCCACACCCCCGGCCCCGCGCCCGGCGCCGAGATCGTCGTTCCGCGGCGATCTCGTACTTCTGGCTGTACGAGCTCGCCGCAGACCTACGATCTCGGCGCGTGTGGTGCGGGTGATGGGGGACGACGGCGGCGGGCGGGTTGCCGCTGGTGCGTTCCGGTTGGACTGGGGGGAGCTGGCCGCCGTCGGGCGCGACCACCGGTCGGGTGGGTACCGGAGGTTCGCGTGGACGGCCGAAGACGCGGCGCTGCGGGAGTGGTTCGTCGGTCGTGCGCGGGGGCTCGGGATGGAGGTCGTCACCGACCGGGTGGGGAACCTGTGGGCGTGGACGGCCGACCCGGACGCCGCGGTCGCGAGCGGGGCGCCTCCGCTCGTGCTCGGCTCGCACCTGGACTCGGTGCCCGACGGCGGGGCGTTCGACGGACCCCTCGGCCTCGTCTCGGCGTTCGCCGCGCTGGAGGTGCTGCGGGCGAGCGGGCGCGCACCCGAGCGACCCCTCGGCATCGCCTGCTTCGCCGACGAGGAGGGCGCACGCTTCGGCGTCGCCTGCGCGGGCTCGCGCCTGCTGACCGGGGTGCTCGACGCCGACCGCGGGCGGGCGCTGCGCGACGCCGACGGCATCAGCGTGGCGGAGGCGATGCACGCGTCGGGGATCGACACCGCGCACATCGGCCGCGACGAGGAGACGCTGGGGCGGGTCGGCACCTTCGTCGAGCTGCACGTCGAGCAGGGGCGGGCGCTCATCGACGCCGACGCACCCGTCGGCGTCGCCAGCGCGATCTGGCCCCACGGCCGGTGGCGCCTCGACATGCACGGGCACGCCGATCACGCCGGCACCACGCGGCTCGAGGATCGTGACGACCCGATGCTGCGGCTCGCCTCGGCGATCACGAGCGCGCGCGAGGCGGCGCACCGGCACACGAGCGTGGCGACGATCGGCAAGGTGCAGGTGCTGCCCAACGGCGTCAACGCGATCCCGTCGCAGGTCACAGCCTGGCTCGACGCCCGCGGCGCCGACCCCGGTGCGGTCCGCCGCGTCGTCGCCGACGTCAGTGCCGCCGCCGGCGCCGAGGCCGTCGAGGAGTCCTGGACGCCGTCGACCGACTTCGACGCACCGCTGCGCGACCGGCTGGCCGCGCTGCTCGGCGACGTCCCGGTGCTGCCGACCGGGGCCGGCCACGACGCCGGCATCCTGCAGGCCGCGGGCGTTCCCACCGCGATGCTGTTCGTCCGCAACCCGAGCGGCGTCAGCCACTCCCCCGCCGAGCACGCCGAGGACGCCGACTGCGTCGCCGGGATCGTCGCGCTGGCCCACGTGATCGACGGTCTCGCGTGAGACGTGGAGGGAATCTGACGCCAGCGGGGCGCACACCCCCCGGATCGGGCCTTGCCGCAGCGTCGAGCGCCAGATTCCTTCCCGATGCCGGGGCTGCCTTCTGGTGCGAGCGCGCCTGGCTGGCCGCTGGTATCGCCGAGGGCGTGCGGATCGTCGTCGCGGACGGGGTGATTGCGGCGATCGAGACCGGCGTCGAGCCACGACCCGGGGACGAGCGGCTCGCCGGGATCGTGCTGCCCGGGCTGGCCAACACGCACTCGCACGTGTTCCACCGCGCGCTGCGGGGACGCACCCATGACGGTGGCGGCACGTTCTGGACGTGGCGCGAGCGGATGTACGCGGTCGCTGCCCGCCTCGACCCGGACCGCTACGTGGCGCTCGCCCGCGCGGCGTACGCCGAGATGGCGCTGGCCGGGATCACCGCCGTCGGGGAGTTCCACTACCTCCACCATCGGCCGGGCGGGGAGCGCTACGCGGACCCGCTCGCCATGTCCCGCGCGCTCGTGGCCGCCGCGGCCGACGCCGGCCTCCGGCTCACCCTCCTCGACACCTGCTACCTCGCGGGCGGTCTCGACGCGGGCGGCTCCCTGCCGCTGAGCCCGGAGCAGCTGCGGTTCTCCGCCGGCGACGCCGCTGGCTGGGCGGCCCGGCACACGATGACCCGAGAGCTCGCGAGCGATCGTGTGGTCGTCGGTGCCGCGGTGCACTCGGTCCGGGCGGTCCCGGCCGACCAGCTCGGCGCGGTCGCCGCGGCGCTCGACCGGGACGAACCTCTGCACGTGCACCTGTCGGAGCAGCCCGCCGAGAACGAGGCCTGCCTCGCCGCCCACGGCGTCACGCCCACCCGCCTGCTCGCCGACCACGGGCTCCTCTGCCCGCGTACCACCGCCGTCCACGCCATCCACCTCACCGCCGACGACATCGCGACCCTCGGCGCCACCGGCACCGGGATCTGCGCCTGTCCGGTGACCGAGGCCGACCTCGCCGACGGCATCGGCCCGTTCCCCGAGCTCGCAGCCGCCGGGTCGCCGCTGAGCCTGGGCACCGACCAGCACGTCGGCAGCGACGTGCTCGCCGAGGCCCAGCGCCTGGACGGGCACCAGCGGTTGCGGTCGGGCGAGCGCGCCTCGTTCGGGGGCGCGTCGCTGCTGCGGTTCGCGACCGAGCACGGCCACCGCGCCCTGGGGCAGCCCGGCGGCCGGCTCGACGTCGGGAGGCCCGCCGACCTCGTCGCGATCGACCTGACCGGCCCGCGCACGGCCGGCGTCGACCCCGCCCAGGTGGTGCAGGTCGCGACCGGGGACGACGTGCGCGCGGTCGTCGTCGGCGGTGAGATCGTGGTGCGCGACGGCGTCCATCGGCTCGGTGACATCGGTGCGGCGATGCGGGACGCCGTCGCACCGATCTGGGAGGACCGATGAGCACCCTCGTCACCGGCATCGCCGAGCTGGTCACGAACGACCCGCGGTTCGACGGTGACCTCGGTGTCGTCGAGGACGCCGCGGTGGTGGTCGAGGGCGGCCGTGTGGCCTGGGTGGGCCGCGCCGCCCACGCGCCGGCGGCGGATCGTGCCGTCGACGTCGGAGGCCGGGCCGTCATCCCCGGGTTCGTCGACTCGCACGCCCACCTCGTGTTCGACGGCGACCGGGCCACGGAGTTCGAGGCGCGCATGGCGGGGCTCGCCTACGACGGCGGCGGGATCGCGACGACGGTCGCCGCGACCCGCGCCGCCGACGACGACACCCTGCGTGCGACGCTGACGCGGCTGGTGGCGGAGATGCGCCGTCAGGGCACGACGACCGTCGAGGTGAAGAGCGGCTACGGCCTGACGGTCGCCGACGAGGAGCGGTCGCTCCGGCTCGCACGCGAGGTCACCGACGAGGTCACCTTCCTCGGCGCGCACGTGGTGCCGCCCGAGTTCCGGGGCCGCGAGCGCGACTACGTCGACCTGGTGACCGGGCCGATGCTCGCCGCGTGCGCACCCCACGCGCGCTGGATCGACGTGTTCTGCGAGCCGGCGTCGGCGACCGCGTTCGACGGCGACGCCACCCGCGAGATCCTCACCGCCGGGCGCGCCGCCGGTCTCGGGCTGCGGGTCCACGGCAACCAGCTCTCCCAGGGGCCTGGCGTGCGGCTGGCGGTCGAGCTCGACGCCGCGAGCGTGGACCACTGCACGTACCTGAGCGACGCCGATGTCGACGCGCTCGCGTCCGGCGACACGGTCGCGACCCTGCTCCCGACCATCGAGCTCTCGACCCGGTCGCCCTACCCCGACGCACGCCGGCTGATCGACGCCGGTGTCGCCGTCGCCCTCGCGACCGACTGCAACCCCGGCAGCGGCTACTCCTCCTCGATGCCGCTCGCGATCGCGCTCGCGGTGCTCCAGATGCGGATGACGACGGCGGAGGCCGTCCGCGCGGCGACGCTGGGCGGGGCGCGAGCGCTGCGTCGCGACGACATCGGCCACCTGCGGCTCGGGGCTGCGGCGGATCTCGCCGTCATCGACGCCCCGTCCTACCGCCACCTCGCCTATCGACCCGGCGTCCCGCTCACCCGAGCGCTCGACCTCTGACGC
>JBMDXU010000266.1:0-3177 GCA_048594485.1 Pseudactinotalea sp. | reverse complement strand
CCGCCGGAACCGCCGATCGACGAAGATGCAGGTCACCCGGTAGTCGGGGAGCTGGTCGAGCTCGGCGAGGTACTGCTTGCCGTGATGGATGTTGGGCAGCTCCTCGGGGGTCCCGTACTCGGCCCACGCGATCGCCTGCCGCTCCCCGTCGACCTCCGCGACGAGGAGCGCCGCGTGCGCCTGGCCCTCCTCGACGTAGCGGCGCTTGCGCGCACGGTTGCCCTCGGCACCCGAGCCGGGCTCGCCGTGCTCGGGGTGGAACCACACGCACCAGCAGCCGCCGAAGATGCCGCCGTGCCGCTCGACCAGGGCGTTGAACAGATCCCAGGTGTCGGGCGTCAGCGGCTCGACGACGTACTCGGGAACCTCGGTCGCACGCGATGTCCTCGCCATGGACCGACGGTAGCCAGGGACGAGGACGTTCGACGTCCCGTTGAGGCAGCGGGTCGGCGCGTCGAGGTACGGGTCAGGCGCGCGGGAGCCAGACCCGCATCGCGCCGGGGCCACGGTTGCCCCAGCTCGCGAACGGCACGGTCGTGATCGTGAGGCCCTGGGGCTGGGCATCGATCTCGTCCGGGCCGCGGTAGAGCGAGGTGGGCGGGGCGACCGCGACGGCGGCCACACGGACACCGTCGCCCACGGCCTCGGGCTTGGTGTCGGTGAGCACGCGGAGGTCGTCGACCTCGACGCCGTCGGGCAGGTCCGCGTGCTCGACCGCCTGCACCACCGGACCGCGCTCGATCGCCACACAGCCACGAACGGCGTCCACACGTGGGTGCCCGACGGTGAGGCGAGGCGTCACGTCCAGCTCGACCCGGACCCCCTCGCGCGCGGCGGCGAGGTCGAGCCGCAGATAGCCATCGGCATCGGCCTCGACGCCGTCGACCGTCGTGGCCGGCGACCACGACGGGATCCGGAGAGCGATCCGCGACCCCTCGGGAGCGGCGCCCTCGAGGCGGACCTCGATCACGCCGTCGGCCGGGTAGGCGGTACGGACGCGCAGCGTCCCGCCGCCGAGGTGAGCGGGGAGGTCGATGTCGGCGTCGGAGTACTGGTGCAGGGCGACCTCCACCTCGGTGACGGAGGCGACGTAGCCGCCCAGCTGCGCGATCGCCCGGGCGATGTTCGGCGGGCAGCACGCGCAGGAGTACCACGACTGTCGATCGCGCGGGGCGTTCTCCTCCGAGTGCTTGTCGGGCCGCGACTGCAGCGGGTTGGAGTAGAAGAACCGGGTCCCGGTCTCGTCGAGCGAGGCCGCGAGCGCGTTGTGGATCTCACGCTCGATGACGTCGCCGTAGCGGGATCCGCCGTCGGCGAGGAACATCCGCCAGCTCCAGTGGAGGTCGGCGATGGTTGCGCAGGTCTCGGCGTAGGCACGGTCCGAGGGCAGCTCGTACGCGCTGCCGAAGGCCTCGTCGCGGTGCCGCGACCCGAACGCGCCCGACAGGTACATCTTGCGCTCGTGCGCGTCGACCCACTGCTCGCGCTGGACCTCGAGCAGCGCGGCCTCCCCGGTCTCGAGGTACAGGTCGGTCACGCCGGCGTCGAGATAGAGCTGGCGCACGGCGTGCCCGACGGCGGTCCGCGCCTCCCGCACCGGGGCGTGGTCCTGGTAGTACTCCGAGCCGGCCCATCCGCCGGAGGGGAGCAAACCGGTGCCGCGCAGGTCGATCATGTGCTCGGCCAGCGCCAGGTAGCGGGGTTCGCCGGTGTGACGGTAGAGCTCGACGAGCGCCGTCTCGATCTCGGGGTGGCCGCAGATGCCGCGTCGCTCGGCGTCCGGTCCGAAGGTGGCGTCGACCAGGTCCACGAAGCGGACGGCGATCTGCAGGAGGTCGTCACGACCGGCCGTGCGTGACAGAGCGACGGCAGCCTGCACCATGTGGCCGAGCACGTACAGCTCGTGCGTGTGCTCGAGCTTCTCCCAGCGGCCGCCGTGGTCGCCGAGCTGGATCGCGGACATCAGGTAGCCGTCGGGCTCCTGCGCGCGTGCGAGCAGTCCGATGACGTCGTCGAGCCAGGCGTCGAACGCCGTCGTGCCGGAGCGCCCGATCTCCCAGGCGACAGCCTCGATCGTCTTGTGCAGGTCCGAGTCGGCGAAGACGAAGCCGCGATAGCCCACCTGGTCCTTGTCCACCTCCCCGGTGACGCGACGGAAGTTGTCCAGCACGCCCGAGGTCTCGAGGTTCTCGATGCAGTGCGGGATCGTCGCCTCCGCGTTGCGGACCTGCCAGGCGCCCAGCGAGCCGCTGGGGAGCAGCCGGACAGCGGTGACGGGCAGGGGGCGCGCCACAGCGATCGTGGCGGACGGCGCGGCGGGCGCGACCGGGACGGTGGGGGTCACCAGGGGTCTCCTTCGACGGATGTGAGCGTTCACACGCGTGCTCAAGCATGGTCGGCCGAACCAACCCGGTCAATCTGGCGACCGCACCCCTGGCGCACGTGGGGGCCTGGCGCGCGAGCCGGTCAGCCGGCCTCCCGGGCGATCAGCGTGAGGGCACCGCGCGCGAGGGCCGCCATGCCGGGATTGGTCTCGCGGTAGTACGGGAGAGCGTTGAGGGCCTGCAGCTGGGCCCAGCCGCGAGCCCGGAGGACGTCCGCCTCGGTGGCGTCGAGGTCGCCGAGGTACCGCTGCGCGGCGCCGGAGGCGACGCCGTCGAAGAGATACCAGCACGGCGTGAGGTCGAGCGCAGGGTCGGTGACGTTGAGGGCTCCCCAGTCGATCACGCCGGTGAGGCGGCCACCGGCCGCCAGCACGTTGCCCGGCAGCAGGTCACCGTGCGTCCAGCACGTGCGCGCCGTCGCCGCGGCGGTCAGCGACTCCTGCCACGCCCGCGTCATCGCCGCCGGGTCGACGACCTCGCCGACCTGCGCGATGCGTGCGCGGACCGTGTGCTCGTGCGTGGCGAGCGACCCACCGCGTGCGCCGGTCTCGAGCGGTGGCGCGCCCGTCGTCGGGAGCCCCCGCAACGAACGGACGAACGCGGCGAGGTCGCCGGCGACGGCGACGCCGTCGTCGGGGACGCCGCCGGTCAGGTCGGCTCCCGGCACCCACGTCTGCACGGACCACCGGAACGGATAGGCCGACGTCGGCTCACCGAGGGCGACCACCTGCGGGACGGCGAGCGGCAGGCTCGCGAGCATCGGCAGCCACGTCGCCTCCTTCGTGGCCTGGGT
>JBMDXU010000265.1:0-8340 GCA_048594485.1 Pseudactinotalea sp. | reverse complement strand
GGCGCCGTTGCCCGAGGTGCAGCCCCTCTACCACCGACCGGCCCGCGCATCCTTCGGTCCGCTGCCCCCCAGGGGGACTCCGTTTTCTAGTGAACACGCGGGCCTGATCGGTGACTGCGCCAGGCGAGAACCTGCTGCAGTACAGGGAGCGAACATACTCAGCGAGCGCCACGGCTCCAAGTGGGCGTCCGCGCAGGTCACGGACATCCGTGCAGGTCAGCGCGCTGGAAACTCATCCAGGAAATTCTCGGGTTCTCGGCGTGTCGGCCGGTGTGTCACGGGCCACATCACGTATCGGGTCATCAATCGGAACCTACGATCTCGCATCGTGGACCCTCCGGAGGGCTCAGACCGAGCCGAGCGCCACGATCCCGCGACGCACCGCCGCGACGCCCGCGTGCGCGACCTCGCGCAGCTCGCGCGTCGGTGCCGCGCCGCTCAGCTGGTCCAGCAGGTCGATCACCTGCTTCGCCCATCGGACGAAGTCGCCGGCTGCGAGGTCGACGTCGATGACGTCCTCGAGATGACCACCGCGCGCCCAGGCGTGCACGGCGGTGACGAGACCGAGGTCGAGCTGACCTCGGCCCGGCAGCCCGGCCTCGCTCTCGACATCGGCCAGCTCGCGCGCGACGACCTCGGTGTCCGAGACCGCCTGGGCCAGCCGGCCGCCACCCAGGCGGGGCCGGGGCGCGAGGTCGTCCGACCGCGACTCGTACAGCACCGCCGCGACCACCGCCGCCAGACCGGCGGCGTCGAGGCCGTCCCAGACGCCGCGCCGCAGGCACTCCACCACCAGCAGGTCGCGCTCGGAGTAGACCCGGCGCAGCCACTCGCCCTGGGCCGTCACCGTGGTGCCGGGGCCGTCGCCGGCCAGGTAGCCGAGCCTGGCGAGGACACCGCAGACCTTGTCGAACTCGCGCGCGATGGAGGAGGTGCGTCCCTCGATACGTTCGACGAGCGCGTCACGCTGCTGACGCAGCTGCTCGTGGCGGTGCGCCCACCGCGCGTGCTCCTCGCGGTCGGCGCACCCGTGGCACGGGTGTGCACGCAGCGCGGCGCGGAGCCGGTCGAGCTCGCGATCGTCCGGCGCCCCCGACGGCGCCTTGCGCGGCCGGTCCGGACGTCCGTCGGCGAGAGCCCCGAGCGCGTTGCGCATCGACGACGACAGGTCCCGCCGGTCCTTCGGACGGCGCGCGTTGAAGTCCTTCTTGATCCGCACCCGGGTCACCGCCCGCGTCCCGTACGGCACCTCCCCGCCGACCAACCTGCGGACCTGACCCTCGCCGGTGAGGACCGACACCGAGCCGCCGTCGATCCCCGCCGTCGGGGGCTCGAGGACGACGGCGTACCCCGCGCGTCGGCCGCTCGGGACGCTGATGACGTCGCCGCGCCGCAGCGAGTCGAGAGTGTCCGCGACGGCCTGGCGCTGTGCTCGCGAGCGTTCCCGCGAGAGCTCGCCCTCGGCGTCGGAGATCCGCCGACGGAGCTCCATGTACTCACCGAAGTCACCCAGGTGGCAGCGCATCGACTCCTCGTACCCGGCCAGGGCCTCGCTGTGCGCGCGCGCCTGCCGAGCGAGCCCGACGACGGCGCGGTCGGCCTGGAACTGGGCGAAGGAGGTCTCGAGCACCTCGCGGGCGCGCTCCCAGCCGGCGCTCGCGATGAGGTTGACCGCCATGTTGTAGGTCGGCCGGAACGAGCTGCGCAGCGGATAGGTGCGCCGCGACGCCAGGCCGGCCAGCGCCACCGGGTCCAGCCCGGAGCCGTAGAGGACGACGGCGTGCCCCTCGACGTCGATCCCCCGTCGACCGGCGCGCCCGGTCAGCTGCGTGTACTCCCCTGCCGTGATCGCCGCATGGGTGCTGCCGTCCCACTTGACGAGCTTCTCCAGCACGACGGAGCGGGCCGGCATGTTGATGCCGAGCGCGAGCGTCTCGGTCGCGAAGACGACCTTGACGAGGCCGGCGGCGAACAGCGTCTCGACCGTCTCCTTGAACGCCGGCAGCAGGCCCGCGTGGTGGGCGGCGACACCCGCGAGGAGTGCGTGCTCCCAGGCGTCGAAGCCGAGCACGTCGAGGTCTTCTGCCGGCAACGACGCGGTGCGTTCGGCGATGACGTCGGCGATCCGGCGACGCTCGGTCGGGGTGGTCAGCCGGACACCGGAGTGCACCACCTGGGACACCGCGGCGTCGCAGCCGGCGCGGGAGAAGATGAACACGATCGCCGGGAGCAGCCCCGCCCGGTCGAGCCGCTCGACGACCACGCCGCGCGCCGGTGGCCGCACCAGGGGGCCGCGCTGGTGGTACCGACCACGGCCGCGCCCGCGCGTCTGCTGGGCGCCTCGGCGCCGGTCCCCCGCACGTTCGACCGAGCGGATCGCCTCGACGAGCTGGTGCGAGATCGGGGGTGTCGCACCCGGCCGGGTGGGGTCGACGTCGGAGGAGTACAGGTCGTGCAGGTCGGCACCCACCATGACGTGCTGCCACAACGGCACCGGCCGGTGCTCCGAGACGATGACGGCGCACTCGCCCCGGACCTCGCTGAGCCAGTCGCCGAACTCCTCGGCGTTCGAGACGGTCGCCGACAGCGAGACCACCTGGACGTCGGTCGGCAGGTGCAGGATGACCTCCTCCCACACCGGGCCGCGGAACCGGTCGGCGAGGTAGTGGACCTCGTCCATGACGACGTACCCGAGGCCCGGCAGCGCCGGCGAGTCCGCGTACAGCATGTTGCGCAGCACCTCGGTCGTCATGACCACCACGGGAGCGTCGCCGTTGACGGCGGTGTCGCCGGTGAGGAGCCCGACGGCGTCGGGCCCGTGCCGCCTGACCAGGTCGAGGTACTTCTGGTTGCTGAGCGCCTTGATCGGCGTCGTGTAGAACGCCTTGCGGCCCTGGGCCAGCGCCAGGTGGATCGCGAACTCGCCCACCACCGTCTTGCCGGCTCCGGTCGGGGCCGCGACCAGCACGCCCTGACCCGCCTCGACGGCCTCGCACGCCTGCACCTGGAAGTCGTCGAGCTCGAAGTCGACCGATGCCGCGAACGCCGCCAGCTCGGTGCGAGCACGCCGTTGCCGGGTCATCGCGGCGGCGTACCGCTCCGCGGGTGAGGGCATACGCCCAGGCTACGGCGCCACGGGCACCAGCAGGCGCAGCGCGCCGGGCTCGACCGTGATCGAGAGCGGCAGCGCACCGACGCGCTCGCCGTCGCCGTACGCCTCGGGCGGCGTCGGGTGGCCGTCGTGCGGCTCGAGCACGACCTGGTGCGCGCGCACCACCTCGACGGCGGGATGGCGCATATGGGAGCCGGAGTAGATGCGCGGGAAGAGTCGCATCGCCTCCCACGGGCTCAGGCCGTCGGCGATGACGACGTCGGCGAGACCGTCGTCGAGCTGGGCGTCGGGCGCGATCTTCATGCCGCCGCCGAAGTACCCTCCGTTCGCGACGGCCACCAGCGTGCCCGCCAACTCCCGACGGTCGCCGTCCAGCGTGATGGCGTAGCCGTAAGGCACGAACCGGCGCAGCTCGGTCAGCGCCGCACGGATGTACTTGCCGCCGCCGGGTGGGAACGAGTACGCGTTGGCGCGGGCGTTCACGGCGGCGTCGACGCCGGCCGACAGCACGCACACCGTACGGTGCGGGACGCCGTCGGCTCCCACGGAGCAGAGCAGGTCGATGGGGCGGGGCGGCTCCTCCAGCGCCTGCATCACCGCGCGCAGCGCGGCGGGGCCGTCATGGGCGGGCAGCCCGACGGTACGGGCGAAGTCGTTCCCCGTGCCGACCGCGACCAGACCCAGTGGCACCCCCGTGCCGGCGACCGCGTTCACACCGAGGTGCACCATGCCGTCGCCTCCGACGACGACGAGAGCCTCCAACCGCCCGGACCCGGCGTGGCACGCCGCGCGGGCAGCGGTGAGCGCGGCGTCCGCCGACTCCGCCGAGAGATCGACGACCTCGTGGCCGGCCTCCCTCAGCAGCCGGATCACCCCGGCCCCGGGCCCGCTCCCCCGGTTGCCGTTCGCGGCGGGGTTGACGACGACGCCGAGGAGAGCCATCGGGTCAGGCTACGGCGTTGCTGGAGGCGGAGGAGTCCTCGGCCAGCTCGGCGTCCTCCTCGGCGCGGCGCTTGGCGACCCGCTTGTCGTGCAGGTGGCAGATGAGCACGGCGATGAAGTACAGCCCGACGATCGGGAGCGCCATGAAGAGCATGGCCGTCGGCTCCGGGTTCGGCGTCGCGAACGCGCAGAACGTGAAGATGCCGATGATCGCCCAGCGCCACCCCTTCAACCAGGTACTGCCCTTGACCACGTTCATGAAGTTGAGCGCGACCATGATCAGCGGGAGCAGGAACGCGATCCCGAACGCCAGCACGATCTGCATGACGAACTTCAGGTAGACGTCAGCCGCCAGCAGGTTGGTGGTGTTGTCCGGCGTGAAGTCCGCGATCAGCACCTCCAGAGCCTTGGGCAGCACGCTCCAGGCCAGCAGTGCGCCGGTGGCGAACAACGGGACGGCCGCGCCGAGGAATCCGAAGGTGTACTGCTTCTCCTGCCTGGTCAACCCGGGCGTGATGAAGGCGAGCACCTGGTAGATCCACCACGGCGAACTGAGCAGGATGCCGGTGAAGAGGGAGATCCGGATCTGCATGTCGAAGGCAGTTCCGATGCCCTGGAAGTTCAGGCTGACGAGCTCCGGTCGGTCCGCCTGCAGCATCTCGATCGGCTGCTGGAGGAGATCGAACACACCCTCGAAGTGGAACGTCCCGATCGTGACGGGTCGGTAGAAGACCCAGCCGAGGATGCCGCCGAGCAGCACACCGATCGCGGCCAGTATGAAGCGCTTGCGAAGCTCACGCAGGTGCTCGGCGAGCGCCATGCGCGCTTCGGGGTTCTTCTCCTTCCGCGACCCAGTCGTGCGGGCCACGGGGTGCTACCGGCTCGTCGGAGGCACGTCAGACGGCGTGCTGCCACCGGGCGGCGTCACACCGCGCTGGGCGTCGCTCGCCGTCGTGTTGACCGTGGTCTCGCCCGAGGTGATGGGTGGGTTCGGGTTCACGGCGTCCCTGACCGTGTCGCCGTCGTCGCGGAGGTCCTTGACCTCCTCCTTGAAAATCTTCATCGAGCGACCGACGTTGCGAGTGATGTCCGGCAGCTTGCTGGCGCCGAACACCAGCAGGATGACGACGAGCAGCAAGATGATGTGCCAAGCCTGGGGGCGCATGATGACTCCGCTTCGAGGATGTGCTTGTGGTCAGTCTAGGTGAGGTTCGCCGATCAGGCGCCGACGCCGACCCGGGAGTTGCCCGGAAGTCAGCCCACGATGCCGTGCCAGCGGCGGTACGCGACCGCGTGTCGCCGTCGTCGGCGTTCGGCGCGACGCTCGATGTTGAGGGCGCGCAGGTTGCGCCAGTGGTCGCGCTGCCGATCGTCGGCGAGCAGCGCCGGACGGAACGACGGTGCGGGCGGCCGCGCTGCGTCGAGCTCGTCGACGCGGGTCTGCAGCAGGTCGAGCACACGCCCGGTCTCCTCGAGCTGGCGCAGCAGCGCCTTGCCCTTGCGCCACAGGCTGAGCGCGAGCAGCACGGCGCCGACGATGGTCGCGACGACCAGCACCGTCCACACCGAGAACCAGAGCACGCCGCGAGCCTACGCTCCCGGAGCGGGGCTCGGGTCCGGCGGCGCAAGAGCGTCGTACGCCTGCAGTGCCGCCGCGGCGCGCTGCCGCAACGGCTCGGCGATCGACGGCGGTGCCACGTCCCGGACGTCGTCGCCCAGGGCCAGCACGAGGTTCCCGAACCAGGCCTCGTCCACGACGCCCACCGTCAGCTCGAACCACCCCTCCTCCAGCTCGCGGATGCGGGCTCCCGGCAGCTGCTCCGCGAACCATCGGGCGCGTGTGGCGATCTGCATGCGGACCTGCGTGGCGCTGGCGGTGTCGGGTTCCGTCCGGCCGGTGAGCTCCACGTCGGGGTGCGCGTCGGCGGGCGTCTCGAGCACGGTGAGGTCGAGGATGCGGTCGAGACGGAACTGTCGGACGTCCTGGGCCCGGTGGCACCAGCCCATCAGGAACCACCGGTCGGAGTCGGTGAGGAGCTGGAGCGGGTCCACGTCGCGCTCGGTGGTCTGGTCGGATGCGGAGACGTAGCGCAGATGCACGCGGCGGCCGCGCGCGAGGGCGTCCCGGAGCTGCCCGACCCGGGCGTCCACGCGTCCCCGGCCGCGGAGGTGCACCACGTCGGCGGTGCTCGCCGCCTCTCCGGCCGCCGCTCGCAGCGCGGCAGCGGTCTCCTCGACCAGGGCCGCCTCCTCCTCCCCGAGCGCCGCGCCGAGCGACTGCAGCCCGACCAGCAGGGCCACCGCCTCTTCCGAGGACAGCCGCAGCGGCCGATCCATCTCGCGGGAGTCGAGCAGCGTCAGCACACCGTGCTCGAGATCGTCGCTCGAGAAGTCGATCAGGTCGCCGTGCATGTACCCCGGTGTGCCCGAGACCCAGAGCGTGTTGACGTCGTCGAGCACCTGCTTCTCGCTGATGCCGAAGTGCTGGGCGACCTCCGTGACGGGCACGGCGGGGTGGTCGCGCAGATAGCCGACCATGGCGAGCATCCGGGCGAGCCGGTCGGGTGCGGTCTCGCTCATCGCCGTCCTCCCGCCCATCCGGTCTCGCCGAGCGCCGCCACGGCGCGCAACCGACGCAGCACCGCCTCGCGGAGCTCGGGCGGGTCCAGGGCCACCACCGTCTCCCCGTAGCCGGCGACCTGCTCGGCGAACGCCTCGACGTCGCCCACCTCGAGCGCGAGCACGTCACGCACGCCCTCCCCGTCGGGCATCGTGCCGACGACCTCTCCGCGCACGCGCAGCGCGGCCGCGGCCTCGGGGCGAACGGCGAGCCGGACCGGGGTGCGGAACACCCGCTCCGGCGTCGGCACCCGCTGCTCCGGGATCGTCACCGAGCCCGGCTGCCCCACCCGCTGCACCCGGCCGATGATGCGCGAGGTGCGGAACGAGCGCTGAGCCCCGCGATCGACGTCGAGGCCCACGAGGTACCACCCGCGGTCGCGCGCGTAGACGCGCCACGGCTCGACGGTGCGGACCGTGGTGACGCCGTTGTATGCCGACAGGTAGGTGAAGCGCACCGGCACCCGGTCGGCGATCGCGTCGAGCACGTCGCCCATGGCGGCGTCCGGGCCGCGGACGCGGAGGGCGACACCCGGCGCCGTCGTGACGGCGCTGTCGGCGACCGCCTTGAGCTTGACGAGCCCGCGCTGCGCCGATGCGGAGAACGCCGAGTCCTGCCACACCTCGGCGGCCAGCGACAGCACGCCGAGCTGAGCGGGACTGAGGTCGATGGGCGGCAGCTGGTAGGCGGCGGTGTCGATGCGGTAGCCGACGTCGTCCTCGTGCACGGCGTCGGTGAGGGTCACGATCGGGATCCCGAGCTGCCGCAGGGTCTCCTTGTCGCGCTCGAACATCCTCTCGAACGCCTCGGTGCTGCTGCCGCCGTAGCCGTTGACGGTGGAGCGGATCTGCGCCTTGGTCATCCGGTGTCGCGTGTGCGAGAGCGCGATCACCAGATCGAGCATCCGCTCGGCGGCGTCCACGCGTTCGGTCACGAGGGTCCACGGTAGTGGCCGTGCCGCCCATCGATGCGCCTCTGCTCGATGACCGCGGCAGCGACGACCACGGCGGGACGGTGCTCGTGTGCCGTAGGTTCGTGGCGTGATCATCTGGCGGGACGGTGTGGTGGTCGGTCGTGGGCGGGCCTGGCGGGGCGCCGTCGAGGTGGAGGTCCGGCTCGACGACGACGCCGTCGTCCGGTCGCTGGCGTACCCGGCGATCGTGGGCGACCCGCAGATCGGCGATCGTGTGCTGGTGACCACGGCCGCGCTGGAGCGGGGCCTCGGCACGGGCGGCTACGGCTACGTCGCCGCCATCCCCGACCAGCTGCCGCCGGATCCCGACGCCGGACCGGGCCACCTCGTCAAGGCGCGGTACACACCGCTGCAGACCCTCGTCCTCGGTGTCGACGAGCAGGAGTCCGAGCACCATCCGACGCTGCGGGACGCGGACTCGTTGGCCGGGATGCCGGTCGTCGTCGCCGATCTGCACTCGGCGCTGCCGGCCATCGTCGCGGGCGTCCGGAGCGTCGACCCCGATACCCGCGTCGTGTACGTCATGACCGACGGCGGCGCACTTCCGCTCTGGTTCTCCCGCACCGTCGCGGGGCTTCGCGACGCCGGATGGCTGACGGCCTCGGTCACCGTGGGACAGGCGTTCGGTGGCGACCTCGAGGCGGTCTCGTTGCACAGCGGCCTGCTGGCCGCCCGGCTCGTGCTCGGCGCCGA
>JBMDXU010000264.1:0-14141 GCA_048594485.1 Pseudactinotalea sp. | reverse complement strand
AGGGACGGGCCGAGCCAGAAGCCGTCGGCCTCGCCGTCCACCTCGATCCCACGACCGTCGACGACGACGGTCGCCCCGTCCTGGGCCGCGACGTCGAGATAGCCGGCCACCTTGTCGCGGTGCTCGCGCGTGATGAGCGGCCCCATGTCGGTGCCGCGCCGGCCGTCACCCGTGCGCAGCGTCCCGATGCGCTCGGTGATCTTGGCGATCAGCTCGTCGCCCACCGGGTCGACGGCGACCAGCACCGAGATCGCCATGCATCGTTCGCCGGCGGAGCCGAACCCGGCGTTGACGGCGGCGTCGGCGGCGAGATCCAGATCGGCGTCGGGGAGCACGAGCATGTGGTTCTTGGCACCCCCGAGCGCCTGCACGCGCTTGCCGTGCTGCGTCGCCGTCTCGTAGACGTGCTGGGCGATCGGTGTCGACCCGACGAAGCTGATCGCAGCGACGTCGGGGTGGGTGAGCAGCGCGTCCACGGCTTCCTTGTCCCCGTGCACCACGTTGAAGACGCCGTCGGGAAGGCCCGCCTCGGCGAGCAGCGCAGCGAGCCAGTTCGCGGCGCTCGGGTCCTTCTCGCTGGGCTTGAGCACCACCGTGTTGCCCGCAGCGATGGCGATGGGGAAGAACCACATCGGCACCATCGCCGGGACGTTGAAGGGGCTGATGACACCGACGACGCCGAGCGGCTCCTTCACGGTGTAGACGTCGACGTCGGTGCTCGCGTTGAGCGAGAACGTCCCCTTGGTCAGGTGGGGCATCCCGCAGGCGAACTCGACGACCTCGAGCCCGCGGGCGATCTCGCCCGCGGCGTCGGAGAGCACCTTGCCGTGCTCCGCCGTCAGGATCTCGGCGAGCTCGGACTTGCGGGCGTTGAGGAGCTCGCGGAACGCGAAGAGCACCTGCTGGCGCTTGGCGATCGACGCGTCGCCCCAGCTCGTGAAGGCCGTGCGGGCCGCCTGGACGGCGCGGTCGACGTCGTCGGCGGTGGCGAACCGCACCCGCTTCGCCTCGGTGCCGAGCGCCGGGTCGTAGACCGGGCCGGTGCGGTCACCGGAGCCCGGATCGGTGGTGCCGGCGATCCAGTGGTCGAGCGTCTGCGTCATCTCAGAGCCTTCCGTCGAGCAGGGTGAGGACCTCGTCGTAGACCGCCAGAGCCTGCGCGACCTCGTCGGCCGTGACGATGCAGGGCGGCACCACGTGGATCCGGTTGTCCGCGGTGAAGCCGAGCACGCCGCGCGCAGCCAGCTCGGACTTGGCGAAGGCGATCTCGGCGGCGGCCAACGGTGCCCGGCTGTCGCGATCGGCGACCAGCTCGAGCGCCCAGAACACCCCCGTGCCCCGCACCTCGCCGATGACGGGGTGCCGCTCGGCGAGCTCCCTCAGCCCAGGCCCGAGCACGTCCTCGCCGATGCTCTTGGCGTTGGCCACGATCCCTTCGTGCTCCATCGCGTCGAGCGCGGCCACGATCGAGGCGGCGGCGAGCGGGTGACCCGAATAGGTCAGACCGCCGGGGAAGACACGGTCGTCGAAGGTGGCGGCCACGTCGTCGGACATGACGACGCCGCCGATCGGGACGTAGCCGGAGTTCACGCCCTTGGCGAAGGTGATGAGGTCCGGGCGGATGCCGTAGGCGTCGAACGCGAACCACTCGCCGGTGCGGCCGAACCCGGCCATCACCTCGTCGAGGATCAGCAGGATGCCGTGCTCGTCGGCGAGAGCACGCACCCCCTCGAGGTAGCCGGGCGGCGGCACGAGGATGCCCGCGGTGCCCGGGATGGTCTCGAGCAGGATCGCCGCGATGGTGCCGGGGCCCTCGGACTCGACCACGCGACGCAGGTGGTGAAGCGCTCGCTCGGCCTCCTCCTGCGGGGTGGTCGCCCAGAACTCCGTGCGGTACAGGAACGGGCCGAAGGCGTGGACGTGGCCGGTGGCGTACTCGTTGGGGAGTCGGCGCCAGTCGCCGGTCGCGACGATCGCGGCGCCGGTGTTGCCGTGGTAGCTGCGGTAGCGGGAGATCACCTTGCGGCGTCCGGTGTGCAACCGCGCCATCCTGATGGCGTTCTCGACGGCGTCGGCACCGCCGTTGGTGAAGAACACCTTGCTCATGCCCGACGGCGCGTGGGCCACGATCCGCTTGGCGGCCTCTCCGCGGGTGAGGTTGGCGGTGGCGGGCCCGATCGTGGCGAGCGTGGCGGCCTGCTCCTGGATCGCCGTGACCACCGCCGGGTGTCCGTACCCGATGTTGACGTTGACGAGCTGGCTGGAGAAGTCGAGGTACCGACGCCCGCTGTGGTCCCAGACCGTGCTGCCCTGCCCGCCGGCGATCGGCATGAGATCCAGCGACCCCTGCGCCGACCACGAGTGGAACACGTGCGCACGATCCAGCTCGCGCGTCAGCGCGTCGAGGTCGGCGCCGCCGTCGACATCCGTCATCTTCGACTCCTTCGTTCGTCCCGTCAGCATGCCACCACCGGCGCCGCCGGCACCCTCGTCGCTGCGGGCGACGAAGGTGCCGTCCTCGGTTACTGGCCGCCCTCGGTGAGCGTGACCTCCATCGGGGAGTACGACTCGCCCGTGGTGTCGACATCGGACAGGTCGGCGATCGCCTGCTCGATGTAGGTGTTGTCGTAGGCCGTGGTGGGCGGCTCCGCCGTGATGAGGTGCTGTCCCTGCTCGTTGACGGCGGCCAGCGCCCCGGCCACCGTCTGCTCCCACGCCGCGGTGTCGACGACCCCGACACCGTTCGGGGCCGGCCAGATGAGCTTGTTCGTCTCGTTCGCCATCCACAGCTCGTGGCTGGGACCCCAGGTGGATCCCGCGGCGATGGTGATCTCGGCTGCGTCCTCGACGTTGTCGCGCGCGAAGGCCCAGCCCTTGATCACGGCCTTGAGGAAGGACACGGCGGTGGTGCTGTAGTCCGCGTCGTCGGCGAGCCGGCCGGCATCGGCCCAGACGGCGTCCTGCAGCATGCCGCCGGAGGTGTCCTGGTACGCGATCACGCTGAAGTCGTCGGGGGTGTAGAGCTCGCCGGTGTCCGGGTTGACGCTCTCCAGCACCTGCGCCCACTCGTTGTACGTCATCGCCTGCGCCGCGTCGATGTCGCCCTGCAGGAACGCCGTCATGTTGAAGTCCTGCGTGACGATCTCGACGGTCGTGGAGTCCAGGCCCTCGGCCGCCATCGCGGCGAAGATCTCCCACTCGTTGCCGAAACCCCAGGAGCCGATCTTGCGGCCCTCGAAGTCGGCCACCGAAGAGATGCCGGCGTCGGCGAACGCGACCTGCAGGGTGCCCGAGCGCTGGAAGATCTGCGCGATGTTCGTGAGGTTCGCGCCCTGCTCGATCGAGCCGAGCACCTTGGGCACCCAGGCGATGCAGAAGTCGGCGGAGCCGCTGGCGAGGGCGTCCTGCGGGACGATGTCGCCGCCGGAGGGGATGATCTCGACCTCCAGGCCCTCCTCCTCGAAGAAGCCCTGCTCGCGTGCCGCGAAGTAGCCGGCGAACTGCGCCTGCGGCAGCCACTGCAGCTGCAGCTTGATCGGGGTGAGGTCGGTGCCGCCGCCGCCCCCACCCGTGCCCGGCGAGTCGCCGTCGCCGTCGCCTGCGCACGCGGCCAGGAAGGCGGCGAGGGTCATGCCGCCTGCGCCCATGCCGAAGGCGCGTCGGGTCATCTTCATGGTGTGTCCTCTCAGAGGGTGGGTGGGGTCGTGGACGTCATCGGTCGCCTCCCAGGGCTCGGGAGACCAGGCGCTCGAGCGCGACGGTCACGAGGTAGAAGGCCAGCCCGAGCAGGATCGCGGCACCGACGTAGGCCCAGGCCCGGGCGTACGCCGACGTCGCGGCCGAGGTCGAGATGAAGCTGCCGAGACCGCCGCGGGGGCCGCCGAAGTACTCGGCGACCAAGGCGGAGATCACCGCGAGGGAGCTCGCCACCCGCAGCCCGGTGACGACGTACGGGGCGGCGGCGGGCAGGGTGAGGATGCGGAAGGTGTGCGACCCGCCGGCGGCGTAGCTGCGCATGAGGTCGCGGTGCAGCGGCGTCGTCTGCCGCAGCCCGCGCAGGCTGTTGACGAACACCGGCACGAACGACGCGATCGCCGCGATCATGCGCCGGCCCATCTCGCTGTCGGCGCCGTACATCGAGTTGAGCACGGGGGCGAGCGCGACGATCGGTACGACCGCGAGCGAGGCGACCACCGGCACGAGCATCTGGTCGAACCACCTCGCCCGTGACGCCAGCGCGGCGAGCAGCACACCGACGACGGCGCCGACCGCCAGACCGATCGCGGCGTTCACGCCCGTGATGAGGGCGCCGTCGGCGATCGGGCCGGCGTTCGCACGCCACTCGGCGACGATCTCGGCCGGGCTGGGCAGCAGGTAGGCGGAGACGCCGAACACCCCGACCAGCAGCTGCCAGAGCGCGAGACCGAGGAGCCCGACGACGACGGGCGCCACGATCCGCGCGAGACGTCCGCCGCCGCGCGTGCCGCCGTCGAGCACCGCCATCAGCGCACCTCCCGCCCCGAACCGGTGACCGAGGTCCCGTGCAACGCCTCCCGCACCTCGGTGACCTTCTCGAAGAAGGCGGCCGTCTCGCGCAGCTCCTCGTCGCGCGCGACGTCGCGCCCGATGCCCGTGGGCACCACGCCGGTGATGCGGCCCGGTCGCGGCGACATCACGATCACGCGGTCCGACAGGAACACCGCCTCCGGGATCGAGTGCGTGACGAACACGACGGCCGCGCCGCTCTCGCCGACGATGCGCGAGAGCTCGGCCTGCATGCGCTCGCGGGTCATCTCGTCCAGGGCGCCGAACGGCTCGTCCATGAGGAGCAGCCGGGGCTGCTCGGCGAGCGAGCGTGCGATGGCGACACGCTGCTGCATGCCACCGGAGAGCTGGTCCGGGTAGCTGCCGGTGAACTCCGTGAGCCCCACGAGCTCCGCGAGCTCGGCGACCCGCTGCTTCCGGGCCGCCTTCGCCATCCCGTGCACCTCGAGCGGGACGGCGATGTTGTCGGCCACGGTCCGCCACGGCAGCAGCCCCGCCTGCTGGAACGCGATGCCGCAGTCCTGGTCGCGGCGGGCCTGCTCGGGGGGCTTGCCGAAGACGGCGAGGTCGCCCGCGGTCGACACGTCGAGATCGGCGATGAGCCGCATGAGCGTCGACTTGCCGCACCCGGACGGGCCGATCAGCGACACGAACTCCCCGGCCGCGACCTCGAGGTCGACGTCGACCAGGGCCTCGACCGCGCCCGCGCGGGTCTCGAAGGTCTTGCCGACCCCCGTGGCCGAGACCGCGGCCACGGTAGGGTCGTCGACGGCGGTGCGGTCGTTCGTCACGTCGCCTCTCCTCGGCGGTAGTTGCGGAGCGCCAGGCCGACGAGCCCGACGAGGCCGGCCGCGACCAGACCCAGCGCGACGGCTCCGAAGATCGGCGCCCAGGCCTTCGCGGGGTCTCCCGACGCCTGGCTGGCGAAGGAGACGAGCTGCCGGCCGATGCCGTCGAGGTAGCCCGTGGAGACCTCGGCGACCACGGTCCCGACGACGGCGCTCGCGGCCCCGAGCCGGAGTGCGGGCAGCAGGTAGGGCACGGCGGCGGGGAAGCGCACGCGGGTGAGCGTCTGCCACCGACTGGCCGCGTAGGTGTGCATCAGCTCGACGTGCGTCCGCTGCGGCGACTGCAGCCCCTTGAGCGTGCCGATCGCCACCGGGAAGAACGCGAGATAGCTCGCGATCACCGCGACCGACAGCCACTGCGGCCAGCGCCAGTCCCCGATCGAGAGCTGCGCGCCCCAGTTCTTCACCACCGGCGCGAACGCGATCAGCGGAACGGTCTGGCTCAGCACCACCCACGGCAGCAGGCCGCGCTCGACGACCCGGAACACCTGCATCAGCACGCCGAGCCCGACGCCGACGACCGTGCCGACCGCCCACCCCACGCCCGTGATGCCGAGCGAGACCAGGGCCGCCCGGGCGACCGTGAGCCACAGCGGGGCCGCGCCCTCCTGGCTGGTGGTGGGCGCGAGGATCCGCTCGACCATCTCCCACACGTGCGGCATGGCCAGCGCGGTGTTGCGCGGCAGGATCCGGGTCTCACCGATGAGCAGGCCATCGGCGGGGCCGACCGCCTTGTACAGCTCCCAGAGCGCGGCGACGGCGATGACGCCCAGCAGGCCGAACGCGACGGCGCGCAGCTTCGCCGCTCCCGACCGGGCGCGCGGGCGCCCGGCCCGGATCGAGGTCTGCTCGACGGTCATCGGCGAACCGCCAGCCGCGGCCGCGCCGTCATGCCTTGGCCGTGACGTGGTCGCGGAGCCTGCCGATGACCGACTCGCCGTACACGCGCATCGTCTCCTCCTTGTTGTCGTGCTGGAGGTAGATGGCGAACTGGTCGACACCGAGCTCGCGCAGGGCCTCGAGCTTGGCGACGTGCTGCTCGACGGTGCCCAGCAGGCAGAACCGGTCGACGATCTCGTCGGGCACGAACTCGGCGTGCGTGTTCCCGGCCTGGCCGTGCTGGTTGTAGTCGTAGCCCTGGCGGCCGGCGATGTAGTCGGTGAGCGCCTGCGGGATCTGGCTGTCGGTGCCGTAACGCGCGACGATGTCGGCCACGTGGTTGCCCACCATCCCGCCGAACCACCGGCACTGGTCGCGCATGTGCGCGAGATCGTCCTCGGACCCGATGTACGCGGGCGCGGCGACGCAGAAGGTGATCGCGTCGGGGTCGCGACCCGCCGCCGTCGCGGCATCGCGGACGGCGCCGATCATCCAGCGAGCGATGTCGATGTCGGCGAGCTGCAGGATGAAGCCGTCGGCGGTCTCACCCGCGGTCTTCAGGGCCAGCGGCCCGTAGGCGGCCTGCCACACCTCCAGCCGCGAGTCCCGCGCCCACGGGAACTGCAGGGTGGCGCCGTTGACCTCCGCCGGGCGGCAGCTGGCGAGCTCGCGGATGACGTGCGTGGCCTCGCGGACCTCCTTGAGCGTCGCGGGCTTGCCGTTGAGGACGCGGACGGCGGAGTCGCCCCGCCCGATGCCGCACACCGTGCGGTTGCCGTACATCTCGTTGAGCGTGGCGTACAGCGACGCGGTGACGGTCCAGTCGCGGGTGGCCGGGTTGGTGACCATCGGGCCGACGATCACGCGGTGCGTGGCTGCGAGGATCGCCGAGTAGATGACGTACGGCTCCTGCCACAGCAGGTGCGAGTCGAAGGTCCACACGTAGTCGAACCCGTGCGACTCGGCCTGCCGCGCGAGATCGACCGTCCGCCAAGCCGGCGGATTGGTCTGAAGAACAACCCCAAAATCCATCAGCAACCCTCCGCCGTCGGGCAGAGCGCCGAGATCGTAGAGCCGCGGCGAGCTCGTACTTCTGGAGCTACGAGCTCGCCGCAGACGTACGATCTCGGCGCTCGTTGACGAGGGGAGTTGGTCGGGGGCGTCATCTGGTCCTCAGATCAGGTATTGGGACAGGCCGCGCTTGAGGTACTGGCCGTGCCCGCGGCGGCCGTGGAACTCGCCGTCGGAGACGAGCACCTCGCCTCGCGAGATCACGACGTCGACGTGGCCGTCGATCTCGTATCCCTCCCACGCGGAGTGGTCCATGTTCATGTGGTGGGTCTTGCCGACCCCGATGCTCGTGTGGCCGTTCGGGTCGTAGACGACGACGTCGGCATCGGCACCCGGGGCGATGACACCCTTGCGGCCGTACAGGCCGAACATGCGGGCCGGCGTCGTCGACGTCAGCTCGACCCAGCGCTCCAGCGAGATCTCCCCGGTCACCACACCCTGGTACATGAGGTCCATGCGGTGCTCGATCGAGCCGATGCCGTTGGGGATCGCTCTGAAATCTCCCAGCCCCAGCTCCTTCTGGCCCTTCATGCAGAACGGGCAGTGGTCGGTGGACACCATCTGCAGGTCGTTGGTGCGCAACCCTTGCCACATCGCGTGCTGGTGGCCCTCCTCGCGCGAGCGCAGCGGCGTCGAGCACACCCACTTGGCGCCCTCGAACTCGCCCCACTCCGGGCTGCGCGCGCCGAGCTGCTCCTCCAGCGAGAGGTAGAGGTACTGAGGGCAGGTCTCGCCGAACACGTTCTTGCCGCGGTCCCGGGCGGCGGCAAGCTGCTCGACCGCCTGCTTCGCGCTCACGTGCACCACGTAGAGCGGCGCCTCGGTGAGGTCCGCGAGCATGATCGCGCGGTGCGTGGCCTCCTCCTCCATCTGCCAGGCGCGGGCGACGCCGTGGAAGTAGGGGGTGGTCTTGCCGGCGTCGTAGAGCTGCTGCGCGAGGACGTCGATCGCGGGTCCGTTCTCGGCGTGCATCATCGTCAGCAGCCCGAGCTCGCTCGCCTTCTGCATGGCCCGCAGGATCTGCGCGTCGTCGGAGTAGAAGACGCCCGGGTAGGCCATGAACAGCTTGTAGGACGTGATGCCCTCGTCGGCGAGGTGCTCCATGGACGTGAGCGAGAGCTCGTCGACGCCGCCGATGATCTGATGGAACCCGTAGTCGACCGCGCAGTTGCCGTCGGCCTTGGCGTGCCAGGCCGCCAGGCCGTCCTCCACCCGCTCCCCGGTGCGCTGCACCGCGAAGTCGATGATCGACGTCGTCCCGCCCCAGGCGGCCGCCGTCGTGCCGGTCTCGAAGGTGTCGGAGGCGTTGGTGCCGCCGAACGGCAGCTCCATGTGCGTGTGCGCGTCGATGCCGCCGGGGATGACGTACTTCCCGGTCGCGTCGACGACGCGGTCCACGGAGCTCGCGAGGTCGTGGCCCAGCAGCGTGGACCCCGGGGCGAGCACGGCGACGACGCGCTCGCCGTCGATCAGCACGTCGGCCTCGGTGCGGCCGGTGGCGGAGACGACGGTGCCGCCGGTGACGAGCAGGGTGCCCATGGCGCTCAGGCCTTCGCGATCTCGGTGTAGGTGTCGGGGCGTCGGTCCCGGTAGAACTGCCAGTCGTCGCGCATCTGCTGGACCATGTCCATGTCGAGGTCGCGCACGAGAAGCTCCTCGTGCTCGGAGCTGCCCCGCTCGCCGACGAAGTTCCCGCGCGGGTCGATCACCTGGCTGGTGCCGTAGAAGTCGACGGCGTCCTCGCCGTACTCGTTGTCCTCGCGACCGACGCGGTTGGGCTGCAGCACGAAGTAGCCGTTGGCCACCGCCGCGCACGGGCCCTCCACCTCCCACAGCCGGTTGCTCAGCCCCGGCTTGGTGGCGTTGGGGTTGAAGACCATGTGCGCGCCGTTCAGGCCCAGCTCGCGCCACCCCTCGGGGAAGTGCCGGTCGTAGCAGATGTAGAGACCGACCTTGCCGACGGCGGTCTCGAACACCGGGTAGCCCTGGTTGCCCGGGCGGAAGTAGAACTTCTCCCAGAACTTGTCGAGGTTCGGGATGTGGTTCTTGCGGTACTGCCCGAGCACGGTGCCGTCGGCGTCCACCAGGACGGCGGTGTTGTAGTAGACGCCGGTCTGCGCCTCCTCGTAGATCGGCAGCACCATCACCTGCCCGAGCTCCTTGGCCAGCGCGGCGAAACGTTGCACGATCGGGCCGTCGGAGGGCTCGGCGTAGCGGTAGTACTTCTTGTCCTGGGTGATCCCGAAGTACGGCCCGTAGAACAGCTCCTGGAAGCACATCACCTGCGCGCCCTGGGCGGCGGCGTCACGGGCGAACTGCTCGTGCTTGTCGAGCATCGACTCCTTGTCGCCGGTCCAGGTGGTCTGGCTGATCGCTGCGCGCACGGTGGTCACGAGAGACACCTCCAAGGGAGTCGGGGCGGGATCTGCCCATCATGCTGCTGCTCACAGATTTCCGTTCGGTTTCCGGAGTGAACTGTGGCGTATTCGTGACCTTTCCGTAGCGGCGAGGAACGTGGATGTCGAGAACGATTCTCGATTACGATGGCGCCGTGACCGACCTCGAGATCGCCCGCCGGTTGTCCGCGACGATGGCGTCGACCTGGCCCGCCGACCCGCTGCTCGGTGCCGTTCCGCCTCCGGAGGAGGGTGACGACGTCGTCGGCGCCGTCGCCGACCCCGGCGGCACGGTCGTCGGGATCGCTCGCCGTCGCCTCACGCCGTCGTCGGCGCCGCTGTCGCTGTGGACCGCCACGAGCACCGATGTGCTGCAGCTGCGCTGGGGACCGGAGGCCGCGTCTGACGACGTCGCCGCGGTCCTCGACCGTTGGCTGGCCCTCCCCGCCGCACCGGTCGACGAGCCCGACGGCGACCACGCCCATCTCGTCCGGCTCCCGGTCGCCGCGCACGCACTCGTGGCCGTCCCGCTGCTGGAGCGTGGCTTCGGCGTGGCGACGACGACGCTCGTCCGCCCCGCCCGAGCCGCCGACGCCGATCTCGACCCCACGCCACCCGACGGCGTCCGCGTGCGTCCGTCCGGGCCGGGTGACCGAGCACCGATGGCCGGACTGATGCAGGAGCTGCTCGACACCGAAGTCGCGTTCGGCGCCGTCCGCCAACGCCGGCGCGGGCTCGGCGATCACTACGTCGACGAGGCGCTCAGCATCGGCGACGGGTGGACCGTCGTCGCCACCGCCGACGGCGAGGTGGTCGGCTGGGCGAGCATGAGCCCGCCCGAGGAGTGCCGATGGGTGCGGCCGAGCGTCGCCGTCGATCCGATCGCCTACCTCGGGATCGCCACCGTCACGGCGACGCGGCGCTCACGAGGCGTCGGACGGCTGCTCGCGGCGTCACTGCACCGGCGCGCCGCCGAGGCGGGCGTGGCGGCGACGGTGGTCGACGCCTCCGCCCTCAACCCGTGGTCGATGCCGTTCTGGCACCGCAACGGCTACCGCCCGTTGTGGGCCACCTGGCAGCGGCGCGCACGCTGAGCGACGTCGGGCGCCCGGTCACCGCCGCGGTGGGGCGACCGATCCGCGGACGACGGGTTCGCACGGGAGCAGGCGGTCGGACGTGGGCAGTGCAACGCCGTCGTCGAGATGCTCCAGGAGCGCGGTCAGCGTCGCCTCGCCGATCGCGTGGTGCGGCAGGTCGATGGTGGTGAGCCCGGGGACGAGGCGACGAGCGACGTTGGGGTCGTCGTCGTACCCGAGGACCGACAGGTCGTCCGGGATGGCGAGACCCAGGCGAGCGGCGACGAGGACGGCGCCGAGGGCGACCCGGTCGTTCGCGCACAGCAGCGCGGTCGGCACCGACGTCCCGCCCAGGGCCTCGGTGGCGGCGCGGACGCCGTCGTCGATCTCCCAACCGGCGCGGACGACGCGCGGGGGCGCGAGACCCGCGGCGGCGAACGCCTCCGCCACGCCCTGCTCGCGCCGGGGCGCGGCGACATCGCTCGCGACGCCCCCGAGCACGACGACGTCCCGGTGGCCGGCCTCGAGCAGCAGCCGCGCGGCGTTGCGGCCGCCGCCGACCTCGTCGGCGAACACACCCGGGACCGCTCCGTTCGGGTCGAAGCAGTTCGCCAGGATCGCGGGCCGATGGTTCGACCCGTCCGGGGGCGTGTAAGCCCGCAGCCCGAGCGAGGCGAACACCAGGGCGTCCACGGAGCGGTCGGCCAACGTCTGGTACGCGGGAGCCTCCCTGTCCTGGTCGCCGTGGGTGTCCACGGTGAGCAGCAGGTAGCCCGCCGCCATCGCGGCATCCGTCGCGCCGAGCACGATCTCGCCCGCGTACGCGCCGGACGCGATCTCATCGGTGACCAGCCCGATCGTGTGGGTGCGCTGGTTCCGCAGGCTCCTCGCGACCCGGTTGGGTGTGTAACCGAGCTCGTGCGCGACCTCGAGGATGCGGGCGCGCTTGTCCGGCGCCACCATCCCCTCGTCACGGCCGTTGACCACCATCGACACCGCACTGCGTGCGACGCCGGCACGCTCGGCGACGTCCTTCGCGGTGGGTCGGCGGCTCACGGGGCCATCCTGCCCGCTCAGAGTCCGAGCGCGTACGCGTGCAGGTCGGCGCCGTCCTCTCCGCGCGCGCGCCAGCGGGAGTGCTCGGTCGGGTACGCGCGCGTGGTGACGGACTCGCCGTCGGCCAGGGTCAGCTCGACGAGACTGCCGTCGACGAGCGCGCGGACCGCCTGCCCGGAACCCACCGGGTGGCCGTCGAGCTCGAGCGCGAACGTGCCGGCGGCCGCGACGACCTCGAAGGCCCCGGTGAGGCTGTCGGGGTCGGCCGGGCCGACGCGGAGGCCCTCGAGCTCGGTCGCCGGCCGCATCACGACGCGGCCGTCGACGACGCCCAGCTCGCGCGGGTAGGTGAGGACGCCCTGCCAGGGTGCGCGCGCGAGCCGGTCGCTGCCGTGGTCGGTCTCCCAGGACCACCCCCACAGCAGGACGCGGCCGTCGGTCGCGAGGGCCTGCGGGGCGTAGAACGCGTCACCGAGATCGAGCCGCCCGGACGCCGTCGGCTCGAATGCCAGGTCGTCACCGTCGACGGTGAGGTCGCCCGTGATCCAGGCGACGTGGTTGAGCGAGTGCGCACCATCGACGTGCCGCCAGATCGAGACGACGAGGACCCAGACGCCGTCGACCCGCACGAGGCTCGGGCACTCCCAGATGTCGGCCCGGGTCACCTCGGCCAGCGCCGGGTGATCGGCACGCAGCAGCGTGCTCGGCGAGGACCACTGCGTCAGGTCGTCGCACCGGTACGCCAGCACGCTCCCGACACCACCGGCGGCACCAGCCCCCTGCACCGCCCACCGGCCGCCGTCCACCACCAGGATGAAGGGGTCCCGGACGTCGGTGATCGTGGGGTCGTCCGGCAGACCTGCGACGGGCGGCTCGTCCCGCGTGAAGGACCGAACCATCCGGTCGGAGCGGGCGAGGACGGTGCTCGGGCGGTCGTCGCCGTCGATCCCGGTGAAGACGGCGGTCGGGACCCCGCCGTCGTCGACGAGGGTCCCGGACCAGCAGCCGTGGGCGTCGGGTCCACCCGGTCGGGGGGCGAGCGCGATCGGCTCGGTCGTCCAGCGCAGCAGGTCCGGCGAGGACATGTGACCCCAGTGGATGTCGCCGTGCGTGGGGGCGTGCGGGTTGTGCTGGTAGAAGACGTGCCACGTCCCGTCGATGAGCGCGCACCCGTTGGGGTCGTTGAGCCAGCCGGTGGGCGGGCGCCCGTGCAGGCGGGGGAAGGCGGGATCGGTCGCACCGCCGTCGACGTGCTCGGCCCCGGTGCGGTTCTCGGTCTCCGTGCTCACTTGCTGCTCCCTGCGGTCAGGCCTTCACGAAGGGGCTTGTTGCCCACGACGAACACGATCAGTGCGGGGATCATCGACAGCACCACGCCGGCCAGCACGGTGGCGACGCTTCCGGTGCCGAGGTTGCCCTGCAGTGTCACGAGCCCCAGCGGGAGCGTGAAGTTCTGCTCGCTGATCTCCATGATGAGCGGACGGAAGAACTCGTTCCAGTGGTAGTTGAAGGCGAGGATCCCGACGATGGCCAGCCCTGGCGCGGCGAGCGGTGCGAACACCGAGAAGAAGGTCCGGAAGGGACCGGCGCCGTCGAGAGCGGCGGCCTCGCCCAGCTCGTGCGGGAGGCCGAGGAAGTACTGGCGCATGAGAAAGGTGCCGAACGCCGTCGGGATGGCGGGGAGGATGAGCGCGAGGAGCGTGTCCGACAGGCCCATGCCGCGGATCAGCATGAACACCGGGACGATCGTCACCTGCATGGGGACCATCATCGTCGCGAGGATGAGCCCGAACAGCACACCCTTGCCGCGGAACTGCATCGTCGCGAAGACGTAGCCCGCCATCGCGGCGGTGATCATCTGACCGGCGGCGCACAGGCCGGTGACGAGGGCGCTGTTCCAGACCAGCAGCCACATGTCGACCTGAGTGAACACGTCGCCGTAGGCGGTCAGGCTCGGTGCCGCCGCTCCGGTCGCCGGGTCCAGCGGGGTGAGCGAGGTCCACAGGGTCCAGACGACGGGACCGAGGGTGAGGAACGCGGCGACCGCCATCACGGCGATCTTCGCGGCGACGCCCAGGTGGGTGGTGCGCGGGGCGCGTCCGACGGGGGGCCGGACGGCGGTGGGCAGCGTGGGTGTTGCGGTGGTCATGACCGGCTCCTGCTCAGCTGTAGAAGACGAAGCGACGGGACAGGCGGAACTGCAGCGCGGTGATGCCGATGATGACGAGCGTCAGCACGATGCCGATGGCCGAGGCGCGGCCGAACTGGAG
>JBMDXU010000263.1:0-4811 GCA_048594485.1 Pseudactinotalea sp. | reverse complement strand
CCCACTCGGCCGGTTGGGTGCTGACCGCCACGTCCGGGTGCTCGGCGGTGTAGGCGGCGACCGCGTCGGTCGTGTTCGCGTTGCGGACGTCGTTGCCCCACCACGCGATCGCCAACGACGTCTGCGCCGGATCGGCACCGGCGCCGCCGCGGCTGCACGCCGCCAAAGCGAGACCGGTCGCGGCCCCACCCCCGAGATAGGTCAAGAACGTGCGTCGACTCGTGGGCATGTTCGTCTCCGTCCGATGGTCCGCCCGCCGGTGCCGCTCACCGACACCCGGGAAGCGGCGTCGTACGTGCCGACGGTCGCTCCGAGAGTGTTTCGTCGGCACACCCACGAACGGATGCAGTGACGATGCTTCTGTGTCGACGAGCTCCGCGTGCTCGCGGGAGCCGCGGTCAGGACGTCAGGGCGATCCCGACGACCGCGGCAGCCAGGCTCAGCACCAGCATGACCGCAGCGTGCGTCACGGCAGCGACTTCTCGTTCGGTCAGGAACAGACGGGCCGCCTCGACGCTCGCGGTGCTGAACGTCGAGTAGCCACCGAGGAACCCCACACCGAGCACGGGGACCAGGGGAGAGTCCGCACCCACGCGCAACGTCCACCCGGTGAGCAGGCCCAGGAGGAAGCACGCGGTCACGTTGACGACCAGGGTGCCCATCGGCGTCGAGAGCCGGTTGCGGCGGGCGATCGCGGTGTCGACACCGAATCGCGTCATGGCACCGAGACCACCGACGAGGGCGACGACGACGATCACGCCGGGGTCGCCGTCCGCCGTCGGTGCCATGTCGCGGCGAGCGTGATCCCCAGCACCGCGGCACCGATGCCCAGCACGACGCTGCCCACCGCGTAGATCACGCCGAGCGCGAGGTCGCCGCCCGCGATCAGTCGCTCGACCTCGACGACGAACGTGCTGTAGGTCGTGAATCCGCCGACGACCCCGGTCCCGCAGCCGAGGCGGAGCTGCCGACGCCGCCCCTCGTCGGAGCCGCGGCGGGCCAGCGACTCGAGCAGAGCTCCCAGGACGAGGGATCCGACGAGGTTGATGCCGAGTGTGGTCCACGGGACCGCGCCCGGGACTGCGGGCCAGATGTCCTCGAGCACGGCGCGGACCGCGACCCCGATGGCACCGCCGGCGCCGACCAGCAGCGCACGGCCGAGAAGCGCGCGCCGGCGAGACGTCTCAGGCGCCGCTGTCATCGTGTCCGCACCCCGGCACTCCTCCCGGCGGGCAGGTCCCACCCGCCACCGATCGACGAGAGAGGAACCATCAGCCTCACGGCGGTTCGGACGCTCGTCCCGGCGGGATCCATCGCCGCGCCCATGCTAGTCGTGCGCGTCCGAGACGTCCGCGTCGAGCCGCGATCGTTGACGCGTCGATCTCTCGAACACGAGTTCGGATCAGGGCTGGCGATCCCCGATGGCCTCGCCTAGGCTGGCCCGGTCGTCGGGGGACGGGCGCGCCACGCCGGGCGCGGCACAGGGGAGGGCCTCGATGCCCCGGTACTCGTCCGAGCTGCGTCGCCGCGCCGTTGCCGCGGTGGTGCGCGGCAGGAGCCAGCGCTCGGTCGCGGCCGAGCTCGGGATCGCCCGCGCCACCCTGGCCGGGTGGGTCCGACAGGCCGGGGTGACGCAACAGCCGACGCCGGTGGCGTCGTTCCTCGAGCAGCACGAGTCGACACCCGCCGGTGACGCGGCGTCCGAGACCGCCGTCGCCGATGACGACGCCGCCCCGCTCGCTCGCCGCTCCGAGCCCGACGCCGAGACCGCCGAGATCCCGGTCGTCGCCGCTCCGGCTCCCGTGCGGACCGCCGGACCCGTGCCCCGCCGTCGATCGGTCGTGCTGGTGGGCGCCGCCGCCGTGACGGTGCTGGCCGTCGTCGTCGCGAGCGTCGCGATGCGCACCCGCGAGCTGGTCGGGTCGGCGGCCGCGTACGACGACCTCGTGATCGCCGTCGACGACGCCTACGACCGGGCGCGGTTCGACACGTGCGCCGAGACCGTCGAGGTCGTCGGCACCCTCAGTCTGTTCGATCGTGCGGCCACAGCCTCGCTGACGCATCTGGCCATCGTCGCCTCGGCCGACGACGCGTTCGCGCGGCAGGCCCGCAGGGACGTGAGCGACGCACGCGACTCGCTCGCGAACGTCCTCATCGCCAACGTGCCGACGAGCGAGCAGCGCGAGGTGCAAGCGACGTTCGGGACCTCCGACGACGTCATGGCCGACTGCCTGGCGGCGACCGCACCTCGGTCGGTCGTGCCCGTCGACGACCCGTCGTCCGACGACGTCGACGAGCTGCGCGAGCTCCTCGGCACCATCGAGGACGACGGCGTGGCCGGGGCGAACCTGGCGGCCATCCGCGCAGGTATCGAGGACTTGACACCGATCGTGTCCTCAGCGACCGACGCGCGGCTCGCGCCCGCGGCCGGTGCCGATGCGGACGTCACCGAGACCGACCTCGATCAGGCCGAGTCCGCCCTGCTCGACGGTGTCGCGGACATGGACAACCGGGCCACGCCCAGCGCAGTGCTCGACGCGACCTCGCTGCTCGCCGACTACGCCTTCGTGGGGGAGTCGCTCGTCGGGGACACGATCGTCACCGACGGTGTCGAGATCGCGGCCATGCCGTCGGTCGAGACCCCGTTGGTGACACCCGAGCCGGAGATCGCCGGAGCGGTCGCGGAGATCCCGGACACGATCGGCCCGCCGCCGCCCGGTCCGCAGCCGGACCCGCTGCCGATCGTCCGCCCCACCTACCCGGGGTCCGGGTCGACACCGGGTGCGACGGCGTCGCCGACGCGTCCTGCGGGGAGCACACCCACCCCGTCCCCGACGGGTGGTAGCACGGACCCGGGGACCACGGATCCGGGCACGACGGACCCGGGCACGACAGATCCTGGGACGACCGACCCGGGCACCACGGATCCTGGGACGACCGACCCGGGCACGACGGATCCGGACCCGACCGACCCAGGCACGACGGACCCGGAGCCGACAGAGCCGGATCCCACGGATCCGGGGACGACGGATCCGGACCCCACCGACCCGGGGACGACCGATCCGGACCCCACCGACCCCGATCCCACCGATCCGGAGACGGACGAGCCGCCCGCGGTCGACCCGCCCGATGAGGACCCGCCCCCGACCGACGGTGACGAGGACGAGCCCGTGTGCATCATCGACCTGCTCGGGATCGAGATCTGCCTCTGACGGGCGGCGTCACCCGAGGGTGGTCACCCGACGGTGATGTCGATGCTGTGGTAGCCGCTGGCGCCGTCGGGCGCCGGAGGGGCCTCGTCGGCGGTCTGCTCGACACCGTCGCCGTCGATCGCGCGGACCGTCAACGTGTGCGAGCCGGGCTGAGCCTCCCACTGCCACACCCACTGCCGCCAGGCGTCGGTGGTCGGCTCGTCCGCGAGATCGGCGCGCTGCCACGGGCCGCCGTCGACCTGCACCTCCACCGCGTCGATACCGCGATGCTGTGCCCAGGCGACACCCCCCACGGCGACCGTGCCCGCCGACGGCGACGACCCGGGCCGCGGGACGTCGATCCGTGAGGCCGTCTTGATCGGACCTCGCTCGGACCAGCCACGAGGGGTCCAGTACGCGATGTCGTCGGCGAAGGTCGTCACCTTGAGGTCGACGACCCACTTCGTCGCCGACACGTAGCCGTACAGGCCCGGGACCACCATCCGCACCGGGTAGCCGTGCTCGATCGGCAGCGGCTCGCCGTTCATGGCGACCGCGAGGATCGCGTCGCGGTCGTCGGTGAGCACCTCGATCGGGGTGGACGCCGTGAAACCGTCGTCGCTCGTCGAGAGCACCATGTCGGCCCCCGGGAGCGGTCCGGCCCGGGCGAGCAGCTCACGGATGGGCCACCCGATCCAGGTCGCGTTCCCGACGAGCCCGCCGCCGACCGTGTTGGAGACGCAGGTGAGCGTCGTCAACGACGAGATCATCGGCTGCGCGAGGAGCTCCTCCATGTCGATCGTCACCTCGCGCTCGACCATGCCGTGCACACGCAACGACCAGCTGGCGGCCTCCAGGCGCGGCGGCACCAGCGCTGTGTCGATCCTGTAGAAGTCCTCGGTCGGGGTGACGAAGGGCGTCATGTCCTCGACGTCGACCTGCGCCCCGGCCGGCACGTCGACCTCGTCCACGTCCGGGAGCGCGAGCTGCGCGCGGTCCTCCTCCGTCTGCTCGGCCCCGGACCCCGCCGAGGCGAGCACGGCCGTGACGGCGCCGCCCGCGGTCAGTCCGGCGGCCCAGCCGAGCACCTGCCGGCGCGCCGGGCCGGCGTCGATGTCGGCTGCACCCCGACGCCACAGCCTGTGCAGGCAGACCGCCCCGGCGACGGTGCCGATCAGGGTGGGGACGGCGTCGGTCGCGGTCGCCGCCGGTCGGAGGAGCACGACCAGCAGGCCCAGCGCCCCGACGACGGCGAACACGGTGAGGGCGGTGCGCGGCCGCCCAGCGCCTCCCAGGCGCGTCGGCGACCCCAGGATCCCGACGAGCGCGCACACGAGGACGAGGACCAGGACCATGCCGACGATCAGCGCCTGCTTGTCGCGGGTCCCGAACGTCGCGATCGCCCAGTCCTTGAGCCACGGTGGGGTCGCATCGATGAACGCGCCGCCGACGGCGAGCACCGGTGACGGCGTGCCGCCCGCGAGTCCCAGCGACTGGATGAGCGCGGCGAGCACCCCGGCGACGGCCACCGCCACGGCCCCTGCCGCCACCCCGGCCGCAGCGGCGAGCCAGAGGGGTCGCTGCACGCGTGCGCTCACGGGACCAGCATCACACGACCCC
>JBMDXU010000262.1:0-2173 GCA_048594485.1 Pseudactinotalea sp. | reverse complement strand
GCGCCGACGTCGAGCAGGATGCGGCGCTCGGCTCCGCTCGCGCAGTGCGCCGACGACCACACCAGGTCGTCGCCGGAGTAGATCGTCGTGACGAGCTCGGCGCTGCCGACGTCCAGCAGGCAGGGCACCCTGCCCTCGTTGGTGATCGTCACCGGCATCGGTGTGCGGGCGCCCGTCGCGACCGAGGACGGCACCTCCGCCGTCATCTGGACGGCGCTCGCGCGGCAGTCGACAGGATTGGCCAGCTCGGTCTCGGTGGGCTCCCGGTCGACGGTGTCCGGATCCACCGGCTGCGACATCGCGCGCGGCGGCACCGGTGCCTCGCTCGGCATCACCGCACCCACGATCGCGCGGACACCGAGCACGACACCGGCCACCATCGCCAGCATCAGCACGAGCGCCATCACACGGCGACGGCGGAACATGGCGTCGCTCGCGCGCTTCTCGCCGACCGCGCGACCCGGCGACGGGCGCGACCGTGCCGGCCCGCTCGAGCGACTCGCCCGCGAGGGTGTCGCCCGCGAGGGTGTCGCCCGCGACGTCGTCGAACGCGTTCGCCGATTCCCCGAGGTCGACGAACCCCGCCCGCGCACGGGTCGTCGGTCCGTGGTCCTCGCCATGACGGCGAAGGTAGCCCAGCCCGGACAGCGCACCCGGGAGGACATTCCGCGGCGTCCGGTTTCGTCGGCGCGCCCACCCCCGACACGGCGGTCGGTGCCACCGCACGCGAGACTGTGCACGTGACCTCGACGCTGGTGCCCACGATGCTCGCGTGGTACCGCGCCGAACGCCGCGACCTGCCGTGGCGCTCGCCGGACGTGAGCGGCTGGGGCGTCCTGGTCTCCGAGGTCATGCTGCAGCAGACGCCGGTCTCACGGGTCGAGCCGGCCTGGCGGTCGTGGATGAGCCGGTGGCCCACCCCGGCCGACCTCGCCGCCGCGAGCCCCGCCGACGTGCTCCGCGCGTGGGACCGGCTCGGCTACCCGCGTCGCGCGCTGCGGCTGAGGGAGGCCGCCGCGGCGATCGTGGACAGGCACGACGGCGTGGTCCCCCGCGACCGGGAGTCGCTGCTCGCGCTGCCCGGGGTCGGCGGCTACACCGCCGCGGCCGTGAGGGCGTTCGCGTTCGGCGAGCGCGACGTCGTCCTCGACACCAATGTCCGGCGTGTGCTCGGCCGGCTGCTCGACGGTGTCGCCCTGCCTGCACCGTCGCTCACCCGGGCCGAGGAGGCACGCGCCGAGGCGGTGCTGCCGCAGGACCCCGCCACGAGCGCCACCTGGAACATCGCGCTCATGGAGCTCGGTGCGCTGGTCTGCACCGCCCGCTCCCCCCGGTGCGAGCTGTGCCCGGTGGCAGCGCTGTGCGCGTGGCGCGCCGCGGGCTACCCGCACGATCAGCACGCCTCTCGACGGCGCACGCAACCGTGGGCCGGGACCGATCGGCAGGCGCGTGGCCGCCTCATGGCGGCCCTGCGGGACGCCGTCGAGCCGGTGGACGAGACCGACCTGCCGCACTGGGGCGACGAGATCCAGCGCGCCCGGGCGCTCGCCGGTCTGGTGAACGACGGGCTCGTCGAGATCACGCCGTCGGGCCGCTACCGGTTGCCGACCTGACGCCTGCCACGGTCGCGGCACGGCTGCGCCGCGGCCGTCATCGGCGCACCCTCTACAGTCGCCGTGTGGACACGGTGCCCCCCGACGTGCTGATCGCGCGCGCCGTGCGTGCGCACACCCGCGCCCTTCTCACCCTCACCGGCGCCGTGCTGGTGCTCGCCCTGATCGGCGTCGGCGCCCTGTCCCTGGCCGGCGCCGACCTCGGGACACCACCGATCACCGCCGGCCTGACCCTCCTCGGCGTCGGGCAGGTGTGCGCGCTGATCGCCGCCGGGATCGCCGGGGCGGGTCTGGTCACGGTGCTCCGCGACGTGGGTGAGCCCGGCAGCGAGGACTCGGTCGACGCCGCCCGGTCCGACGTCCCCCGCGTCGCCACGCGCACGACGGCGAGCCGCTTCGCGATCCTCATGCGTGTCGTCCTCGGGGCGTGCGTGCTGGCGATCGGGGTGTGGGCGATCGCCGACATGTCGGGGATCGCGGGCGCCGTCGTCGGCGCGCTCGTGACGATCCAGCTGGTCCTCGCGCTCGGGATCCTCCGCGTGCACCTGCTCCGCTCGGTC
>JBMDXU010000261.1:0-9998 GCA_048594485.1 Pseudactinotalea sp. | reverse complement strand
TCGGCGTGGTTCCAGACCTCGCCCGCGAGCGGGAGCGGCCGGAACGGCTCTGCGCCCGCCGGGGGGACGAAGCCGCGGGTCGCGTCGTGGACCTGGCGGGTGAGCGCGGCGATCCGGCCGAGCATGGCGGCGTTCGCCTCGTCGTCGTCGATCCACGGGGGGCGGTGGTCGGCGTGGACGACGCCGTCGACGAACGAGAGCACCTGCCTCCCCTGGTCGTCGTGGCCGAGGAATCGGGGCGCGATGCCCACCCCGACGGCCTCGAGATGGAGCAGCAGTGCCTCGGCGACGTCGGCGCCGGCGCGTCGCGGCCGATGGACCGTGTCCCCGATGCGCACCACGCTGCCACGGTTGGCGGCGCCGCCGTGCAGGACCTCGGGCTCGGGCATCGCCTCCACCCTGGCATGCTCGAGACGTCCGGAGGACTGGGTACACTGGCCACTGCTTCGGGCGCCCGAGCCACCACGCTCAGCCCGTCGCGCGGGTGTAGTTCAATGGTAGAACTTCAGCTTCCCAAGCTGACAGCGCGGGTTCGATTCCCGTCACCCGCTCTCGCGAAGGCCGCCACTTGTGGCGGCTTTTCGCATGAGCGGGAGCCGGGAGTTGGGAGGAGGAGCGCCGACCGAGGAACGAGGTCGGCGCGACGACGGCTCCCGTCACCGAGGCGCCGCGAGCGAGGGCGATCTCGTGCGAATCCAGGCCACCAGGTAGACCGTGATCGCACGACTGCGCTTTCCGCGGGGCCCGTTGGGCACGGGCTCGCCCGCTCGCCGACCGAGGAACGAGGTCGACGCGACGACGGCTCCCGTCACCCGCTTCTAGTGCGCACCCGCGGACGGCAGCACCGATTCGCGCCTGTCCTCCCGGCCCGCACCCGAGTGACTCTCAAGCGACTGGGCGAGCTCTGACGGTCGAACGGCTCTCGAGCTGCCGCCGGCGTCTTCATCTCGATCGAGGTTCGCACGCGACAACCCGCAGGCGTCGGCGTCATCGGTGCAGGACTGTGTCACAGGCGTGTCGTGCAGAGATCTCGACGCGCTCCTTGCTCGTCGCGCTGCTCATCACGGCGAGGTCGCGCAGCACAGGTGCGTCGAGGCGCGCGAGCGACGCCTGCGGAGCGATGTCCTCGGTGGCAGGGCAGCCGGCCGCGAAGGACGTGAGATCGAGCAGCTCGAGAGCCTGGTCGAGGGGCTCGACCGACTGCCTCGTGCCGTCCGTGCGATGTCGCGGTAGATGCACATGACGTCCCTCCCTCGTCGTTGTGAGGCACGTGGGCGAGCCGTGGCAGGTGCCCAAACCACACGGGTCATCGGTCACCGGGATGAGCCCGCACTCTCCGCCCGAGCGGCACGCCGAGGACCGTCGGAGCCATGCCACCCGGTTCCCCGTTCATCACATCGCATGCAGCCTCTCCCGGCGCAGGCGTCCTGCGCGAGTGCCCATGGACACCGGTCGTGGGATCGCACCGACGTGCGAGCCGCTCGACGGGCCTGTGCTGGCCCGACTGCACCGTTCGCGGACACGCCGGCGGTCGTCGTGCCCGATGGTCACCCGCACACGCATGTATCCACGGACATCCGGGTACTGGACGGTGCCGCGCACCGGCGCAAGCACCACCCCTGTGGTCCTGCGACGTGGCGCTGCACCACCCGCCGGGCAGCGCGGCCACGTCGCTGCTGGAGGTGCGGGGCCCGTTCCATGGACCGTGAGGAGTCATCCCGTGAATCGAGACATCAAGACTCGCCCCGTCATCTTGCTCGCAGCGGTAGCCCTGCTGGCGACGGCGTGCCAGAGCGGCGGAGGTGGCTCCGACGGCGGCAGCGCCGGCCCCGCCGACTTCTCGACCGACGTCTCGGGCGAGATCCAGATGTGGGGGTTCGAGAACGCTGACGAGGTCGGTACCTCGCGCATGGACCACGCCGAGCAGGTGGTGGGCGAGTCCGATGTCACCGTCGACGTCGACGCCTCGGCGTTCGACGCCCAGAAGTTCACCACGCTCGCCGCGGCGGGCACCCTGCCCGACATCGTGCAGATGGACCGGCAGTTCGTCGCCACCTACGCCGCGCAGGGTCTGATCATGCCGCTCGACGCGTGCTTCGACGCCCAGGGCGTCGATGTCACGTCCTCCTGGTACCCGCAGGTCGTCGCGGACGTCTCCTACCAGGACCAGGTGTGGGCGGTTCCGCAGTTCTATCAGCCACCGGCGATCCTCCTGAACACAAGGGTGCTCGAGGAGGCGGGCTACAGCGCCGATGACATCGACACCTCCGATCCCGACAGCCTGATCGCTGCCGCCGAGGCGATGACGGTTCTCGACGGAGGCGTGCCCAGCCGTATCGGGTTCGACCCTCAGGGTGTGAGCAAGGCGGCTCTGTGGATGCTCAGCTTCGGCGGCGGGATCATCGATGAGGAGGGCGCACCGATGCTCGACGACCCCGCCAACGTCGAGGCGGTGGAGTTCCTCAAGAGGCTCTACGACGCTCAGGGCGGCTACGCCGACGTCAAGAGCTTCGTCGACAGCTTCGACGTCTTCGGTGACAACAACTCCTATGTCACCGACCAGGTCGGCGGCGCCGTCTTCGACCAGTGGTACGTGAACGTGCTGACGCCCTACGCCGAGCAGGTCGAGATCAGCGCGACCCCGGTGATGTCTCAGGACGGGAGCCCGATCACGGCCGCCAGCGGCTCCTCGTTCGTGATCCCGACGGCCTCGGACAACCCCTCGGCCGCCTGCGCGTACCTGGTCGCGCTCACCTCGCTGGAGGCGTGGGAGGCGGCCGGTGAGGCACGTGCTCAGACGACCGCGGACGACGCGTCGCGCTTCGGCATCAACGCCGGTCTCTTCACCGGCTCGCCGGAGGCCGATCAGTCCATCCGCGACCAGTACGTCATCGACAGTGACTTTCCCGGCTTCAACGAGGCGATCGCCACCTACTACGACGTCGCCGCCAGCGGGCAGTCCTTCGGCTCCTCGCCCGCCGGCCAGCAGATCCAGACCGAGGTCCAGAACGCCGTGACCTCGGCGCTGCTGGGGGAGGCATCGCCGGCCGATGCTCTCGCCACCGCCCAGGAGGCCGCGATGCGCGCCTACGAGCAGTCGGTCGCCGGATCATGAGCGATGGCGCGGCGTAGCGCCAACCGGCGGGAGGCGCTGGCCGGTCTGGCGTTCATCTCGCCGTGGCTGGTCGGGTTTCTGGTGTTCACGCTCGGCGCGATGGTCTACAGCCTGTACATCTCCTTCACCTACTACAACCTCGCGACCAACACGGCTGCGCCGGCGGGGCTGGCGAACTACGAGCTGTTGGTCGAGGACCCCACGGTCATGATGTCGCTAGGCAACACGCTCTTCTACGCCACCTTGGCGGTGCCGTTGGAGCTGATCGTGGCGTTGTCGCTCGCGCTGCTGCTCAGCGGGGTGCGGTGGGGGGCGGGCTTCTTCCGGACGGTCTTCTACCTGCCGAAGATGACCCCGGCCGTGGCGACCGCCTCGGTGTTCCTGCTCCTGCTCAACGGCAACCAGGGCGCGATCAACAAGTTCCTCGCTGTGTTCGGTATCCATGGTCCGCAGTGGCTGCTGGATCCGTCCTGGATCAAGCCCTCGATCGTCCTGATGCAGCTGTGGGCGGTCAGTGGGACCATGGTGATCTTCCTGGCCGCGCTCAAGAACGTGCCGCGTGAGCTCTACGAGGTCGCCGAGCTCGACGGAGCCGGCACGATCCGGCGCTTCTTCGCGATCACCGTGCCGATGATCTCCGGCGCACTGTTCTTCAACTTCATCGTGCTGACGATCGCCGCGCTGCAGATCTTCGACCAGGCTTACCTGCTGTTCTACCGCGACAACACCGCTGCCGCGCCCGATGCGTCGCTGTTCTACGGCATCTATCTCTTCCAGCAGGCGTTCCGGCAGTTCAACTTCGGGTTCGCGTCCGCGATGGCCTGGTTGATCTTCGTCATCATCATGCTGATCTCGGTCGTGCAGGTCCGGCTCAGCACCAGGTTCGTCTACTACGAGAGCGAGCGCTGATGGCCGCCGTCAAGCACGTGCCGGCGGCCGTCGGCTCTCTCACCGTCGACGGCGGACAGCCGCCGACGCCGCACCGACGCCGCGGCCGCGGCACGAACGCCGAGAACGAGCCGCCGATCTCGGGCAGCAGAGCGGGTCAGGTCGTGCGCTGGATCGTGCTGATCATCTTGACCGGCATCTTCATGTATCCGTTCCTGTGGCTGCTGGCGGCGAGCGTCAAACCGCGCGGCCAGGTCTTCGACAACCGACTCATCCCGCTCACCCTCCAGCCGCAGAACTACGTCAAGGTGTTCGACGAGCTCCCGCTGCTCAGCTGGATCGGCAACAGCGTCTTCATCGCGCTCGCCGCCGCGGTGCTGGTCACGCTGTCGAGCTCGATCGTGGCCTTCGGTTTCGCCTACTTCCGTTTCCCCGGTCGGACGTTCCTGTTCGGGCTGGTCCTGGCCACCATGATGCTGCCGGGCGCGGTCACCCTTATCCCGCAGTACCTGATCTGGAACCACCTGGGCCTGGTCGGTACGAACGTCCCGCTCTGGGGGGCGAACCTGTTCGGCTCCGCGTTCTACATCTTCATGCAGCGCCAGTTCTTCCTCGGGCTGCCACGGGAGACCTTCGAGGCCTCCCGAGTCGACGGACTCAGCTACTGGGGCATGTTCTGGCGTATCGCCATGCCGCTGTCGGTGCCGTCCTTCATCATCATCTTCCTGTTCGAGTTCCAGGCCTCCTGGAACAACTTGCAAGCCGCGCTGATCTACCTCAACGCCGGATCGGCAGAGCAGTACACGGTGCCGCTCGGCATCGCCTCGGCCATGGTCAAGTACAGCCCCACCGCCGGCGGACACGGCGACTACCAGTACGTCATGGTCGCCTCGCTGCTCGTCACCCTGCCGATGCTCGTGCTGTTCGCGTTCGGGCAGCGCTACTTCATCGAGGGCATCGCGACCCAGGGCCGCAAGGGCTGATGAGACCGGTGCTGGGCTCGCCCCGTGCGTGCATGCGCCGACGGCGGCGGGGGTACCGGGGTGCGCGCGACCGCCTGCCTTGACGTCGGCCACGGGCAGGGTGAGACGAGACCGGAGGCTGCATGTCACACCACGACGACACGATCGGTGGGCGACGGTGCGTCGGCGCGGCGTGCCCCGGGCCGGGTCGTGCCGACCGCCGAGATCGAGGCCGTGCATGAGCGCGCCGCTGCGGAGCGTGTGGCATGAGCGTGCAGCCACGGCCATCCCCCCGGCGCCGCCCTCACTGCCTGATGCGGTCGATGTGGCCGTGGTCGGTGCGGGCGTGACCGGTCTGTCCACGGCGGCGATGCTCGTGGACGAGGGGCTGTCGGTCGCCGTGCTCGAGGCCAGATCGATCGCCGCCGGCACGACCGGGGGCAGCACAGCGAAGGTGAGCCTGCTGCAAGGCACGCGACTGTCGGAGATCGCTCGCCGCCACCCGGCGTCGACGCTCCGGCACTACGTGCAAGCCAATCGCGACGCGCAGGAATGGCTGGCCGAGATCTGCCGGAGCGCCGAGGTTCCGACCCAGCGGCGGGCAGCCGTGACCTATGCCATCGGCGAGCGCGGCGAGCGCGCGGCGCGTCAGGAGTGCGTGACCGCGTGTGCGGCGGGCGTGCCAGCCCGCTGGGTGAACGATCTGGACCTGCCCTTCGCGACTCGCGGCGGGGTGCTCCTCGACGACCAGTTCCAGACCGACCCCGTGGCACTGAGTCACGCGCTGGCCCGGCGCGCTCGCGAAGGAGGCGCCGCCATTCACGAGCGGGTCAGGGTTCGGCGTGTGCACGGGTCGAGACCGTCGCGTGTCGAGACCAGCGCCGGCGACCTGCTGGCAGATGTGGTGATCCTGGCCACCGGGATGCCGATCCTGGACCGCGGAGCGTTCTTCGCGAGAATGGAGCCGCGTCGCTCCTACACGTTGGCGTTCCGGACGCCGATGGACGAGTGGACGGGGATGTATCTGTCCGCGGACCAGCCCTCGCGGTCGCTGCGCGACCTTCCCGACGGACAGCAGCGGCTGCTGCTGGTCGGCGGGGCTGGACACGTCACCGGCCGCACGAGATCCGAGCGGCACCACCTGGACCGGCTGCGCGCCTGGACCCGCGCCTGGTGGCCGCAGGCGGAAGAGACGCACGCCTGGTCGGCGCAGGACCACACCACCGCCCACCAGCTTCCGTTCGCCGGTCCGCTTCTTCCAGGCGCCGATCACCTGCTGGTTGCCGGCGGTTTCGCTAAGTGGGGCATGACCAACGGCGTGGCGAGCGCCCTCGCGCTGTCTGCTCACATCTCCGGACGGCGAGCCTCATGGGCCGACGCCCTCACGCCCTGGCACACGTCCGAGATCCGAGGCGTCACCGAACTCGTCCGAGCGAACGCTCGCATCGGCCTGGAGCTCGCCAAAGGATGGATCAGACCCGTCGACGTCGCTGACGAGAGCGGCAACCGGATTCCCGACGACGAGACACGTCGGTTGTCGCGTGTGTGCAGCCACCTGGGCGGGAGGGTCCGATGGAACGACGCCGAGCGCAGCTGGGACTGCCCGCTTCACGGATCTCGCTTCGACGAGGACGGTGCGGTCCTCGAGGCGCCCGCCACATGCGGCCTGCGCCGCGACTGAGCCGCGTCCCTCTCGGACGCACGGTCCGAGAAGCGAGACCCGGTCGTGCCCGCACCGCATGATCTCGGGCCGAGTGCCGACCGATGGTGCCTCGATCCATGACAGTGAAGGAGCAGCCGATGTCCACAGGAGAAGCCGGCTTCGACGACCTCACGACCGGAAGGAGAACGGTGAGCTCCGATGCGCCACCCGACGCGCCGAGATCGGCCCGGTCGACCTGCACGGTCCGACCGGCCGGCGATGAGGGCTGGTGGGTCGAGATCGACGGCGAGCGTCAGTCGTCCGTGCCGGTCCCGGAGCTGGAGCTGGCGCTCGAGATCGCGGTCGGTCTGTGCTGGGAGCGACGGATCGACGGCGTGGACGTGCACCGGGCCGACGGCGGCCTGCACTCACGTCTGCCCGTTGCAGCCGGCGTGACCGTCGCTGCGGACGCAGCCGACTGACCCGCACACCCGTCCCTGTGAGCGTGGACGGCCCGTCTCGCCTGCCGAGGCGCGACCGGCGTCAGTCGGCGTCCTTGCCCCCGATGAGGAGCGCGAGACCGATGGCGAGGAGCCAGCTGTCCTTGGCGATCGCCGTCCCCTCCTGCGTCGGCCGGACGCCGTCGGCCTCGGTGAGCTCCGGGGTGCGGAGGTACATCGTCAGCAGCCCGGCCGAGAAGCCCGTGAGCGCTGCTCCCGCCAGCCGGGACGGCACGAACGGGGTGAGCAGCGCCGTGCCGACGGCGATCTCGGCGTAGGCGAGGAGCTTCCCGAACTGCTCCGGCGGCATCTCGGCGAGCTGCGGAATCCCCTTCGCGCCCATCGCCTGCAGGTGAGCGGCCGCCTCGGGCGGGAGCGAGAGCTTGCCGATGCCGGCGTTGACGAAGAACGCCCCGGGCACGGCTCGGAGCACGGCGTTGCGGAATCCCATGGTGGTCACCCTCCAGGTCGGCTGAGATCTCCACCCTACGGGCGGCGTGGTCACCGGCCGTGAGAGGTCCGCCGATCGACGGACCCCGCACGACCGGTGCCCTCACCCCTTGACGCAGAGCACCGTCCGCAGCTTGGCCACGACCTCGACGAGGTCGGACTGCGCCGCGATGACGGCGTCGAGGTCCTTGTACGCCGACGGGATCTCGTCGAGCACACCGGCGTCCTTGCGGCACTCGACCCCCGCCGTCTGGGCGGCCAGGTCGTCGAGGGTGAACGCCTTGCGTGCCCGGTTGCGCGACATCCGCCGCCCCGCGCCGTGCGACGCCGACCAGTACGACTCGGGGTTGCCGAGCCCGCGGACGATGTAGGAGCCGGTGCCCATCGACCCCGGGATCAGCCCGAGATCGCCGGCACCCGCGCGGATCGCGCCCTTGCGGGTCACGATCAGCTCCTGACCGTCGATCACCTCACGCGCCACGTAGTTGTGGTGCACGTTGATCGCCTCGTCGAACGTCGGCGACGCCGCCGCGAACTCACGACGCACGACGTCGACGACGAGCGTCATCATGACCGCACGCGAACGGGCCGCGTACTCCTGCGCCCACCACAGGTCGTGCAGATAGGCGTCCATCTGCGGCGTCCCGCCGAGCAGCACCGCGAGATCGCGGTCGACCAGACCGTCATTGTGCGGCAGCTCCTTGGCGACGGCGACGTGCACCTCGGCGAGCGTCTTGCCGATGTTGCGCGACCCCGAGTGCAGCTGCAGCCACACCTGGTCGTCGGTGGCCACGCACAGCTCGATGAAGTGGTTCCCGCCGCCGAGCGTGCCCATCTGCTTCGCCGCACGCAGCCGCAGGTCGCCGACGCTCGACGACAACGCCCCGAACCGCTCCCAGAACCCGGCCTCACCGCGGAGCACCTCCGCCGACCGTGCGCCGTCGGCGATCGGGCGCAGCGCCGCCAGGTCGACCGGGTCGTCGTGCGCGTGGAAGCCCACCGGCACGGCTGCCTCGATCCGGGCACGCAGACCCGACAGGTCGTCCGGCAGGTCGGCCGCCGTCAGCGACGTCCGCACGCCGACCATGCCGCAACCGATGTCGACGCCGACGGCGTTCGGCGAGACGGCGTCGCGCATCGCGATCACCGACCCGACCGTGGCCCCCTTGCCGAGGTGGACGTCGGGCATCACCCGGACGCCGTGCACCCACGGCAGCGATGCGATCCCGCGGATCTGCTCGAGCGCGGCGGGCTCGACATCGCTCGCAGAGGCCCACATCAGCGTGGATGCGGCGGTGCCGTCGAGGGCGACGGGAAAGGTCGTGGTCATGGGTCCTCCTCGCGACCGGTCGGTGGGAACGCGCCACCGTAGACGGCCTGGACGACGACCGCCCAGCCCTTTCCTGCTGCCACTACGCTGCCCGGACGCCGATGTCGCCGAGGGCGACGACGAGGCCCTGTGCCGCGCCGTCAGCAGCGGACGGCTGGAGGCCGCGCTCGGCGTCTGAGGGTGTGCCCGTGCCGAGTCACAGGGCGGGACGACCGCGATGGCTCGCCCACTCGTCGGCGAGGATCGCCATGAGGATCTCGTCGACGCGCTCGCCGTCGAACGCGAAGGCGTCGCGCCTGACCCCCTCGACCACGAAGCCGACCTTCTCGTAGACCCGTTTCGCGCGCGGGTTGGAGCCGAGCACGTCCAGCTCGATGCGATGCAGCCCGAGCTGCTCGAAGCCGTACCCGAGGATCAGCCGCGCTGCTTCGGTGCCGAGCCCTCGACCTCGCCCGGTCGGGCCCATCAGGGTCCGAAAGTTCGCCGATCCCGCGTTGCCGTCGAAGGCGTTGAGGACGACCTCGCCGACGACGGCGCCGCTCACCTTGTCGACGATCGCCAGGTCCAGCCGTTCGTCGACGTCGGCGCGGGTGGCGTACCACTCCCGGGTGCGCTCGTCGGGGATCGGGCTCGCCGCCTCGATCTCCGCCGTCGAGGTCGCCGACGCGGTCAGCCTGAGCACGTCGGGATCGGCGAGCATCGCGGCCATCGCATCGACGTCGTCGGCCGCGAACGGTCGCAGCACGACCAGCTCGCCCACCAGGGTCGGTTTCGGCAGCCACGGCGAGGTCATCCCGCCATCGTCGCGGGTCGGGCGCGCGCGGTCGACGAGATTCCCCCGATGTCGTGCGATTCCGGGCCACCGGATGGCCCGAGATCGCACGACTGCGCTTTCCGGGGTGCCCGCTCCGCGGTGACGGCCCGCAGTCAGGGGGCCGTCGGGGTCTCGCCGTCGGACGGCGCCGGGTCGGGGATCTTCGAGACCCGGACGCGGTCGATCCGGTTGCCGTCGACGTTCACGACCTCGATGCGGTGGCCGTCGATCTCGACGACGTCGCCGAGCTCGGCGCCGCGGCCGAGCCGGGCGAGGCGGACGCCCGCGACCCTCTCG
>JBMDXU010000260.1:0-42788 GCA_048594485.1 Pseudactinotalea sp. | reverse complement strand
CGCGACTGCCGGATGGGCATGATCGCGCTGTCGAACCAGCCCGCCCACCACATCCCCTTCATGTACATGTTCGCGGGTCGTCACGACGACGCGCACGCGCTGGTGCACGACGCCCTCGACCGGTTGCTCGTGGGGTCGGATCTCGGCCAGGGCTACCCGGGCGACGAGGACAACGGCGAGATGTCGGCGTGGTGGATCTTCGCGACCATCGGGCTGTACCCGCTGGTCCCGGCGAGTGCGACGTTCGTACTGCTGCCGCCTCGGGTGGAGCGCACGGTGCTCCGCCCGGTCGGCGGCGCCGAGGTCGAGATCGTCGTCACCAACCCGGGCGAGGGCGGCCGGTTCATCCGGTCCGTGACGATCGACGGCGAGCCGTGGCACGACATCTCGGTGCCGCACGCGGTGCTCGCCCGCGGCGCCCGGATCGAGCTCGAGCTCTCGACCGAGCCGACGGGGTGGGCCCGCGACTCACGCCCGGTGTCGGCATCGCAGGTGCACGGGTTCACCGAGCCGTTGCGCGACGTGCTGCGCGGGGCGACGGCGTCCCATCCTGCGCTCGTGGACGACGTCGGTGCCACGCCCGTCGCCCTGCGCGCCGGCGACGCGGTCACGATCGAGCTCGCCTCACCGGCCGCCGTCGGCGACCTCATGACCGTCACCACCGACCAGCCGCAGACGCTCGGATGGCGCCTGGAGGCCATGGTCGACGGCGCGTGGCAGGTTCTGGACGAACGCGGTGACGAGGCGTTCGACAGGGTGGGTCGGACGCGCGTGCTCCGGACCGCGCGGCCCGCCGCCACCGTCAGCGCGATCCGCTTCACCCCCACGAGCGACACCACGCTGCGCCAGCTGGAGGTCTTCGCTCCCTGACGCCGAGCTCGACGCGGCGTCGGGGAGCGGACGACGTCATGCCTACGATGGCTGGACACGCCGTCGGGAGGAGATGCCATGTCGGGCGCAGGTGCGCTGATCGTCGTCGTGCTCGCACTCGGGGTGCTGGCCGTGCTGGGGGTGGTGATCGCCGTGGCGATGAACAAGGGCAACCGCGACTGGGCCGGGGCGCCGGTGCCGCCGACGCCGCCGCCGGGCGAGACCACGCCCGGTCCGACGCCGCCCGATCCGACGCCGCCCGAGCCCGGACCGCGCACGATCGACGACTCGCTCAGGTTCCGCGAGCAGAACCGGCCCGACGGCGACGTGGAGCGCTGACGTCCCTGCGGCCGGTCAGCGCTCGAACTTCGTCGAGAGGATGATCGACGACGTCGTGCGCTCGACGCCGTCGAGCGTGCCGACGCGGTCGGCGAGGTCGTCCATCTCCTGGACGGTCTCGACGACGGCCATCGCGACGAGGTCGTGCGCGCCGCTGACCGAGTGCAGGCTGCGGATCTGCGGCATCGCGTGCAGCGCACCGACGACGGCGGCCAGCCGTTTGGGCAGGACCGTGATCAGCACGTGCGCGCGAAGGCGGCCCTGGTCGACCTCGTCGGCCACGCGGACCGTGTAGCCGCGGATCACGCCGCTGCGTTCGAGACGGCCGATCCGGCTCTGCACCGTCGTGCGGGACAGATCAAGGCGGCGTGCGATCTCCGCCACCGAGGCCCGCGCATCTTCGCGGAGCACGGACAGCAGGAGCTCGTCGGTGGGGCTCAGCCTCATCGCGACATCTCGATCCTCGAACTGGTCATTTCGCCGATTCTGGCATCGAAATTTCGCAGTTCGCACCTATCGAACGACGAGGACCGCCGGGATCATGGTCCCACCGCACCACGTACCGAAAGGGGTCGACCGTGTCCGACACCGACGCGCCCATCGCCCGCCTCGCACCGCTGCGCGCCCGGACCGGGCGCCGTCGCACCGTTGGGCTGGACGACACCACACTCGCCCGATTCATGGCGACCCACCCCGAGCTGGGCGAGGCCGTCGACGCGGCGGTCGCCGGCTTCGCTGCCGTCGAGGCGGAGATGCCGGAGCTGCTCGACCTCGACGAGGACGAGCAGATCGCCCGCGTGCAGACGGGCTTCGTCAACTTCTACCCGCAGGACGGGGTCAACCCCTACGTCGCGCTCGCGGCACGCGGGCCCTGGGTCGTGACCCTCAAGGGGGCCGTGCTCTACGACACCGGCGGCTACGGGATGCTCGGGTTCGGGCACGCGCCGTCGGCCGTGCTCGACGCGATGGCAGCCCCTCAGGTGATGGCCAACATCATGACCCCAAGCCTCGCGCAGCTGCGGGCCGAGCGGGCGCTGCGTGCCGAGATCGGGCACACGCGCGACACGTGCCCCTACGCCGCGTTCATGTGCCTGAACTCCGGCTCCGAGGCGGTCTCGCTCGCGGCCATGATCGCGGACACGCACAGCAAGACCATGACCGACCCGGGCGCACGTCACGCCGGCCGGGTCATCAAGCGCCTCGTCGTCAAGGGCAGCTTCCACGGCCGCACCGAGAAGCCGGCGCTGTTCTCCGACTCCAGCCGCTCGACCTACGCGTCCTACCTCGCCAGCTACCGCGGTGAGGACTCGGTGATCGCGGTCGCGCCCTACGACGTCGACGCGCTGCGGCAGGTGTTCTCCGACGCCGAACGTCATGGCTGGTTCATCGAGGCGATGTTCCTGGAGCCGGTGATGGGCGAGGGCGACCCGGGCCGAGCGGTGCCGCCGGAGTTCTACGCCGCCGCGAGCGAGCTCACCGCCGCGCACGGGTCGCTGCTGCTGGTCGACTCGATCCAGGCCGGGCTGCGCGCCACGGGTGCGCTCTCGATCGTCGACTACCCCGGGTTCGAGCACCTCCCCGCCCCGGACATGGAGACCTACTCCAAGGCGCTCAACGCCGGTCAGTACCCGCTCTCGGTGCTCGCGCTCAGCGAGTCCGCGGCTGCGATCTACCGGCGCGGGACCTACGGCAACACGATGACCTCGAACCCGCGCGCCCTCGACGTCGCGTGCGCCGTGCTCGCCGCGGTCACGCCCGATCTGCGCGCCAACATCCGCGCCCGGGGCGAGCAGGCCGTTGCCGGCCTGCGCGCGCTGCAGGCCGAGCTGGGTGGACGGATCACGTCCGTCCAGGGGACGGGCCTGTTGTTCTCCTGCGAGGTCGCGGACGAGTTCAAGGCCTACGGCACGGGATCGCTCGAGGAATGGCTGCGTGAGCGTGGCCTCGGCGTCATCCACGGCGGCGAGAACTCGCTCCGCTTCACACCGCGGTTCGACGCCACCGAGGCCGAGATCGACCTCATCGTCGGGATGGTCGAGCGAGCGAGTCTCGAGGGGCCGCGCCAGGCCGCCGTCGACGCCGCCTGAGACCCCGAATTCGTTGACGAATCGGCACGCCGATTCGTCAACGAAATCTCAGGCCTGGGCGAGGGCCTTGCGGATGCGCTTGTCGCTCACGGTCACCGCGGTGCCGAGCTGTTGCGCGAACAGGCTGACGCGGAGCTCCTCGATCAGCCAGCGGATCTCCGCGAGCGCGAGACGGCGGGCGAGCGGGCCGTGCTCGGCTGCCGTGGTCGCCGACCACCACGCGTCGCTGAGCTGGTCGACCTGGTAGGCGAGCTGGGCGTCGCGCGCCGGGCTCTGCTCCGCCTTGCCGATGCGGACGACGTCGGCGTCGAGGTAGCGGGCGAGGTGGGCGAGCCGGTCGGGCGGGGTCTGGGCGATGAAGCCGTCGTGGATCAGCGACGCCTGGTGGGCGCGCACACCCTCGAGCGTCGCCAGCAGCGCCATCGACGTCGCCCTCCGCACCTCGGCGTCGAGGCGACGGGAGGCGGTGAGCGCCTCGGCGGCGGCGCGTGAGACGTCGAGGACACGGTCCTCGAACCGGTCGCGCAGCTCGGTCGCGAGCGACGTCACCGCCTCCTTCGAGCGCACGGCCTGCAGATCGCGCCCCGCCGTCAGCGCCTCGACGGCGGCCAGCTGGATGTCGGCGACCAGCGCCTCGGTGGTCCGGTACGGCGAAGCCGCCAGCGCCAGCGTCTGCGCCGTCGACCACCGGCTGCTGACACGACCGGTCGCGAGTGTGAGCTCGGCCGCGAGCAGGCGTCGCGCCGCCCGAGGGTGCTCGACGGCGCGCTCGTCCGCGGTGGCCAGCACCCGGGAGACGACACGATCGCCGTCGACCACCAACGACGGGTAGCCGACGACGTCCTGCCCGTGCGACCGCCCGGCGGCGGTCTCGGCCAGCACCCACTCGCCGACCAGGTCCTTCTGGCCGGTATCGGTGCGCTGTCCGGCCGGAACGTCCTGCTCGGCACCGGGCTCGGCCGACCCGCGCTGAGGCGACCGGGCGTGGCGGACGGCGGCACGCACCGCCTGCTGCACGGCCTCGCCCGAGTGGCGGGCGAGGCGGCGCTGCAGCTCGGCGAGATCCTTGCCCTCGCCGAGGATCGCGCCCCGCCCGCCGTGCACCCGGAACGTCATCCGCAGATGAGCGGGCAGCCGCGTCGCGTCCCAGGCGTCGGCCGGGATGTCGACGTCGCGCAGCCGCCGGGCGGCGTCGGTGAACGCCTCGGCGTACGACGGCGCACCGTCGGGCGCGGGGGCGACGCTCGCCCAGGCCGGCAGCCGGCTCTGGATCGCGGCGGCGACGTCGGGAGCTGGCACCAGCTGCACCCGGACCGGTTTGGGGAACGCGCGGATGGTCGCGACCGCGAGCTCGTCGGCGACGCCGGGGACGAGCCAGTCGAACCCGGCGGGCCGCAACCGGGGCAGCACCGCGATGGGGACGTGCACGGTGACGCCGTCGGCGTCGTCGCCCGGGGCGAACTGGTAGCTGAGGGGCAGCTCGAGGTCGCCCTGCCGCCAGGTGTCCGGAAACAGCGAGGGGTCGGTGGCGTCGCCGGCGTCGGGGATGAGGTCCTCCACCGTCAGCGTGAGCAGGTCCGGCTGCTCGCGCCGGGCGTTCTTCCACCACGCGTCGAACTCGCGCTCGCCCGTGATCTCGGCGGGGAGGCGGGCGTCGTAGAACGCCACGAGGACCTCGTCGTCGACGACGAGATCGCGACGGCGGGACCGCGCCTGCAGCTCCTCCGCCTCCTGCTGCACCCGCTCGTTCTCCTTCACGAAGGCGTGATGGGTGCGCCAGTCGCCCTCGACGAGGGCGTGCCGGATGAACAGGTCGCGAGCCTGCCGGGGATCGATGCGCGCGAACGGCACGGTGCGCTCGGCGATCACCGGGATGCCGTAGAGCAGCACCTTCTCGCGCACCATCGCCGCGCCCTGCTTGGCCGACCAGTGGGGTTCGGAGTAGGTCCGCTTGACGAGGTGCTCGGCCAGCGGTTCGACCCACTCCGGCTGGATGCGCGCCACCGTCCGGGCGAACAGGCGCGAGGTCTCGACCAGCTCGGACGCCATCGTCCAGGCGGGCGGCTTCTTGGCGAGGCCCGAGCCGGGGAAGATCACGAACCTGGTGCCGCGTGCGCCGAGGTAGTCGCGCTTGCGCTCGTCCCAGGCCCCGATGTGGCTGAGCAGCCCGGACAGCAGCGCCTGGTGCACACGGTCCGGGTCGGTGGCCTGCTCGCCGTGCGGCTTCACCACCAGCCCCAGCGGCTTCGCGAGCTGGCGGAGCTGGGCGTGGACGTCCTGCCACTCCCGCACCCGCAGGTAGTGAAGGAACTCGCTGCGGCACAGTCGCCGGAACGCGCTGCCGGAGAGCTCGCGCTGCTGCTCGCGCAGGTAGTCCCAGAGCGTGAGCAACGACAGGAAGTCGCTGGTGGGGTCGGCGAACCGGCGATGCTTCTCGTCGGCGGCCTGCTGCTGGTCGGACGGTCGCTCTCGCACGTCCTGCACGCTCAGGGCGGCCACGATCACCATGACCTCGCGCACGCACCCCATCCGCCCGGCCTCGATGAGCATGCGACCGAGTCGTGGGTCGATCGGCAGCTGCGCGAGCTGCTTCCCGACGGCGGTGAGCCGATTCCCGGACGCGTCACCACCGCGGCGGGCGGCCGCCGTCGTGTCGAGGGCGCCGAGCTCGGTGAGCAGCTGCATGCCGTCCCGCACCGCACGCGAGTCCGGCGCGTCGACGAACGGGAACGCGGCGATGTCGCCGAGCCCCAGCGCGGTCATCTGCAGGATCACGCTCGCGAGCGAGGTCCGCAGGATCTCGGGCTCGGTGTACTCGGGGCGTGCCTCGAAGTCTCGCCTGCTGTAGAGCCGGATCGCGACGCCGTCGGCCACACGACCGCACCGCCCCGCGCGCTGGTTGGCGCTGGCCTGCGACACCGGCTCGATCGGCAGACGCTGGACCTTGGTCCGGTTGGAGTACCGGGAGATGCGTGCGGTGCCCGGGTCGACGACGTAGCGGATCCCCGGCACGGTCAGCGAGGTCTCCGCGACGTTGGTCGCCAGCACGATCCGCCGGGAGGAGTGCGGCTCGAACACACGGTGCTGCTCGGCGGCGGACAGTCGCGCGTACAGCGGCAGCACCTCGATCGCCCCCGGCACCGTGCTGCGCTCGCCGGGCCGGGTGTAGCGGGGTCCGAGGTGATCGGACAGCGCGGCGGCGGCGTCGGAGATCTCGCGCTCGCCCGAGCAGAACACGAGGATGTCGCCCGGGCCCAGCGCCATCAGCTCGTCGCACGCCTGGCAGATCCCGGTCGCCTGGTCGATGGCGTCGCGGCTGCTCACGGCGTCGTCGTCGGGGTCGTCGTCGGTGAGCGGGTCGAGGGCGCCGCCGTCGTCCGGGAGGTCGGGCACCAGCGGCCGGTAGCGGATCTCGACGGGGAACGTGCGACCGGTGACCTCGATCACCGGTGCCGGCGTGCCTTCGCGGCCGAACTGCTCCGCGAACCTGGCGGAGTCGATCGTGGCCGAGGTGATGACGACCTTGAGATCAGGCCGTTGCGGCAGCAGTCGGCGCAGGTAGCCGAGGATGAAGTCGATGTTGAGCGATCGCTCGTGCGCCTCGTCGACGATGACGACCTGGTACCGGCGCAGCAGCGGGTCGCGTTGGATCTCGGCGAGCAGGATCCCGTCGGTCATGAGCTTGACGAGGGTGGTCTCGCCGACGACGTCGGTGAAACGGACCTGGTATCCGACGGCGCCGCCCAGCGGCACCCCCAGCTCCTCGGCGATCCGTTCCGCGACGGTGCGCGCGGCGATCCGCCGGGGTTGGGTGTGCCCGATCGTGCCCTCGACGCCGTACCCCAGCTCGAGGCAGATCTTCGGCAGCTGAGTGGTCTTGCCCGACCCCGTCTCGCCGGCGACGATCACGACCTGGTGGTCGCGGATCGCGGCGGCGATGTCGTCCCGTCGCGCCGAGACCGGCAGCTGCTCGGGGTAGGTGATCACCGGCACGGCGGCTCGACGCCTCTCGAGCAGCTCCGGCGACGGCGGCCTCCAGGTCTCGCGACGACGCTCGCGGTCGCCGCGCGCCGGCTCGCGCGTACCGGCGCTCGTCACGCCCTCGGCCGGACGACCGGACCGCCCCGAGCGACGTCCTCGCCGTCGTCGGCCCGACCGGCGAGGATCCGCCTGACGTCCGGGCGACCGCTCGGCCGGTCCGCCACCGCCATCGGTGGCGGGAGTCGGGGCGTTGTCGGTCACGACCACCCATTCTCCCCCAGGGGTCCACCTCATTGACCCCCGGACCGATCCACCCGCCCTGGTCGAGATCGCACCTCTGGTTCGAGATCGCACGGTCTGCGGTGCGATCTCGAGCCAGAAGTGCGATCTCGACCGGCGGGGCCGGGTCGTGCGGGTGTCCGCGGGTGCCATGCTGGCGCGGTGAGAGTGCTCGGATGGGTGGGGGTCGGTGTGCTCGTGCTCGGCGGGCTGCTGACGCTCGACCCGGCGGTGGTGGGGCTGTCGCAGACACCGCCGCTGCTGCACGCGGTGGCGTTGCGCGGGCTGCTCGGCCTGGCGGGTGTCGCGCTCGGGCTGGTGCTCGTGCTGGTCTCGCTGCTCATGCGTCGCACGCGCGGCAAGGGCCGCCGGCTGCTCGTGCTCGGCGTCGTCGCTGTCCTGATCGGCGGCGGGCACCTCGGTGTGCTCGCCGAGCGCGGCACGAGCCCCGGCGACCCGCTCGGAGCGGCACCCGACGGCGCGATCGACGTGCTCACGCTCAACGTGCAGGGCGATCCGGGCTCGGCCGAGCTCGTCGCCGTCGTCGACGAGCTCGCCCCCGACGTGGTGGCGCTGCAGGAGATCGCACCCGACGACGCAGCGAGGGTCGCCGACGGCGTCGCCGGCGACTACGACGTCTTCACGCACACCACGGGGACGCGGCCGTTGGACGGCACCGCGCTGCTGGTGTCGACCGGGCTCGGCGAGTACCAGCAGGGTGAGGCGCCGTCGATGACGTTCGGGAGCGTCTGGGCGCGGCCGGTCGACGGCGTCGGGCCGGAGCTGTTCAGTGTGCACCCGGTCCCTCCGCTGGGCGGGCTGGTGCCCACATGGGCGTCGGAGCTCGACACCGTCGTGGGCCTGTGCGACCGGATCGAACGTGTCGTGATCGCGGGGGATCTCAACGCGACCCTCGATCACGCGGTGCTGCGCGGGGCGAGCTGCGAGGACGGCTCGGTCGGGTCAGGGGGAGTCGGGACCTGGCCCGCGGACCGTGCGCCGCTGCTCGGCGCCGCGATCGACCACGTCCTGATCGACCCGTCGACGTGGCACGCTGAGAGCAGCCGCGTCATCGATGCGCCCGCCGGCGGCGACCATCGCGCGGTGCTCGTGAGGATCGTCCCGATGGATGCAGGAGGCACACCGTGACCCCAGACCCGACCGCGTACGCCGCACCCGAGATGCTGGCGCGGCTGGACGCGCTGGAGGCGCGGATCGAGGTGCTCGAGCAGCGCCTCGGCGCCGCGGGGCAGGCCACGGCCTCCGGAGCCGCGGGGGCAAGCCCCTACGGAAGCTCCGACTCCGTCCAGGACGCCGTCGACCCCTGGTCGGTCGCGCCCTGGCCGGAGATCGTCTCGTTGCTGCGCGAGCGCAAGAAGATCGTCGCGATCAAGGTCTACCGCGAGCGGACCGGCGTCGGGCTCCAGGAGGCCAAGGAGACCGTCGAGGAGGTCGAGCGCCGCATCGGCCTCGCCTGACGGCGGATCGCGCGGCCCGACGGCGCACCGCCCGCCGAGATCGGCGATCGGCACCGAGGTCGGTGCAAGCGATCGCCGACCCCGGCGTGGGACACCGATCTCGGTGAGCGTCCCCGCCGCCCGCCGTGGGGCTCAGCGGCGGGCGAGGTTGGCGCGGAACGCGTCGCGGACCCACGTGCCGAACCCGTCGAGGCCCGATGCGCCCATGCTGTCCGTGTACCGCGAGTCGGCCGCGAACAGCTCGCCGAGGCACTCGGCGTGGAACTGCGCCGAGCACTCGTAGTACCAGCGGTCGATGTGCGCGCGGTGCGCCTCGGCGGCGTCCGCGGCCGCGGTGCTGTCCGCGGCGCCGCCCTCGCGGAACACCCGGACGAGCTCGGCGAAGATCGCGTCCTGCTCGGACTTGATCGCCTCCCAGTCGGCCTTGGTGTACGTCGAGGTGCGACGGGCCGACTGCGCCCACTGCGGGGAGTCGCCCCACCGCTGCTCGGCCTCGGCCTGGTACTCGTCGCTGAACGCGTCGCCGAAGAGCTCGCGCATCTCGGCGTCGGTCATGGTCTGGTCGTTCATCTGCTTCTCCAGTGCGTGATCGATGGCGTCGACGAGCCCGTGGAGCTCGTCGATCCGGGACATGACCGCATCGCGCTGACGGCGCAGGTGCGTGACGCCGTCGGCGTCGCCGTCCACCAGCGCGGTGACCTCCTCGAGGGAGAACCCGAGCCGTCGGTAGACGATCACCTGCTGCATCCGCTCCAGGTCGGCGGCGGTGTACAGCCGGTAGCCCGCCGGGGAGCGGTCGCTCGGGCGCAGCAGGCCGATCTCGTCGTAGTGGTGCAGCGTTCGCACCGTCACGCCGAAGCGCTCGGCCACCTGGCCCACCGTCATCGCGGTGTCTGTCATCGCGGTCATGTCCTCCACGATCGGACCTCACGTCGCGTGAGGGTCCAGAGTATTTCGCGACCGACTTGTCGAGACGGCTGAACCGTGTGCGACCTCGAGCGTCCATGATGTGCGGGTGCGCGCGACACGGTGGCTGCTGGCGGTGGTCGCCGTCCTCCTCGCCGCGCTGACTCTGGTCGCTCCGGGGCGGTCGTGGTCGACGGCTCCCGTCGTCGCGCAGGCGGTGGGGGCGCGGGCCGCCCTGGCGGCGTCCATGCTCGTGGTGGCCGTGCTGCTGCTGCTCCTGCGGCGGCGCCGCCGGCACGACGCCCGCCGCCGCGAGCGCCGGGTGCTCGCGACGGCGGTGGCGATCGCGCTGGTCGCGACCGCGGTGGCTCATGCGGCCGTCGTCGGCGCCCGCGGATGGGGTGCGGGTTCGCCGCCCGACGCGGACACCGAGCGGCCGGACGAGGTCACCGTGCTGGTCGTCAACGTCCACAAGGGCGGCCTCGAGGTCGAGCGGTCCGAGCTCGTCGACATCGTTCTCGACGCCGGCGTCGACGTCATCGCGGTGCCGGAGTCGTCGTCGTGGTTCCGCGGCCGGTTGCGCGAGGACCTCGCCGCCGCGGGCGCCGACTTCGTGGTGTTCGACGGCGGCGCGACCGGCTCGCCGTCGTACGGATCGGCGCTGCTGGTGAGACGTTCCCTGGGGCCGTACCGGGAGGTCGCGACCGACGCCCCTGGCGTCGTGCGGGTGACACCGCAGACCGGCGACGGCCCCGAGCTGGCGGTCGCGCACCCCATCTCGCCTCCGCTGCTCGCGCTCTCGCCCTCCGGTCTGCGTCAGATGCGGCGGTGGGTGAGCGAGCTCGACGACGTCCGCACGCTGGCTGCGACGATGCCGGGCGGCGTCGTGCTCGGCGACATGAACGCCACGATCGACCATGCCCCGCTCGCCGATCTGCCGGGAGGCTACGTCGACGCGGCGGACGTCCGCGGCATCGGCGGCCACGGCACGTTCCCGTCCTGGTTGCCCGGACCGCTCGGGGCCGCGATCGATCACGTCCTCCTCGATGGTGACGCGCTCACGGCGACGGCGGCCGCGCTCGTCGACGTCGACGGCACCGACCACCGCGGGTTGATCGTCCGCCTCGCACCGCGCTGAGTGCCGATCGTGGACTCTTCCCTCGTCTAGTCGGGCGGATAGACAGCGGCAGAGACGGCGATCGACGGCGGACGACTCGCCGATCGCGCTGTCTTGCCATCTCTGCCGATCGTCCTAGAAAGCCCGATACGGTCCCATCGTGGACCCGATCAGAAACCCCTACGCCCCCGGGGCTGGGCAGCGACCGCCCGAGCTGGCAGGACGGGACGGCGAGCTCGACGCCTTCGACGTCGTCCTCGAGCGCGTCTCTCGTGGCCGGCCCGAGCGCTCGATCGTGCTGACAGGTCTGCGCGGTGTCGGCAAGACCGTCCTCCTCAACGCCCTGCGCTCCGCGGCCGTGCGAGCCGGATGGGGCACCGGGAAGCTCGAGGCGCGCCCCGACCAGTCGCTGCGGCGACCGCTCTCCGCGGCCCTGCACACCGCCGTCCGCGAGCTCGGCAGCCCGGGCGACTCCGACGCCGTGCTCGGAGCGATCAAGGCGTTCGCACTGCGCGCGGCGCCGAGCAAGGCGGCGATGCGCGACCGCTGGAGTCCCGGCATCGACGTCCCCGCGACGACCGGTCGCGCCGACTCCGGTGACATCGAGATCGATCTCGTCGAGCTGCTGACCGACGTCGGGGGGCTCGCCGCCGACGCCGGCACCGGTGTCGGCATCTTCATCGACGAGATGCAGGACCTGGGGCCCGAGGACGTCTCCGCCCTCTGCGCGGCCTGTCACGAGATCTCGCAGGCAGGTCTGCCGCTCATCGTGGTCGGCGCCGGTCTGCCGCACCTGCCGGCCGTGCTGTCGGCGTCGAAGTCCTACAGCGAGCGACTCTTCCACTACACCCGCATCGACAGGCTCGACCGCGCCGCGGCCGACCTCGCGCTGACGGTCCCGGCGGCCGAGGAAGGTGCGGAGTTCGACGACGCCGCCCTCGCCGCCCTCTACGAGCTCACCGCCGGCTATCCGTACTTCGTGCAGGCCTACGGCAAGGTCGCGTGGGACGCCGCACCACGGTCGCCGATCGGCGCCGACGACGTCCGCGTCGCCGCCCCCGAGGCCGAGTCCGAGCTCGCGGTCGGCTTCTTCGGGTCGCGTTTCGAGCGGGCCACCCCGGCCGAGCGCGAGTACCTGCGGGCGATGGCGGACGTCGCCCTCGACCGCCCCGACGCCGACGCGGATGGCGACGCGGTGCCCACGGCCGCCGTGGCCAAGCTGCTCGATCGCACCCCTCAGTCGCTCTCGCCCGCCCGTGACGCGCTGCTCAAGAAGGGCCTCATCTACTCGGGCGAGCGGGGCAAGATCGCCTTCACGGTGCCGCACTTCGGGCGCTACCTGCGGCAGAACGCGTGATCGGGCGCTCGTGAGCGAGGTCGCGTGGGCGCGGGCGTACCTGGCGCTGCAGGCGATCGCAGGGCTGCTGTGGTGGGTCGCGGTGCTCGCCAGCGAGCCGGTCCGGGTGTGGACACTCGGGACGTGGGACCCGCGTGTGCTCGTCGGTCCCGATCTTGTGCTGTTCGTCGGCGGATCGGCACTGGCGGCGGTGCGCCGGAGCTGGCGCGTCGCCGCTGTCACGGCCACCTGGACGTCGCTGCTCGCGCTGGCGCTGCTCGGGTACGGCCTCGTCGAACGCGCGGCGGGCTGGGGTGTGCTCCTCATGGGCGTCGCGAGCGTCGGTTCGGTCGCGGCCGCGCTCACCCTGCGCTCGGGACGGATGCCGCGGGAGTGGTACTTCGTCGGTCCGTTCCGGTTCGCGCCCTCGCCCGTCCGCAGCCAGGGCGGCCACCTGGCCGCGAGCCTGACGCAGCTGGTGATCTTCTGGGTCGGCTTCTTCGTGCTCGCGCCGGTGCTGCTGGTCGCGCTCGAGGATCGGCTCCGCCTGGCGTGGTCCGTGCTCGGCGAGCCGCCGTGGGCGAGCGTCGGGCTCGTGCTGTTCCTGCTCGCCAGCCCGCTCGGGCTGTGGTCGTGCCTGACCATGGCCAGGTCGGGGGAGGGAACGCCACTGCCCGCCCGGTCGGCGCGCCGGCTCGTGATCGCCGGTCCCTACCGCTTCGTGCGCAACCCGATGGCCGCCGCTGGCGTGCTCCAGTCGATCGGCATGGGTCTGTTCTTCGGCAGCTGGACGATGGTGGTGGCCGCCGTCGTCGGCGCGGTCGCCTGGCACACCGGGATCCGCCCGGTGGAGGAGGCCGATCTGCTCCAGCGGTTCGGCGAGCCGTACGAGCACTACCGCGACCGGGTGCGCTGCTGGCTGCCGGCGCCCCTCGGGCTGCGCTGACGACGATGCGCCCACCTGCCGGTACCCCCCGACTTGCCCCCACGGGTGCGGACCGCGACGATCGGCGGGTGCGCCGAGTCACCCGCGCTGACGTCGCCCGGCTCGCCGGGGTCAGCACCGCCTCCGTGACCTACGCGCTCGACGGCGCCTCGACGAAGGTCTCGACGGCGACCAGAGCGCGTGTGCTCGAGGCGGCCGCCACCCTGGGGTACCGGCCCAATCTCGCCGCCCGCGCGCTGAAGATGGGAAGCACGGCGCAGCTGGGGCTCGTGGTGCCCGGCGTCCTCAACCGGTTCTTCGCCGAGGTCACCGACCAGGCCGAGCAGGCCGCCGCCGATCGTGGTCTGGCGCTGCTGGTCGCGAGCGCGCGCAGGGGAGTGGCGACGGCCATCGGCCAGCTCGCGGCACGCCAGGTCGACGGCGTCGTGCTCGCCGTCGGCCACGACGCCGGCGACCTGGACCCGCTCGCAGCGGCAGGCATCCCCGCCGCCACGCTCAACTTCCGGCTCGACGGCGTCCCGGGGGTCGGCGTCGATCGGTACGAGGGCGGTAGGACGGCGGTCGGTCACCTCATCGAGCACGGTCACGAGCGCATCGGCTTCGTGGGTCCCGCGGTGCCGGGCCGCCGGCACAGCGCGTGGCAGGACGCGCTCGACGCCGCGGGCCTGACGCCCGGACCGCTGCTCGGCACCGACTTCAGCCGGGAGCAGGGCTACCGGGCGGGTGTCGAGCTCGCGTCGATGGCCGACCGGCCGACCGCCGTCTTCATCAGCTCCGACGAGCAGGCGATCGGGGTGCTCCTCGCGCTGCACGAGGCCGGCGTACGGGTGCCCGAGGACCTCGCGATCGTCGGGTTCGACGGGTCCGAGGAGGGCGCCTACTCCTGGCCCCCGCTCACCACGGTGGCGCAGCCGTTGGCGCGGATGGTCGGCCTCGCGGTCGATCGGGTCGTCGGGTCCGAGCGCGGCTACGTCGAGGTGTCGAGCACGTTGGTGGTGCGACGCAGCTGCGGATGTCACCCCGGGGCTGACGGCGGCAGCGAGAAGTGACACGAGTAACCCGTTGCATCGAGTAGGTTTCTTCTCATGAAAATCGGTGTCATCGGAACAGGCCAGTTCGCTCGCAGCTTCATCTCGCTGTGGCAGCTCCATCCCGACGTCGAGGCGGTCTACGTGACCGATCTCGTCCCGGAGCGTGCGCAGGAGCACGCGAGCAAGTACGACCTCGCCGGCACGTTCGCGACGGCGGACGAGCTCATCGACTCCGACGAGGTGGACTCCGTGGCGGTGTTCACGCAGCGGTGGTCGCACGGCGAGCTGGTGCTGCAGGCGCTGCGCGCGGGCAAGAACGTGTACTCCTCGGTGCCGATGGCGATGACGGAGGAGGAGATCACCGCGATCGTGCGGGAGGTCGAGTCGAGCGGGCTGATCTACCAGATGGGTGAGACCAGCTACTACAACCCGGCCGTCGTCTGGGCGCGCGAGAAGATCGCGGCCGGCGAGCTCGGGCGCGTCTTCTACTCCGAGGGCGACTACGTGCACGACATGGACAACGGCTTCTACGCCGCCTACCAGTACTCCGGCGGCGAGAACTGGAAGTCGACCGCGAGCTACCCCCCGATGCTCTACCCGACCCACGCGATCGGCGGTGTGCTCGGCGCGCTGCCCACGTACGCGACGTCGGTCAGCTGCATCGGCATCGAGGACGATCGCGGCGACGGCGTCTTCGACGCCGAGGTCTCGCAGTGGGGCAACACGTTCTCCAACATGACGGCGCTGTTCCAGCTCGCGGACGGCGGTGCGATGCGCACCAACGAGTTCCGTCGTGTGGGCTACTGGAAGGGCCACGAGTCGCGCTTCCGCTTCTACGGCACGGACGCCGTCATGGAGCAGACCGGCGACAGCGCCTCGTTCAGCATCAAGACCGAGGGCGAGGACTACCGCAAGGGCGCCACGCTCGACATCAGCGAGGAGTTCTACACCCACACCGGACAGGTGCCGGAGGGGTTCGGTGACGTCGATCCGGCGCTGATGCAGTCGTTCAGCTCGGGCCTCGCGAAGGCGCACCAGACGGTGGCTGCTCGGCTGCCGAAGGAGTTCGACGGCGCCCACAACGGTCACGAAGGCAGCCACCACTTCCTCGCCGACGACTTCGTCCGCGCCGTCACCACCGGCACGCAGCCCCCGGTCAACGCCTGGACGGCGGCCCGGTTCACGATGCCGGGTGTCATCGCCTACGAGTCCGCCAAGCAGGGTGGCGTCCGCCTGGACATCCCCGACCTCGGCGACGGGCCGGCTCCCGCCTGGTGACCCATCGGCGTCGATGTCACCGGCGTGTGCAAGACGCGCCGGTGACATGCTGACGCGGTGATCAGTGCCGGGATCGACCTCGCCGCCGAGGCCAGGAGCACCGGCGTGGCCGTGCTCGAGTGGACGGACGACGCTGCGTGCGTGCGCGAGCTCGCCGTCGGCGCGGACGACGCCGCGCTGCTCGACCTGCTCCGCGGACCTGCCGTGAAGGTCGGGATCGACTGCCCGTTCGGGTGGCCGACGGCCTTCGTCGACACGATCCTGGCGCACCACCACGACACCCTCCCGGCGGACGTGGCCGCGACACCCGGGTGGAAGACGCCGATGGTCGCGCGCGCCACCGATCGGTACGTGCGCGAGCACGTCGGGATGATCCCGCTGAGCGTCTCCGCCGACCTCATCGGGCACACCGCCCTGCGCTGCGCCACCCTGCTGGCCGCGGCGCGCGTGCGGGGCGTCGACGTGGCGCGCGACGGATCCGGCGCCGTCGCGGAGGTGTACCCGGCCGCGGCGCTCAAGATCTGGGGTCTGCGGTACCGCGGCTACAAGGGGCGCACCAACGCTGCCGCCCGCGACGAGCTGGTCACCACGCTGCTGGCTGCCGCGCCCTGGCTCGACGCGGGCGAGCACGAGACCACCATGCGGCGGAGCGATCACGCGCTCGATGCCGTCCTCTGCGCGATGGTGGCCCGGGCGGTCGCCGTGGGGGCGACCGATCCGCCGTCGACCCGGCTCGCCCTGCGCGAGGGGTGGATCCACTACCCGACGGCGCCGCTCGCCGGCCTCGTCAGCTCCCCGACCCCCCGGCCATGACGGCGACCATCGCGCCGGTCGCGACGGCGGCCGCCATCGCCTGCACCGCTCGCTCGACGGCGGTGCCGGCCGGCGACTCCTGCACGACGGCGTCGATCCGCTTCTTGAGCTGGCCCGCGCGCAGACCGCCCGACTCGACGCGCAGGACCTTGTGGGCCACCCCCAGTCCCTGCAGCACCGCGAGCAGCGTGGTCTCGACGATGCCCGCCGGGACCTGGCCCGCGAGCACCGCGGCGAGCTGCTGACGGACCATCTGCTCCGGCTCCGGGTTGAGCTCGGGTGTGCGGATCTCGCCCAGCCCGAGCATGGTGCGCTCACCGCGTGCGAGCACGCCCTGGAGGATGAGCGACTCGGCGACGACCCGACTCGGGTCGAGCTTGCGCCACGTGATGAGGGACTCGAGCTTGCGGCCGCTGCGCTCGACCAGGAGCGGCAGCGCGTGGTCGAGCACCATGTGCCCGGTCGGCGCCGCCGAGACGACCTCGACGCGCGGCTTCCGATCGGCGGACAGCACGACCCGCTCGGCGACGAGCAGATCGGTGATGAGCGCAGCGGTCTCGCCGTAGCCGCGCTGGGTGCCGTAGCCCTCGGGCGTGCCCTCGGACCTGGTGAGCAGCAGGTGCAGGTACTCGACGATCAGCATGGCCTCACGCTAGGCAGCACGAGGGCCTCACGACGTCCACCGCGGGACGGAACGTCGACCTCCTTCGTGGGGCGGAGGCCCGTCCCACCGGTGGGCGCCCTGGACGAGCAGCGTGGGTCAGTGGCCCCGGTCGATCCACTCCTGCCGGTGCGGGGCCTCGTCGCCGATCGTGGTGTCCTCGCCGTGGCCGGTGTGGACGATCGTCTCCGGCGGCAGCGTCAGCAGCCGCTCGGTGATCGAGTCGATGATCGTGTCGAAGTCGGAGTAGGAGCGGCCGGTGGCGCCGGGACCGCCCTGGAACAGGGTGTCGCCGCTGAAGAGGCGGTGCAGGCTCGGCAGGTGGAAGCACACGGCGCCGGGCGAGTGGCCGGGCGTGTGGATGACGACCAGCTCGTCACCGCCGACGGCGATGCGCTGGCCGTGGCTCAGCTCGCCGTCGGGCTCCTCGGTGTGGACGACATCCCAGAGCATCCGGTCGTCCGGGTGCAGCCAGACCTCGGCCTCGGTGGTCTCGGCGAGCTCGCGCGCGGCGCCGATGTGGTCGTCGTGCGCGTGGGTGAGCAGGATCGCGACCACGTCGCGGTCACCGACGGCGGCGAGGATCGGTGTCGCGTCGTGCGCCGCGTCGATGACCACGCACTCGCTCTCGTCACCCACCAGCCACACGTTGTTGTCGACGTCCCACGTTCCGCCGTCGAGCGAGAAGGTGCCCGACGTGACCACACGTTCGACACGGAGCGTCATCGGACCGTCGCTCCCTGGAGGACCACCACGGATCGCAGCACGGCCCCGTCGTGCATCTTGGTGAACGCGGACTCGACGTCGCCGAGGCCGATCTTCTCCGACACGAACGCCTCCAGGTCGAGCCGACCCTGCAGGTACAGGTCGATGAGCATCGGGAAGTCACGGCTCGGCAGGCAGTCGCCGTACCAGGACGACTTGAGCGAGCCGCCCCGACCGAACACGTCGATGAGCGGCAGCTCGATCCTCATGGTCGGGTTGGGCACGCCGACCAGCACGACGGTGCCGGCCAGGTCGCGCGCGTAGAAGGCCTGCTCGTAGGTCGTCGGGATGCCGACGGCGTCGATCACGACGTCCGCCCCGTTGCCCTCGGTCAGCTCCTGGATGGCGGCGACCGGGTCGGTGGTGCCCGAGTTCACCGTGTGGGTCGCCCCCATCCCACGGGCCCACTCGAGCTTGGTGTCGTCGAGGTCGACGGCGATGATCGTGCGCGCACCGGCCAGCCGGGCACCCATGATCGCGGCGTCACCGACACCCCCGCAGCCGATGACGGCGACGGAGTCACCGCGCCCGACGCCGCCGGTGTTGATCGCTGCGCCGAGGCCGGCCATGACCCCGCAACCGAGCAGCCCGGCCACCTCCGGCGCCGCGGCCGGGTCCACCTTGGTGCACTGCCCCTGGTGCACCAGCGTCTTCTCGATGAAGGCGCCGATGCCGAGCGCGGGGGACAGCTCGGTGCCGTCCTCGAGCGTCATCTTCTGGGTCGCGTTGTGGGTGTTGAAGCAGTACCAGGGTCGGCCGCGCCGGCACGCACGGCACTGGCCACAGACCGCCCGCCAGTTGAGGATCACGTAGTCCCCGACGGCGACGTCGGTGACGCCCTCACCGATCTGGTCGACGACACCCGCGGCCTCGTGGCCGAGCAGGAACGGGAACTCGTCGTTGATGCCGCCGTCCCGGTAGTGCATGTCGGTGTGGCACACGCCGCAGGCCTGAACCTCGACGATCACCTCACCCGGCCCCGGATCGGGAACGATGATCGGGACCAGCTCGACGGGGGCGTCCTTGCTGCGGGCGATCACACCCTGGACGGTCTGCGGCATGGTCAGGCTCCAATGACTGTGAAGAGGCGTGATCGCCACCCTAGGACCTGCGCGGACCGGCGCGGGCGGCGAATTGTGGTGGAGGAGTCGCCCGGGTGCTCAGTAGCCTCGCCGCTGCCCGAGCGCCGACCACGAGAGGTGACACCATCCGCACACGGATCACACGCGCGTTGCGCGCCTGTCTGCACCGCGACGTCGTCGATGCCGACTGGACCGAGGACCGACTGCACGGGGGCACCCTCGGCGATGTCCGGCTGCTCACCGGCACGGCCCGCACCGCGAGCGGAGAGACGATCCCGTTCCGACTCGTCCACAAGACGCAGCATCGCTGGGAACGTCACGGCGACCCGGGGTCGTGGCGCCGAGAGCACGATCTCTTCACCTCGAACCTGGGATCCGCCTTCTCCACCGGGCTGCGCTGGCCGACCTGCTACGACGCCGAGATCGACGAGCAGGCAGGCGTGATCCATCTGGTGCTGGAGCACGTCGAGGGCGTCTCGGGCCGCGCCCTGTCGACGGACGCCCAGGTCCGGGCGGCCCGCGAGCTCGGCAGGTTGCAGGGTCGCCTCGCCGTCGACCCGTTACCGTTGGAGGGCATCGACAACCTCAGCAGCCGGGCGTTCGCGGAGGGCTCCTACCGGCACTACCGCTCCTGGCCGCGGGTCCACGACTACATCCGCTCACCGGACTGCGCGCTACCGCGCCACCTGTCCGACATGCTCGTCGGGCTGGACGAGGATGCCGAGAACGTGCTCGCCCGGCTCGCGCAGCTCCCGGTCGTGCTCTGTCACCGGGACTTCTGGAACGCGAACATCATCGACACGGGCTCGCAGATCGTCCTGATCGACTGGGACACCGCGGGGTGGGGGTGGCTCGGCGAGGACCTGGCGAGCCTGCTGGCCGACGACGTCGACGCGTCCCGCATGGTCGAGCTGTACCGACGCTGCCTGCCGGCCTACTACGCAGGTGTGGCGGAGTCCCTCGACCTGGGGGCGGTGCACGACGACGACGTCGTCGAGATGATCCTGCTCATCTTCGGCTATCGGCTCGTCGAGGAGTACCTCGACGCCGACGACCCGGCCACCAGAGCCGACGTCGTCGAGAGGTGGGAGCAGATCGCCCGCATGAGGGCCCTGACCCACGGCGATCGGCGGCTCGACGGCTGACGCACCGGGGCCTTGCGCGATGAGGGCGTCGAGGCCGTGCGGGCGCCTCAGGCGTCGGGGTGCTCGGCGCAGGGATCGCCGCGCACCGCCTGCGTGACGACCTCGCCGATCTCGGCGAGCGCCTGCAGCTGCGCGGGCGTCAGCCGGTCGACGACGTAGCGTCGGACCGCTCCCACGTGGCCCGGTGCCGCGCGGCGGACCTGCTCGAACCCCTCGGCGGTGAGGGTGGCGACCGTGCCGCGCCCGTCGCAGGGGTCCGGCTCCCGGGTGATCCAGCCGCGTTTCTCGAGCCGGCCGACGACGTTCGACAGCCGCGAGGGCCGTGACGCGGTGGCCATCGAGAGCTCGCTCATCCGCATCGCGCGGTGCTCGCTCATCGACAGCCGGCTCATCACCATGTACTCGAAGAGCGTGAGACCGCTGTCGCGCTGGAGCTGGGCGTCGAGCGGGGCGGGCAGCAGCCACATCAGACCCACCGTGCCCACCCAGCCGGCCTGCTCCTCCTCGCTGAGCCAGCGTGGGGAGCTCTCGTCGTCGGCCATGGGTCGATGATAGCGGGCAGGTGTTTCACGCGTGAAGGATCGTGCTACCGTTTCTGTTCACGCATGAACAACACCTCGTCCTTCAGGAGCACGTGATGACTCTCTTCCGCCTCGACGCCAGCATCCGCACCGAGGGTTCGCGCAGCCGCGCCCTCGGAGACCTCGTGCAGCGCGAGTGGCTCGCCGCCCGGCCCGACGCCGACCCCGCTGCCGAGATCGTCCGCCGGCACATCGGGACCGAGCCGCTCCCCGCGGACGCCTGGGCTGCCGCGGTCGCGGCGTCGATGACCCCGGAGGCGGAACGGTCCGACGCCCAGCGCGAGGCGGCGGCCCTGGCCGCGCGCCTGGTCGACGAGATGGTCGACGCGGACGCGCTGCTGCTCGCGGTCCCGCTCTACAACTTCGGTGTCTCCCAGCACGTCAAGACCTGGGTCGATCTCGTCATCACCGACCCGCGCATGGCATCGGGCGCCACCCCCGCGATCGCGGGCAGGCCCGCCGTCCTCGCCACCGTCCGCGGCGGCGCCTATGGGGCCGGCACACCGCGCGAGGGCTGGGACCACTCCACCGGCTGGCTGCGTCGCATCCTCGAGGACGTGTGGCAGCTCGATCTCAAGGTCGTCGAGGAGGAGTTCACGCTGGTGGGGGTCAACCCGGCGCTCGACTCCTTCACCGAGCTGGCCGAGCAGATCCGAGCGGAGGCCGCTGCCGCGGCGACCGAGCACGGTCGTTCGCTGGTGCGCGCGCTGCGACCCGCGGCCTGACCGGGGCGCCGGCACGGCGCGTGGGCGAGGTCGGACGTCGGCGGGTGGTGGCACCATCTCGGCATGGCCCGCTTCGTCGTCGACGCCCCCGTGATGCTGGGGCTCGTCCGTGCCGCGTCGCCGATCCCGTCCGAGCACAGCCTGGTCGCGCCGGGGCTGCTCAAGTCGCAGGTCCTGCAGCTGGTGCACGACGACCTCCGCTCCGGTGAGATCGAGCGGCGCGAGGCCGCGGCGGTTCTCGACCGCTTCGCGACGACGAAGGTGCGCTACCTGAGCGACCGCGTCTCGCGCGCCGTCGCGCTCCAGATCGCTGTCGATCTCGGGGAGGTCTCGACCGCCGCGGCGGAGTACCTCGCCGTCGCACGGCTGCAGGCGGACGCCTTCATCACGCTCGACGCCGACCTCGCCCGCCGGGCTCACGGCGTCGTCCCGCTCGCCACGCTCGAGGACCTGACCGGGGGCGCGCAGCGCTGAGGCGACGGCCGCCACGTTCCGACGAGAGAGTGTGTCGCAGCGTGCCGCCGTGGGAGTCCTCGATGACGCGGCCGAGCCTTCCGGCTCGATGAGGCACGCGGTGCGGATCAGCGGTGCGGTGCACGCAGGGATCGCTAGATTGGGAGCCGGTCGGGCGGGCGTGCGGGGGTCGCCCGGCTGCTGATCGGTCATGGCCCCGCTCGAGGTCGCCCGGAGGTGGGCGCATGGGAGCGGGCATGCTGACCGGTGGGTATCGGGCCGGGCAGACCGGCGAGGCCGAGCAGGCGCGCCAGCGCGCGCTCGACGAGCTGAGGATCCTCGACACCCCGCCCGACGAGCGCGTCGAGCGCGTCACGCGCCTCGCGCAGGAGTTCTTCCGGGTGCCGATGGTGAGCGTGACCCTGCTCGATCGAGACCGCCAGTGGCGCAAGTCGCAGATCGGACTCGGTGGCAACGAGGCGCCGCGCGAGGACTCGTTCTGCGACGCCACGGTCACTCGCGGCGACATGCTCGTGGTCGAGGACGCCGCCCTCGACAGCGGGTTCGCCGACAACCCGTACGTGGTCGGCGACCCGCATCTGCGGTTCTACGCCGGTCAGCCGCTGCAGGCGCCTGGCGGTGAGCTGGTCGGGACGCTGTGCATCCTCGACACCGAGCCGCGCCGGATGAGTGCGCCGGAGCGTGCGCTGCTGCGCGACCTGGCGGCGTGGGTGCAGGCCGAGCTGGTCCGCGAGCAGGAGCTCGACCACGCCACGATCGTCCAGCGCGCCCTTCTGCCGCAGGCGACGCCCGAGATCGAGGGGTACACCCTCGCCGCCGTGGCGGTGCCCGCCGGTCAGGTCATGGGGGACCTGTACGACTGGTACCTGCTGGACGGGCATCTGCGGCTCTCGGTGGCCGACGTCATGGGCAAGGGCATCGGCGCCGGTCTCGTGGCCGCCGGGGTCCGCGCCTCGTTGCGCACGGCGCCGGATCGCCCGCTGGCCGTCGCGGTCTCCGACATCGATCGGCTGCTCGCCGACGACCTCGCCCAGCTGCACATGTTCGTGACCGCGTTGCACGCCGACCTGGATCTCGCGACCGGCGAGATCGCCTTCGTCGACGCCGGGCACGGTCTCGGCTACGTCCTGCGCGCGGACGACACGTGGGAGGCGTTGCGCTCGACCGGGCTGCCGCTCGGGATGGACCTCGGTGACGAGCGCCGCGAGGGCACCGCACAGCTGCACCCCGGTGACATCCTCATGTGCTGCTCGGACGGGCTGCTGGACGTCCTGGACCCGGAGGACCCGTTCGGCCACGTCAGGCGGGAGCTGCGGGCGGGCGGACCGGCGGGTGCCGTCGCGGAGGCAGCGAGGCTCACCCGCGCCGCGACGGCGCCGGACGACCTCACCGTCGTCGTGGTCCGGAGGGACGCATGAGCATCCGGTTCCTCCTTGTCCGCGTCGCCGCGCTGCTGTCGGTGCTGCTCGGCGTCAACTACGTGGTCTGGCGCTGGCTCGCGTCCGTCAACTGGGACGCCTGGTGGATCGCGGTTCCCCTGGTGATCGCCGAGACCTACAGCCTGATCGACACCATCCTGTTCGCGCTCACGATGTGGCGTGCGCGGCAGCGGCCCGCACCCCGCTCGGCTCCGACGGGCACCGCGGACGTGCTCATCACCACGTACAACGAGCCGATCGAGATGGTCATGGAGACCGCCCGAGCCGCCACTCGGATCACCTACCCCCACAGCACCTGGATCCTCGACGACGGCGCCCGACCCGCGATGGAGGCCGCGGCCCGTGCCGAGGGCATCGGGTACATCACGCGCTCGCCGGACTGGGAGAACAAGCCCCGGCACGCCAAGGCCGGCAACCTCAACAACGCGCTGCTGCAGACCGATGGCGAGTTCCTGCTCGTCCTCGACGCCGATCAGGTGCCGTACCCGAGCATCCTCGACAAGACCCTCGGCTACTTCGCCGACGATCCGCAGGTCGCTCTCGTGCAGACCCCGCAGTGGTTCGTCAACGTCGACGACGCCGACCCCCTCGGCAGCCAGGCCCCGCTCTTCTACGGGCCGATCCAGCAGGGCAAGGACGGGTGGGACGCCGCCTTCTTCTGCGGGTCGAACGCCGTGCTGCGCCGAGACGCGCTCATGCAGCTGGGCATCGTGGGCTACGTCCGCAGCCTCGAGCAGTCGGTCGTGTCCGCGCTGCGAACCTCGGGCCGGATGCTGCAACGGGCGGCGGCCGAGCGGTCGACGCCCCCCGATGTCGCCGCGGAGCTGGTGGCGCTGCGCGGCGTCGTCGAGAAGGCTCGTGTCGCCACGACCGACGGCGAACCCATCGCCGAGGTCACGTTCCGGGTGCATCGCGCGATCCAGGACGCCTCGCGCCGGCTCGTCGAGCGCGACCTCGCCGCCGTCGACGCCGACCTCGCCGCGATCGGCGAGGTGCCGGTGCAGCGGGACGCCGAGATCGACGCCGTCGTCGTCGACGAGCGCGGTCTGGACGAGCTCGCGGTCCGGGAGCTGTCCCCGATCGGCGCCCTCGCCGCAGTCGATGCCCTGCTCGAGGCGTTGCGGGTGGACCGACCCGGCGAGGCGCAACCGGTGCAGCCGCTGGCCACGATCTCGGTAACGGAGGACATGGCGACCGCGATGCAGCTGCATGCCCTCGGCTGGCGCAGCGTCTACCACCACGAGCAGCTCGCCGAGGGCCTCGCCCCGGAAGACCTGCGCACCATGCTCAAGCAGCGGCTGCGGTGGGCGCAGGGCACGTTGCAGGTGCTGCTCCGTGACAACCCGCTCATGAAGAAGGGGCTGGCCGCGGGGCAACGGCTCATGTACTTCGCGACGATGTGGAGCTACTTGGCCGGGTTCGCCGCCGTGGTCTACATCGCGGCTCCGATCATCTACCTGTTGTTCGGGGTGCTGCCGGTCACCGCGTGGTCGGTCGACTTCTTCGCCCGGTTCCTGCCCTACTTCCTCGTCAACCAGATCCTCTTCCTCGTCGTGGCCAGGGGGATCCGGACCTGGCGAGGGCAGCAGTACTCGCTCGCGCTCTTCCCCGTCTGGATCAAGGCCTGCGTGACCGCGTTCAGCGACGTCGTGCTGGGCCGGTCGTTGTCGTTCGTCGTGACGAAGAAGGACGGCCGCGCCGCGGGTGGCCCGCCCTGGCGTGAGATCTGGCCGCAAGTCACCGCGATGGTGCTGCTCGCGATCGCTGCGGTCGTCGGGCTCGTCCGCGTCGGGATAGGCACGGCGGACGGCACCGGCACCCTCGTCAACACCGCCTGGGTCGTCTACGACCTTCTCGTGCTCAGCGTGATCGTCCAGGCCGCGCGCTATCGCGGCTTCACCCCCCGCACGGAACCGCTCGGAGAGAGACAGGACTCATGAACATCACCGTCAGCACCACGGACCACTACGCGGTCGTCGCCGTCGAGGGCAGGCTCACCGCCACCGGAGCGCCGCGACTGCGCCAGGCCGTCGACGACGCCGTCGCCGCGGGCCGCCCGCACGTGGTGGTCGACATGGCGGCGACGGAGTTCATCGACTCCTCCGGGATCGGCGCCCTCATCGGTGGCCTGAAGTCCGCCAGGCTCGCCGACGGCGATCTGCGGATCGCCGCCGTTCCGGACTCCGTGCGCCGAGTGCTCAAGCTGACGAACCTGGACCGGGTGCTGCGCGCCTATCCCGTCGCCGAGGACGCGTTCGATGGCCGATGAGGTGCTGGCGCACGTGCTCGTGGAGGGACCGGCCGACCTCGGCCTCGTCGACGCGCTGCACGCCGCGCTCGCCTCGCTCTGGAGCGCCGTGCCGGGTGTCTCCGACGAGGACCGCATGCTCTTCGAGCTGGCGGTCAGCGAGATCGCGACGAACGTCGTCGAGCACGCAGAGGGCCCCGCCCACCCGCACGTGAGCATGCGGCTCGAGGTCGACAGGACGGCTCTGACCGCCACACTGACCGACGACGCCGACCCAGCGCTCGTCCGCCTCGACGAGGTGAGCATGGCGGACGCCGACGCCGAGTCCGGTCGGGGCCTCGCGCTCGCGCTGGCCGCTCTGGACGAGCTCGTCCACGAGCCGGGGGACGGCAACGTGTGGCGGCTTCGGCGCCTGCGCCGGTAACCCCGCCAGCGACGACCTCGCGCCTACCCTGGGCACCATGACCACGCGCAGCACCACCTGGCACGCGGACGGCCTCGACCTGACCGACCAGGTGATCGACGTGCCGCTGGACCACGACCAGCCGGGGCTCGGCACGATCGAGGTGTTCGCCCGGGTCGTGGCGGCCCCCGGCGGTCGCGACCGCCCGTACCTGCTCTTCCTGCAGGGCGGTCCCGGTCAGGAGTCGCCGCGACCCAGTGCGACGCCGCCGAACCCCTCGTGGCTCGCACGAGCCCTGCAGGACTACCGCGTCGTCCTGCTCGACCAGCGCGGCACCGGTCTGTCGACGCCGTACGGCGGGGCCGTGCGGGACGCCGCAGCAGACGCCGCGTACCTGACCCGGTTCCGTGCGGATGCGATCGTCGCCGACGCAGAGCTGCTACGCGAGCACCTCGGCGTCCCACGATGGAGCCTGCTCGGGCAGTCCTTCGGCGGCTTCTGCTCGCTGCACTACCTGTCGCGGCACGCCGACCACCTCGCCGAGGTGTACGTCACCGGCGGGCTGCCGCCGGTCGGGCGCGAGCCGGACGAGGTCTACGCCGTGACGCACGCGCACATGCGCAGGCTCACCGAACGTCACTACGCCGCCTTCCCCGGTGACCGGGACCGGCTCGCGGCCGCTCTCGACGCCGCCGGTCGCGGCGACGTCCGCCTCCTCGACGGGACCACGGTCACGGCGCGGCGGATGCAGGGCGTCGGGAACCAGCTCGGGATGACCGGCGGCTCGCTGGCGTTGCACCACCTGCTGGAGCGCGACCCGACCTCGCCGGCGTTCGCCGCCGACCTGCCCGCGCTGCTGCCCTTCTCCGGGCGCAACCCGCTCTACGCCGTCATCCACGAGTCGAGCTACGCCGACGGCTTCGCGACCCGGTGGTCGGCCGCACGCACGATGCCCGACGACGTCCGTACCGACCCGACCCTCCTCACCGGCGAGCACGTGATGCCCTGGCACTTCGAGGACTGCCCGGACCTCGCGCCCTACCGGGAGGTCGCCGAGATCCTCGCCGCGCACCCGTGGCCGCGGCTGTACGACGCCGACGTGCTCGCCGGCGTCGACGTCCCGGTCGCGGCGGCGATCTACGTCGACGACCCCTACGTCGACCGCACGTTCTCGGAGGAGACGGCGGCCCTGCTGCCGAACGCGCGCACGTGGGTCACCGACGAGCTGCTGCACAACGGGCTCCGGGTCGACGGCGCCGCGGTTCTCGACCGGCTCATCGGACTCGCGCGCTCCTGATCGCCCACCTCGCCGTTCCGCGCACGCCCGGCTCGATGGAACGGCTGAGCTTCTCGTCGTCCCACATCGTGGTCCGGATGGTGAGAGCCCACGACCGTCGGGTGGACGGTCGCTACATTGACGTCGAACCATCCAGAGCGGCCGAGAGTCCTGGCTCGACGACGCCGCAGCAACCCCCAGTGGCAGGCCTGCCGAGGGAAGGGTGCTCACGCCAGGTTTCGATGGAGCTCACCTTGGCCACCACCGCCTCCCGTCCGGACGGCGTCGCATGAGCACGGCTAGCCTCTTCAGCGTGCCCAGCGACCGCCCGACGATCTCGTTCGAGCTGTACCCGCCGCGCACACCCAAGGGCGAGCGCGACCTGCCGGGCACCGTCGCCGCGCTCGCGGCGATCGAGCCCGACTTCTTCTCCGTGACCTACGGCGCGAGCGGCCGCACCCGCGCTTCCTCGGGACACCTGCTCGCGCACATCCTCGAGCACACCAGCGTCGCCCCGATCGCCCACCTCACGTGCGTCGGGGCGTCGGAGGCCGAGCTCGACGACATCGTGACCGGGCTGGTGCGGATCGGCGTGCGCGACGTCCTCGCGCTGCGCGGCGACCCGCCCGAGGGTGAGCCCGACTGGCGCCCGCACCCGGAGGGGTACACGAGCGCGAGCCAGCTGGTCGAGCTGCTCCGGCGCGTCGAGGCGCGCGAGCTCGGTCCGTCGCCGGACGCGGGGAGCGCGTTGTCGATCTCGGTCGCCGCCTACCCCGGCGGGACCTACGACGACGCGGGCGACCCGCTGCCCGACCCGACCGCGATCGCCGCGCTGCGGGCCAAGCAGGACGCCGGTGCCGACTACGCGATCACGCAGGTGTTCTTCGACCCCGAGTGCTATCGCGCGTTCGTGGCCGCGGCCCGCGACGCGGGTGTGCACATCCCGATCGTGCCGGGCGTGCTGCCGCTCACGGACCCGAAGCGGTTGCGGCGGATCGAAGGTCTGACCGGCGTGCCCGTCCCGCCGGCGCTGCTCGCACGTCTCGACGCGGCCGCCGACCCCGAGGAGCGGTACCGGATCGGCCTGGACGCGAGCGTCGCGCTCGTGTCCGGCGTGCTCGACGCCGGTGCCCCCGGGCTGCACGTCTACACCTTCAACTCGGCACGCCCTGCCCTGGACGTGCTGACGGCCGCGGGACTGCGCACCGCCCCCGCCGACGCTCGCTGACACACCCACCCTCGCGCGCACCGGCCCCTCCCGGGTCCCGGTCGCGCGCTCGACCCTGCTCACCGACCGGAGACGCTCATGACCGCATCCACCCCGTTCCCCGCCGCCACCATCCTCGGGTACCCCCGCATCGGCCCGCGTCGCGAGCTCAAGCGCGCGCTCGAGTCGTTCTGGGCCGGCCGCACCGACGCCGACACGCTCCTGGCCGGCGCTGCCGACCTGCGCCGTCGGACCCGCGCCCGGCTCGCCGATCTCGGGCTGCCGACCGACGACGCCTCGATCCCCTCCGACTTCGCCCTCTACGACCAGGTGTGGTCCGTCGCCGCCCAGATCGGGGCCATCCCGGAGCGGTTCGCGCACCTGCGCTCCGACGGCGGTGCCGGCGCTCTGGATCTGGCCGGTCACTTCACCGTCGCGCGCGGCGAGGGCGACCTCGCTCCGCTGGAGATGACGAAGTGGTTCGACTCCAACTACCACTACCTCGTGCCCGAGATCGGGCCGGGCACGACGTTCGGGCTGCTCGAGGGGGATCGGACGGCGAGCGTCGCCGAGTTCTCCGAGGCCCTCGCCGACGGCGTCCTCACACGCCCGGTGCTCGTCGGGCCCGTGACCTTCCTGCTCCTGTCGAAGCCGGCCGACGGCGCCCCGGACGGCTTCGACCCGCTGTCGCGACTCGACGACGTCGTCGACGCGTACGCCCAGCTGCTCGCTGAGTTCGCACGTGCAGGCGCCACGTGGGTGCAGCTCGACGAGCCAGCGCTCGTCGCTGACACCTGGCCGACCGCACGGGCCGACCTGCTCGCTCGGGTCGACCACGCCTACACGACCCTCACCGGCGTGCCCACCCGGCCGAACCTGGTCGTCGCCGCGCCGTACGGCACCCTCGGCGACGACGCGCTGGCCGCGCTCACGGCCGGGGGGGTGGACGCCGTCGGCATCGACCTCGTCAAGGGCGAGCTCCCGACCACCGGTCGTGCCGACGGACCGACCCTGGTGGCGGGGGTGGTCGACGGCCACAACGTCTGGCGGACCGACCTGGACGCCGCGAGCGAGAAGGTCGCCGCGCTGGCCGCGGGCGGTGCCGAGGTGACGGTGGCGACGTCCACCTCGCTGCTGCACGTGCCGCACACCACGACCGACGAACCGGACCTGCCGGCCGACCTGCTCAGCTGGCTCGCGTTCGCCGACGAGAAGGTGGGCGAGGTGCTCGCGATCGCCGCCGGCCCGGAGGCCGCGGCCACCGAGTTCGAGACCAACCGGACTGCGCTGACCAGCCGACGCGACGCCGTCGGCGTCCGGGTCGCCGCGGTCCGCGCGCGCACCGACGCACTCGTCGAGAGCGACTTCGCTCGCAGCGACTACGCGACGCGGGTCGCCGCGCAGGACGCCGTGCTCGACCTGCCGCCGCTGCCGACGACGACCATCGGATCGTTCCCGCAGACCACCGACCTGCGTGTCGCCCGAGCGCAGCTGCGCACGGGTGAGATCGACGACGCCGCGTACACCGAGGCGATGAGGGCCGAGATCGGTCGCGTCATCGAGCTCCAGGAGGAGCTCGGTCTCGACGTCCTCGTGCACGGCGAGCCCGAGCGCAACGACATGGTGCAGTACTTCGCCGAGCACCTCGACGGCTTCGCGGTCACCCGGAACGGCTGGGTGCAGTCGTACGGGTCGCGCTGCACGCGTCCGTCGATCCTGTGGGGTGACGTCTCGCGACCGGAGCCGATCACGGTCGAGTGGTCGCGCTACGCCGCCTCGCTCACCGAGGCGCCGGTCAAGGGCATGCTCACCGGGCCGGTGACGATCCTCGCCTGGTCGTTCGTGCGCGACGACCTCCCGCTCGGCGAGACGGCCAATCAGGTCGCACTGGCGTTGCGCGACGAGATCGCCGACCTGGAGGAGGCGGGCATCGGCATCATCCAGGTCGACGAGCCCGCGCTGCGCGAGCTGCTGCCGCTGCGTCGCGCCGACCAGGCCGCCTACCTCGAGTGGTCGGTGCGATCGTTCCGGCTGGCGACCGCCGGGGCCGCGGACGCCACCCAGGTGCACACGCACCTGTGCTACTCCGAGTTCGGCGAGGTGATCGGCGCGATCGACGGGCTGGACGCCGACGTCACCTCGATCGAGGCCGCCCGCTCACGCATGGAGATCCTGCCCGACGTCGCCTCGTCCGGTTTCGAGCGCGGCATCGGGCCCGGGGTGTACGACATCCACTCGCCTCGTGTGCCGTCGACGCCGGAGGTCGTGGAGCTGCTGACGGCGGCCCTCGCGTCGGTCGGGGAGCGCAGGCTCTGGGTGAACCCGGACTGCGGGCTCAAGACCCGTGGCTACGAGGAGACCGTCGCGAGCCTGCGGAACCTCGTCGCCGCGGCCGGGCAGGTCCGCGCCTCCGTGTGACCCGCGTCGGCCCGCGTGCGAGACTGGGGGACCGGACGACGACCCTGGAGGTCAGCATGAAGGGCAAGCTTGCGTTCATCCTCGGAGCCGGAGTCGGCTACTTCCTCGGCACGAAGGCGGGCCGGGAGCAGTACGAGAAGATCAAGGCCGGCGCGCGCCAGGCGATGGAGCACCCCGCGGTCAAGGACAAGGTGACGCAGGCGGAGAACGCGATCGCCGACGCCGTCCGTCAGCAGGGGGCCAAGATGACCGACCAGGTCGCGGCCATGGTGAAGGAGCGGTTCGCGAACGGCCCGGCGACCTCCACCCCGCCGTCGTCGCCGAGCACCTCGAGCACGGACTCCTCGAACGGCCCGACGAGCGCCTGGGACACCCCGCAGCGCTGACGTGACCGGCCGCTCGGGTGCGTCGTCGAGCAGGCGGCGGTGGTGGCGGTGGCCCACGCGTGCGGTCGGTGCGCTGACGGTTCTGGTCGTCGCGCTGCTCGTCTGGACGCAGCTCAGCCCCTGGCCGGGGGCGATGCTGATCCGTCACTCCGGAGCGTTCTCGGGAACCGACGACGACCTCGTCGGCGAGTACTCCCCGGCCGACGTGACGCGGGTGATCGACCTGGTCTACGACGCCTCGAGCACTGACGGCCGGCTGGACGTGCTGTACCCGACGGGCGTGACCGAGGCGCTGCCGGTGGTCGTGTGGGTCCACGGAGGTGGGTTCGTCGCCGGCACCAAGGACGCGATGCCTGACTATCTCGCCGTCATCGCCTCGCACGGGTACACGGTGGCGAACGTCGAGTACACCAAGGCGCCGGAGGCGACCTACCCCACACCGGTGCGCCAGCTCGACGATGCCCTGACCTATCTCGTTGCTCACGCCGACGAGCTGCACATCGACCCCGAGCGGATCGTCCTCGCCGGCGACTCGGCGGGCGCGCACATCGCCGCCCAGGCCGCGCTGGCGATCTCGGATCTCGACTACGCGCGGGAGGCGGGCCTCCCGGCGAGCCTCGACGCGGAGTCCTTGCGCGGCGTCGTGCTGTGCAGCGGAGCGTTCGACCCGAGGCTCGCGGACACGAGCGACGCCACCTGGGGCTTCTTCCTGCGCACGGTGCTGTGGGCGTACTCCGGCGAGAAGGACGTCACCCGCTCGGACGCGTTCCAGTGGGCGGCCCTGCCCGCCTACGTCTCCGAGACGTTCCCGGCCACCTTCATCACGGCCGGCCCCGAGGACCCGCTGCTCGCACACTCGGAGGAGATGTCACAAGCACTGATCGACGCCGGGGCGGACGTCGACACGCTGTTCTTGGAGGCGGGATCGACGAGCCAGCCGCTCGAGCACGAGTACCAGATGGATCTCCGGATCCCGGAAGCACGCGAGGCGATGGAGCGCATCGTCGCGCTGCTGCGCTCGACGACGAGCACGCCGATGCCGCTGGAGGGCGTCTCGGACCGCTGGTGAACCGTGCGCGGGACACGCGGCGATGCTCGTGCCCGTGCGGCGGCGGTCGACGCCGCGGCGATCCGGGCAGCGCGCCTCGGCCGTCGGACTCAGCCGACGAGCGTCGGGACCGGGGTGGAGGTGTGGTGGCGCTGCCGCCGGTCGTGCGCGTGGGCGCAGAGCGCGATGAAGGCGCCCAGATCGGCGAGCTCGCCCGCATCGCTCGGCATGTGCCTGGTGAGTGCGGGGGAGCGCACGATGATCGCCGCCCACATCCCGCGCGAGATGGCGACGTTGATGCGGTTGCGTGAGAGCAGGAAACCCAGGCCACGGGCGGCGTCGGCCGCGGTCGAGGCGGCGAGCGACACGATCACCACGGCTGCCTCCTGGCCCTGGAACCGGTCGACCGTCCCGACACGCACCTGGGCCAGGCCCGCACGATCCAGGTCGCGGCGGATCCGCTGCACCTGGGCGTTGTAAGCGGCGACGACGATGACATCGGCCGGCCCGAGGGGTCGCGTGATCTCACCGTCGGTCCAGTCCCGCCCGAGCAGGCGTTCCACCTGCGCCAGCACCTCGGCCGCCTCCTCGGGGGAGTCGACCACGTTGCCGCGGTGCGGCACCTGCACGACGTGAACCCCGGGGTCGATCCCGTCGAGGGCGCGCCCGGCAGCCGAGGCCGCGCTGCGCAACGTGCCGGCGTAGGACAGCTCCGACACCGCGGCGCACAGCGCCGGGTGCAGCCGCCAGGTCTCGTCGAGGACGTACCCGAGCTCGGGTGGGAGCACGTCGCCCGCGCCCGTCAACCAGCCCAGCGCGGAGCGGTCGACGGGCTGGTCGTGCCGCCCCTGACTGACCTGCGGCAGCCGCTGCGGGTCGCCGATGAGCAGCAGCCGACGGGCCGAGACGCTGACGGCGACCGTGGTCGCGAGCGCGAACTGGCCCGCCTCGTCGACGACGAGCAGATCCAGCGATCCGGGCGCGACACGCGCGGGGTTGCTGAAGTCCCACGCGGTCCCGCCGAGGATCCGCCCGCCCTCCTCGGACAGGAAGGCGGTCACGGCCGTGCCGTCCAGCGATCGCCACGCCCGATCGCTCCCGGCCGGACGCCCACGCTTGGCCACGCGCTGCGGGTCGACACCGGCGGCGATCACCTGGGTCAGCATGTTCTCGACCACCGCGTGCGACTGCGCGACGACGCCCACACGCCAGCCGTGCTCGTTCACCAGCCGCGCGATCACGGTGGCGCCGAGCGTGGTCTTGCCGGTGCCGGGCGGGCCCTGCACGGCGACGTAGGACTCGTCGGACCCGAGCACCGCCCGCGTGACTGCATCGCTGCGCGACCCCGCGACGGCCGGGAGCGCGCCGCCGTCGACCTGCCGTGGCGGCGTCCGGCGCAGCACGTCGAGCGCAGCACCGCCCGCCGGCTCACCCTCGCCCAGCACGCCGCGCGCCACGTCGCCGATGGCGCGAACCAGCCCCGCGGTCGAGGGCGGGGGACCGGGGGTGATCAGCACCGGAGCCATCGCGTGCTCGTCGACATCGGGCGACAGCCGTTCGCGGACCTCCAACCGGTCCTCGCCGCTCGGGCTGAGCGTGCGTGCCAGCACGTCGCCGTAGCCCGCCGCCCGCCTCTGCCCGGCGCGCGGGTGCATCCCGAACGGGAGCGGTGGCTCGTAGACGCAGAACACCTCCTGCCCGGGTTCGATCGTGCTGCCGGTCCCCAACCGGCCGTCGAGCACGAGCACGCGACGCGATCGGCCGCTCTCGGTCTGTTCCCATGCCGAGGAGCTCGCGTCGTGCACGACGAGCACGTCGCGTGTGTCTGCGGCGTCGGCCCGGAAGGCGGACATCCGCTCCCGGTGGGCCCGCCAGAACGGCTCGTCCTCGGCGCGGTGGTAGCGCAGCGACGCCACCAGCAACGGCACGGCGGGGTCGTCGGCGAGATCCGCGGCCGAGCGCAACCGTTCGGCCAGCACCTCCTCCTCGCGCATCGCCGGGACGCCCGGCAGCGTGACGGCACCGACGACCGCCGGGTCGGGGCCCGTGCTCGCATCCTCGACCTCGATCGCGTGAGCGCCGAGGGCGGCTGCGGCATCCGCCATCACCGCGTCCAGCGCCTCGGCGTGGGCGTCGCGTCGCATCTGCAGCAGCCAGTCGCGCAGTCGCAGCGTGGAGGTGCAGTCGTAGGCGTTGTACTCGGCGAGCGCCTCCAGTCGCTCGTGCCAGCCCACGAGATCGCCGGCCTCGCGCAGTGCGATCGCCTCCGCGTAGGCGACCACGGACGCGCCGCCGTCGGTGACGCCATCGAGGTCGCGCAGCACATCGCCCATGTAGAGGGGTTCGAGCTTCTTGATCGAGTACGAGCGCTGCGAGACGTGCACGCTGTTCTTGACGGTCTCGTACAGGTCGACGAACACCCCGGCATCGAGCAGCGCCGCCACCTCCTCGCCTCCGACGCCGTGCCGGGCCGCCAGCGCGCGGAGCGCCGCAGGCTCGTAGAAGGCGTAGTGGTAGACGTGCATCCGTGGGTGATCCGCCCGCCGCTGCCGCAGGTACGCGAGGAAGTCGATCAGCGCCTGCTTCTCCTCGGCGCGCGAGTGCGCCCAGAAGGCGACGTACCGACCTTCGGGATGGTCCGCCGTCGGCGACTCGCGGAGCCCGAACAGGTACTCCAGCCCCCACTGGCTGCGATCGTCGTCGACCCACATCGGGTCGCCCTCGAAGTCGAAGAACACGTCTCCGGCATCGGGTTCGGGCAGCAGGTCGAGCGCCTCGACCGTGTGCACCCGCGCCCGGACGGCGGGGACGATCCCGGCCGCCTCGGCCTGCTCCTGCTCCAGCTGCATCCGCGCCTGCGTGCGGAACCGCTCCAGCGACGCCGGACGGATCGCCGGCACCGGGCCGGTGCTCGCCGCGAGCTGATCGATCGTGGTGATGCCCGCCTCGGCCAGCGCCGCACGGTGCGATCCGCGCAACCCCCACACCAGACGCACGTCACGTGCCGGCCCGACCTCCGACTGGCAGTAGTCGCAGTAGCCGCAGGCGGTGATCGTGGGATCGCCCCAGCGCACCGCTCCCGTGCCGCGCGCGTGCGTGTCGATCAGGGACTCCACGTGCGCGCGGTGCTCGCGCAGCACGGCCATCGTGTCGGTGACATCGTGCGACGTCACCACCCCGGTCCCGAGGTGCAGGTGCGTCACCGGCGACAACGGGACGCCGTGCCGCTGCAGCTGGTCGGGGTACGCCGCGGTCTGCAGGATGGCCGTCGGCTTCGCCGAGCGTGACAGCTTCGTGTCGACGACGGCGTAGCGGGGCCCGCCACCGCCATCCTCACGGACGAGGAAGTCCGCTCGACCGTGGAAGCGCCCGTCGAAGAACCCGGCCTGGGCGACCACCGCGGCGCCGGAAGCCAGCGCGGCGAGCGTGCGCTCCTGCTGCGCGAGCAGCTCCTCCCGCGTCCACTCCTCGACGTCCGCGATCTCGACGACGCCCGCTCCGAACCGCTCGCGGTACTGCCCCAGCACGAGCTGTTCGTGCTCCTGGCCCAGCAGCGCCGCGCGGTCGCGCATCACGTTCGGCACCTCGAGCCGCTCCGCCCGCCCCAGCACCTCGTCGAGCCGACGGAGGACCGCGAACTCGCACCGCAGCGCCGTCACCAGATCGGTGGCCGAGTAGACGACGACGTCGTCGAGTGCGAACACGGCCATCCTCTCCGCGGGCTCCGGCCCGTCCGACAGCGCCGGACCTTCCGACAGCACCGAACCTTCCAACGGCACCGGATCCTCCGACAGCGTGGGCCGCCGGACCACCCGATCCCTGCGCTGCGAGGCTATCCGCCCCCGCTGACAACGCCGTCTCCGCTCGCTCGCGGCAGGTCTGCAGGGCCTGGCTGAGGGCGCCGGACTCCTCGCTGGTCACGCCCACCCCGTACGCGGACTTGACCGTGATCTGCTGGACCGCGTACGCGCAGTGGTACCCCTCGTTGGGCGGGAGCCAGCTCGCGGCGTCGTCGGCGCTCTTGTCCTGGTTGGCGGCCGCCGAGGTCGGGACGAGGTTCGCGGCATCGTTCGCGAACGCCACCGCCATCGCCGGCGACCACGACGACGCGCCCTTGCGCCACGCGTCCGCGAGGGCGACCACGTGGTCGATCTGCACGTCGGCGCTCGTCGTGGCGCCGCGCACGAACTCGACCAGATGCCCGGTGTAGGGGTCGCGCAGGGTGCCGGAGACCACCAGGCACGGCTGCAGCGGATCGGTCCGCGGCGCCGTCAACCAGGCGGCGAGCACGTCGTTGCGGGTGTCGCACCCGTTGCCGTCGACATCCGCCCACGGGTCACCGAAGAACTCCCGCCGGTAGCCGTCCAGCGGAAGCGGGTCGGTGACCCGGAGCCGTCGCAGCGCCTCCCACGCAGCGCTCACGCGGGCGGCGGCGACCGGCGTCGGGCCCACCGGACGCACCCGCGCCCACCACGACGGCAGCACCCCCACCACCGCCGTGAGCAGCGCCGCGACCACGAGCAGGGTGATCAGACGTCGGACGGCGGCACGCACCCGAGCAGGGTGGCCCACCACCGCACCGCACCGCCGTCGTCACGGGAGGGTGCTGTGGACGGCGGCGCAACGGCGTGCTCCTGTGGACAACCGTCGTCGCGTGTCAGCGGCGAGCGCCGATCTCCCCGAGCACCTCGACGAGAGCGTCAAGCGTGAGCTGCCGGTGGTCGAGACCGTCGTCGTCGGTGGCGTGCCGGTCGAAGTAGTCCCGCTTGCCGGTGTGCTTCATCGGACCGATCTCACGGCGGGTGATCCGCCCGGCGCGGACGGCGCGGTTCCAGGCCGAGAGCGGGGCCGTGGGCCAGCGACCGGGGAACACGATCGCGCCGAGCCGCTGGGTGCGGTCGCGGGAGCCGTACAGGTGCCAGACGTGCTCGACGCGGTCGAGTGCGGGGTCGTCGCTGAGCACGCCGCCGAGCGAGACGACCGACGTGGGAATCCCGAGCGCGGCGAGGAACCACGCCGACCCGAGCGCGATCTGTCCGCCGCCGCTGTAGCCGACGATCGCGACCGGACGACGCTCCTCCCAGTCGTACCCGTGCTCGGTCAGCGACTCGGTGATCTCCTGCGCGACGGCGAGATTGAAGGTCGGGCCGTACCGGGGGTCGGCCGACACGAGCACCCGCAGCACGTTGCGGAGGTTGACGAGGTAGCGGGTCGCGCTGGCGACGGGGACGCGTCGCATCGCCCGCACCCGCGTCCAGAACCAGGCGCTGGCCCGCTGGGTGAGGGCCCGGTTCTCGACGGCGTACGGGAAGACGTCCGCGGTGACGACGACATCGGGGAGGGCCTCGGCCAGCGATGCGAGCAGCTTCTGCTCGCGCCGCGAGTCGGTCGACCCGTCCATCGAGCCGATCCCCGACAGATAGACCACGAAGGCCCGCGGCTGCACCGCGAGTGCGGGGTCGTGGTCGAGCACCGGGCGGGTGAGCTCGCTGACGACGGGGTCGTCGCGCCGCTTGCTCCACCACCGCAGCGACTCCAGGGGCGACAGCAGGGCGAACACGAGCACGAGCGCCCCTGCGCCGACCAGCAGCGTCGCGATCACGCCGGCCTCTCCCGCCGCTCGAGCGGCACGAACGGCGCGCCGGCGAGCACGTCGTGGGCCGTCAGGTAGGTCGCGTGACCGGTCGCCAGGCGCCACAGACGCGAGGTGGTGCGCGCCAGCGGTCGCGCCAGCAGATGGGAGATCAGCTGGGTGGCGAGCCAGATGCCGCCGCTCAGCAGCAGCGCCCACCACCACCCGATCGCGAGCACGTGGGCCAGCATGACCACCAGCGCCAGCACGCTCCAGCCCTCGAGCAGCCTCCCGATCCCGAGCCCGAGATGGGGGATGAACACCAGCACCTGGAGCACGTGCGGCGCGAGCGAGAGCAGGTACACGAGCGCGATCGTGGCGCCGTCGACACGACCCTGCGTGAGAGCCCACCCCACGGCCGCGATGGTCGCCGCTAGCGCCACCCGCAGCAGGGTCGTGTACACGGCCATCAGGCTGATGCAGACGATCATCCTGACGCCCTTGACCCGGTTGATCGCGTAGATGACGGCGTGACCCACCGCCGTCGACAGCCCCGCGAGCAGCGCCACCCCGATCGCGATCGGCGCCGCCGAGCGCGTGGTCAGGGCCAGGACCTCGGGCGGCCTGAGCGCCCACACGTCGACGACCGCCGACAGCACCGACGTCACCCCGTTCACCCACCCACCTCCCAAGATGTACGGACCCCTCGGATGCTCATCATTCCCGGTCGAGGTCGGGAGGGCGTGCCCGTGGCCCAGGTCCTGGGATACTCGCGCCGTGACCACTCCGACCGCCGCCGATGTCAGGCGCTGGCGCCGCTACCTGGCCGAGGAGCGTGCCGAGGCGGCCGTGTACCGCGAGCTCGCCCGCCGCAAGGACGGCGAGGAGCGCGAGATCCTCGACGCCCTCGCCGAGGCGGAGCGGCGTCACGCCGTCCACTGGGAGGAGCTGCTCGGCCCGAGGATCGGGCTGCCGCTGCGTCCGTCCTGGCGGTCGCGGCTGCTCACCTGGCTCGCCGGCCGTTTCGGGTCGGTGTTCGTCCTCGCGCTCGCCCAGCGTGCGGAGTCCCGCTCCGACTACGCCGACAACCGCGACGCCACTCCCGCGATGGCCGCCGACGAGCAGATCCACGAGGAGGTCGTCCGGTCGCTCGCGCAGCGCGGTCGGGCGCGGATCTCGGGGACGTTCCGGGCCGCCGTCTTCGGGATGAACGACGGCCTGGTCTCCAACCTGGCCCTCGTGCTCGGCATCGGCGCCTCGGGCGCGAGCCGCGAGACCATCCTGCTCACCGGTCTCGCCGGGCTGCTCGCCGGGGCGCTGTCCATGGGCGCGGGGGAGTACGTCTCGGTCCGGTCGCAGCGCGAGCTGCTCGCGGCCTCGACACCCAGCCCGAAGACGCACGACGCGCTCGCCGATCTTGACGTCGACGCGAACGAGCTCGCCCTCGTCTACCGGGCGCGCGGGATGGCACCCGACGAGGCCGATGTCCGCGCCCGCGAGCGGCTCGCGGCCGCCCGGGGCGGCGCCGAGCCCGAGGTGCACGAGGCCGAGCTCCACGAGGAGATCGGGTCTGCGTGGGGCGCCGCGATCTCGAGCTTCTGCTTCTTCGCGTCGGGCGCCCTCATCCCCGTGCTGCCGTACCTGATCGGGATGAGCGGGCTCCCCGCCGTCCTCGTCGCCGCCGTGCTCGTGGGCGCGGCACTGATGATCACGGGGGCGATCGTCGGTGTGCTCTCCGGTGCGCCGCCGCTGCTCCGAGCGCTCCGCCAGATCGGCATCGGCTGGGGCGCCGCCGCCGCCACCTACGCCCTCGGGCTGGCGTTCGGCACCACCCTCGGGTGAGTTGGCGGCGACGGCGGGTGCTCAGTCGCCGAGCGAGCTCACCCGGGCGATCTGCTCGGGAGTGAGCGAGAAGCCGGTGATGTCGAGGTTCGCAGCGAGCCGCTCGCGGTTGACGGACTTCGGGATCGCGACGACCCCCGTGTCCAGGTGCCACCGCAGCACCACCTGGCTCGGCGTGACGCCGTGGGCCGCCGCCACCTCGGCGAGCACCGGGTCGTCGAGATCGGTGCGCTTGAAGGGGCTGTACCCCTCGAGCACGACGTCCCGCTCGCGGTGCGCGGCGAGGAGATCGGCGTCGAAGTCGGCGGGGCTCCACGGGATCTGGTTGATCGCCGGCGTCACCCCCGTCGCCTCGGTGAGCTCGTCGATCTGCGCCGGGGAGTAGTTGCTGACCCCGATCGCGCGCGTCTTGCCGGCCTGCTGCGCCGCCACGACGTTCGCCCACACGTCCGGACGGGCCCGCTTGTTCGGCGGCCAGTGGACGAGCCAGAGATCGATGTGGTCCAGGCCGAGCTTCGCGAGCGACTCGTCGATGATCCGCGGGGCGTCGTCGGCGTCGTCGGGCGGCAGCTTCGTGGTGACGACGATCTCGGACCGGTCGATGCCGCTGTCGCGGACGGCGCGCCCCACCTCCTCCTCGTTGCCGTAGGCGCGAGCGGTGTCGATGTGGCGGTAGCCGAGGTCGAGCGCGGTGCGCACCGCCTCGTACGCCTCGCCCTCCTTCGCCTGCCAGGTGCCCAGCCCCAGCAGCGGGATGTCGACGCCGGGGCGCAGCGTGGTGGTCGGGATCGCGGACTGCAACGGTTCGCTCATCCCTCCATCCTGCCCCCAACGCGACACCGTCGGGCGACACTGGTGCCATGAACGAGTCCGATGAGACACCCCTGAGGGCGCTTCCGGAGGACTGGGGCTCCGCTCTCGCGATCGTCGCGCACCCCGACGACATGGAGTACGGCATGTCGGCCGCCGTCGCCCGGTGGACGGCGCAGGGCAAGATCGTCGACTACCTGCTCGTCACCCGTGGCGAGGCCGGCATCGACACCATGCCGCCCGAGGAGACCATCCCGGTGCGGGCCGCCGAGCAGCGGGCCGCGTGCGACGCCGTTGGCGCCCGGCACCTCGACTTCCTCGATCATCCGGACGGCGTGATCAGCGATGTCATGCGGCTGCGCCGCGACATCGCCGCCGCGGTGCGTCGCCGCCGCCCCGACGTCGTGCTCACGACCACGCCACGCGAGTTCTTCCCGGGCGGGATGTACAACATGGCCGACCATCGAGTCGTCGGTCATGCGGTGCTCGACGGCGTCCGGGACGCCGCCAACCGCTGGGTGTTCACGGATCTCGTCGACGACGACGGCGTCCCGCTGGAACGGTGGGACGGCGTCCGGTTCACCGCCCTCGGCGGCTCGACGCACGCCACCCACGCCGTCGACGTCGCCGACAGCCTCGACGCCGGGATCAGCTCGCTGCGGGCCCACGAGGCGTACCTCGCGGCGCTGCCCTGGCACCCCGACCCCGAGGACATGCTGCGCGGCATCGCCGACGAGGCGGCACGACGGTTCGGTGGCGTTCCCGCGATCCCCTTCGAGGTGATCGGGCTCAGCGAGTAGTCGAGCCGCCCTCGCCGACGCGGCCGGCATCGGCGTCGAGCGCCTCGCGCAGGGCCGGCCCGAGCTCGCGACCATCGGCGCCGGAGACCTCGGGGATCGCGGCCGTCAGCGGCGTCCACAGCGTGTCGATGGTGGCCACCGGGGTGCCGTGCGCGAGCACCTGCTCGCCTGGCGTCAGCTGCCGGATCGCGATCGCCGCGACCCGGTCGGGGTGCTCGGTCGCGAACTCCCGGTAGATCATCGGGTCGTGCTGGCCGTCGTCGCCGACGAGCACCCACCGGATCTGCGGGAACTCCGCGCGTAGTCGACGGAGCGAGGCCCGCTTGTGCTCCTGACCGGACCGGAACCACCCGGTGTTGGTCGGACCCCAGTCGGTCATGAGCATCGGGCCGGCCGGGTAGCCCCCGGTGCGCAGGACCTGCACGAGTGTCGGCATGATGTTCCAGGCCCCGGTCGAACGGTAGAACGTCGGCGCGCCGACCGACCGGGCCGTGATCTCGTCGTACATCGCCGCCATCCCGGGCACGACCTTGCGGGCGCTCCCGTGCCGGACGAACGTGTTCCAGACGGCGATGAGCGGCCGTGGCACCGACGTCACCATGACCGTGTCGTCGATGTCGCTCACGACGCCGAGCGTGGTGGCCGGGTCGATGATGAGCACCCGGGCGGTCTCGGGGCGGGCCGCCCGAGCGGCGATGGTGACGTCGTGCCAGCCGGGCTCCAGGTCGTGGCCCCGCACCTCGACGTCGAGGTAGCCGGACCGGTCGGTCCGGGCCCGGTGCTCGCGACCCCCGATCGTCACGGTCACGGGCAGGTACCCGACGGGCGCCGTCACGTACGACCGCCAGCCGCGCTGGGCGAAGACCGCCTCGGCGAGCTCCTCGGGTGTGGCGGCGGAGTCCGCGTTCGCCTCCGCCTCGACGTGGCGCCCCAGCACGCAACGCGCCATCACGCGCACGAAGTTCTCGCCCCCGTACCCGATGTACGGGATCGTCCGTGGCCGCCATCCCCGCTTCTTGAGGACGGGGGTCAGACGCCGGTGGAAGGCGTCCTCCCAACGGGCAGCGACGTGCGTGGCAGCCATGACGCCAGGCTAACGGCGGTGACCGATCGGGATCCCCGCGCCTGGACCCCTGGCCGCGTCGGGGTAGTTCTCCCCGCGCGTGCGACGAACGCCCCGGCGACGACACAGGATCCTCGTAGACGGACAGAGGGAGGACCGATGCGATCCAGGACCGTGCTCGGGATCATGGGCGCCACGGCGCTGGCGATCGTGACGATGACGGCGTGCGGCACCAACGGCGGGTCGCCGACGGCGTCCTGCACCGACAGCACCACATCGGCGGGCGAGCCGGGCGCCGCCGAACCGATGCTCGTCCTCGGCGACCCCGCGTCGTCACCGACGATCGTCTACGCCGATGGTGCCGTCGTGGTCCCGATCTCCG